>NZ_KI912270.1:6355836-6655836 GCF_000243415.2 Mycolicibacterium tusciae JS617
GGAAGTATCGAGCCGCTCAACTCCGGGGTGACCAAGCGTGCCGAACCGCCGCTGCCGAACACGAAGAACAGGTTCATGCCACCCATCTCTTCGACATAGCGACGCTCCGCGGCATCCAGCCACACAACCTGATCGCAGTCGTTCTCGGTTGCCTGCGCCTGCGCGAGCAGTGATGCGGCGTAGTTGCCGCCGAACTTGGCGGCGCCGGTGCCCCCGGGGCAGGCGCGCACGTACTCCGTCGACAGCCACACGCTGACCGGTTTGATGCCGCCCTTGAAGTACGCGCCGGCCGGCGACGCGATGACCATGTAGCGGTACTCGTTGGCTGGTCGCACACCGAGGCCCGGTTCGGTGGCGATGGTGAACGGGCGCAGGTACAGCGACTCTTCACCTCCGGCCGATGGCACCCACGGCTCGTCGACGGCGATCAGTTGGCGCAGCGACTCGATGAACACCTCCTCGGGCAGTTCGGGGATCGCGAGGCGTCGCGCCGATGTCCTCAGTCGCCGGGCATTGGACTCCGGCCGGAACGACACGATGGATCCGTCGGCCCAGCGGTAGGCCTTGAGCCCCTCGAAGATCTCCTGGGCGTAGTGCAGCACGATTGCCGACGGGTCGAGTTGGATCGGGCCGTAGGGGGTCACCCGCGCGTCGTGCCAACCCTTGCCGTCGATGTAGTCGATCGACACCATGTGGTCGGTGTGGAACTGGCCGAATCCGGGATTGGCCAGGATCGATGCCCGTACCTCGTCGCTCGCCGGAGTTGCGTTGCGCTCAACGGTGAACTCGAGGGGGCCGTCAGTCATGCAGCGATTGTATATCCGCTGACTACCGAGTTTTCGGCTCGACGAATGGCGGCCTGACGACCTCACATTCGAGGGCGCGGCCGCGGACGTCGACCGAGACTGTCTGCCCATCGGCGATCTCGGCGTCGGTGTCGATCAGCGCGAGTGCGATGCCGACTTTCAAAGTCGGAGAGAATGTTCCCGATGTCGTGACGCCGACCTGGCGGTCCCCGTCGAGCACGGCGAGGTTGGGCCGCAGCACCCCGCGTCCGACAGCCTTCAACCCGCGCAGCAGCCGTCGCGGTCCGGCCTCCTTCTCGGCCAGCAGCGCCTCGCGGCCCCAGAATGCGTCCTTTTTCCAGCCGATGGCCCAGCCGCACCGCGCCTGCAGCGGCGACAATTCGAGGGACAGTTCGTGGCCGTGCAACGGGTAGCCCATCTCGGTGCGCAGGGTGTCGCGGGCACCCAGGCCCGCCAGCTCTCCCCCGGCCGAACCGACGGCGTCGACCAGCGCGTCGAACACCACGGGAGCCTGATCCCACGGCGGCAGCAGCTCATAGCCGTGCTCGCCGGTGTAGCCGGTGCGGCACACGCGCACCGGGACACCGTTGAATTCGGCGTCGACGTACGCCATGTAGTCCATATCGGTCGCCAGCCCCAGTGCGGCGAGGACGTCGGGCGACTTCGGTCCCTGCACCGCCAGTACCGCATAGGACCGGTGCTCGTCAGTGATCGTGAGCCCGGCGGGGGCTCGTTCGGCCAGCGCGGCGACGACGGCGGCGGTGTTGGCCGCATTGGGCACCAGGAAGATCTCGTCGTCGGATACGTAGTACGCGATCAGATCGTCTACCACCCCGGCAACTCCGCCTGAGTCGGTGCAGCACAACGTGTATTGCGCCTTGCCGGGCCCGATGCGACGCAGGTCGTTGGTGAGCGCGGAGTTGACGTAGGCGGCCGCACCCGGACCGCGCACCAGTGCCTTGCCGAGGTGACTCACGTCGAAAAGACCCACGGCCTCCCGCGTTGCGGTGTGCTCGCTGACGGTGCCGGCATAGGAAACCGGCATCAGCCAGCCGCCGAATTCGGCGAAGCTGGCGCCGAGCTGACGGTGACGGTCCTCGAGGGGACCCTGCAAGACTTCGCTCGCCTGCGTCTTCTCCACGCAATCAACCCTAATCGGACCGTCGACGCTGGCAGACTCGGGGCGTGGTCGATTTCGACGCCCTGGAGGCAGCCGGAATCGCGAATGCGCGCCAGCGTGCCGCGCTCATCGAGTATCTGGACGGTCTGGGCTTCACGACCGACGAAATGGTCGAGGCCGAGCGTCGCGGGCGCCTGTTCGGGCTGGCCGGCGATGCGCTGCAGGGGCCCGGCCCGCCGACCCACAGCCTGCGTACGGCGGCCGAGGCAATCAGGATTCCCGTCGAGGAGGTCGCGACCGCCTGGGCGGCGATGGGGCTCTCGATCTCGGAGATGGACGCACGCACGTTGAGCCATGCCGACGTCGACGGGCTGACGATGTGGGTGGCCATCAAGAATCTGGTCGGCGACGATGCCGCGCTCGGGTTCCTGCGGGTGCTCGGAAATTCGATGGCCAGGCTGGCCGAAGCGGCAGGGACGATGGCGCGCATGGTGCAACCCGATCTGCTGATGGTGGTCAGCGGCGACGAACTCACCACCGCGAAGGCGTATCGCTCGGTCGCCGAGATCACGCACCGGTTCGACGTGCTGATGAACGCGGTGTTCTGGCAGCACCTCGACAGCGCCCGAACCCATTTCGAGGGAGTCGTCACCGATGCGTCGGCGAACGTGACGTGTGGGATCGGATTCGCGGATATGACCGGCTTCACGACGCTCACGCAGACGCTCCCGCCGACCGAACTGTTCACGCTGCTCACCGACATCGGCGGCTCGGTTTCGGACATGGTGCACGGCGCCGGCGGCCGTCTGGTGAAGTTCATCGGCGATGAGGTGATGTGGGTGACGTCGACGCCCGAGCTGTTGGTCAAGGTGGCGGTGGACCTTGTCGAGCACTCACGGGCCCAGGAAGTCGGCCTGAAGGTGCGCGCTGGACTCGGCTACGGCTCAGTGCTGTCCATCGCAGGCGATTACCTCGGTACTGCGGTCAACCTGGCCAGCCGATTGGTGGACGCGGCGGCGCCGGGTCAGATCCTGGCATCAGCCGACGTTCGCAACGCGCTGCCCGACCTGCCTGCCATCGCCCTGGAGCCGTTGATACTCAAGGGGTTCGACGATCCGGTCCTGGCCTACGACCTGCGTCTCTCCCGCTGAGCGATAGGGTTGTCGTTCGTGAGCCCAGCAAATTCCGGTTATCAGGCCCCCACCGTCACCGTCAGCTCGTCGCTGCCCAAGCGCAAGGTCGACGCCGTGCTGATCGTGCCCGTGGTCAGCGGGTCCGACGATGACGCCAGGGCGACGGTCGTCGCGAATCCTTTCCTCGACGCCGAGGCGGTGGGTGAGATCGAGGTGGCCCTCGAAGCGCTCGGCGCCAAGGGCACCCCAGATCAGGTAACCAGGGTCATCGCACCGTCGCTCCCGGTGACCAGCGTGGTGGCGATCGGGCTGGGCAAGAACAGCGGAGAGTGGCCGGCCGACGTGATCCGCCGAGCCGCCGGGGCGGCCGCGCGATCGCTCAACGGTGTCGAGACGGTATTCACGACGCTGTCGGACATCGACCTGGGCGCCGCAATCGAAGGGCTGATCCTGGGCGCATACCGGTTCAGCGAGTTCCGCAGCGGGAAGACCGCTCCCAAGGACAACGGGCTGCGCGCGATCACCGCACTGGTGGTCGACACCAAAGCGAAGACGAAGGAAGCCGCGGTCAGGGCCGCTGACATCGCGACCGCCGTGGCGACCGCGCGCGATTTCGTGAACACTCCGCCAAGCCACCTTTACCCCGCCGAATTCGCCAAACGCGCAAAGGGTTTGGGAGAAGATGCGGGCCTCGATGTGGAGGTGCTCGACGAGAAGGCGCTCTCCAAGGACGGTTACGGCGGGATCGTCGGCGTTGGCAAGGGCTCATCGCGCCCGCCCCGGCTGGTCCGACTCGCTTACCGCGGGGGCAAGGGCAAGAAGTCGAAGAAGGTGGCCCTGGTCGGTAAGGGCATCACGTTCGACACCGGCGGCATCTCGATCAAGCCGGCCGCCAACATGCACCACATGACCTCGGATATGGGCGGCGCCGCCGCCGTCATCGCCACCGTGGTGCTGGCCGCCAAGCAAAAGCTGCCGATCGACGTCATCGCGACGGTGCCCATGGCGGAGAACATGCCCTCGTCGACCGCGCAGCGGCCCGGCGACGTGCTCACCCAGTACGGCGGCATCACGGTCGAGGTGATCAACACCGACGCCGAGGGCAGGCTGATCCTGGCCGACGGCATCGTGCGGGCCTGCGAGGACGACCCCGACTACCTGATCGAGACGTCGACGCTGACCGGCGCCCAAACCGTAGCGCTCGGTGCGCGCACTCCGGGCGTCATGGGCAGCGAGGAGTTCCGTGATCGGGTGGCCCAGCGCAGCCAGCAGGTTGGCGAGAATGCGTGGGCCATGCCGTTGCCCGAGGAACTCAAGGACGACCTGAAGTCGACGGTCGCTGATCTGGCCAACGTGAGCGGTTCGCGCTACGCCGGAATGCTGGTCGCCGGTACGTATTTGCGCGAGTTCGTCGCCGACGGGGTCCAGTGGGCGCACATCGACATCGCTGCGCCGGCGTACAACACCGGCGGACCGTGGGGTTACACCGGCAAGGGCGGCACCGGCGTGCCGACGCGGACGATGTTCGCCGTCCTGGAGGACATCGCGCAGAACGGCTAACCAGTCAGCGGCCGCTCCGTCGAACGTGGGTTACCCGCACGCCGTAGCCCGGCGTTGTCAAGCGGTCAATGCAACGTCGGCTGTTGGTCAGGCTGCTTGGTCGATGAGTGCGGCGAGTCGGTCGGCGGGCGTGTCGAGGTCCAAGGTAGGTCGGGGTCGGGTGTTGAGTTTGTCTTGGATCCGTTTGAGGTCGGCCTTGGTGTGCATGCTCAGGTCGGCGCCCTTCTCGAACCAGAACCGCAGGAGCCGGTTGATGCTTCTATGTCAATGCGAGTGGTTGGCATCTGGCGATTTGGTGCTGCCAGGAGGCTTGGTCGGTGTGCATCGCTCGGTAGATCACATCGACGAGGTGGCGCTTGAGGATGCGTCTGGCGCCGCGGGCACCCTTCGTCGGTTCTTGGCGTGCGATGAGTTTTTGAGCCGCCGGGTTGAAGCGTGTCTGCACGATCGCCGCCGTGTAAAGGACGCTGTTGAGACGGCGGTTGCCGCCTCGATGAAGTCGGTGACGTTCGTTGTCTGATGAATAGACGGGAATCGGAGCGCACCCGGTGTAGCGGGCTAGTTTGGCTGAGCTCGAAAACCGTTCGATGTCACCGATTTCGGAGAGCAGCACCGCTGCGGAGTTGTGGCTGATCCCGGTTATTGCCAACAGGTTCGGCGTAAGGGGCGTGACGAGCTCTTTGATCCTGATGTCGAGATCGTGGATGCGGTTGTTGGCCTCGGCGAGCTCGCTGATCATCGTGACGATCACCTGTCGTACGTGGATGCCCACCTCTGCGGCTTCGAGCCGCGCGGTCAACGCCGCTACTACCTTGGCCCGCGCCAGGTCGCCGGGCGTGTGGTCAAGCCACAGATGCGATTGCGCCTTGAGCTGGTTGATCATCATGGTGCGGCGTTTGACGAGGTCAGCACGGTAGTCGGTGAGAACGCGGAGTTCGCGGACCCGCTCGTCGATGCGATGGCGGGTCAGATCCGGTGTCGCGATCGCGGCATGTGCGGCCGCGACGGCATCGATGGCATCTGACTTGGAGCCCGTGGCGGCGTGCAACTTACGATGCGCGGCGGTCAGCCGGCTAGGAACCCACACCACCTCTTGACCCGCAAGCAGCAGTCCATCGGCCAGCCGGCGGGCAAAGCCGTGACCGTCTTCGATGGCCCAGG
This sequence comes from Mycolicibacterium tusciae JS617, assembly GCF_000243415.2. The sequence goes on from NZ_KI912270.1 coordinate 6,361,617, forward strand.
TCACTGGGGTGGCGTCCGTGATCGCGCGAATCCAGGTGAGCACCGCGGTAATCAGCAGCCCATCGTTTTTCACGGTCAGCGGCTTGCCTATGCGATTACCGCGAGCATCGACAGCCACCGCAACATGGACGTGCTTGTGTGGGTCGATCCCTACTGTCACCATCGAAATGTCCCTCCGCTCATCCGGGTGACGGGACGATGGCGGGGGCTCTGCCCGGTGGACAGACCTATTGCGAGTTGAAGGCTCAGCAGGCTTCTATCAGGTCACACCGGTCAGGGCTCTTGCCTCGAGCCGCTGTGGACAAATCAACGGAAGGCCATTCACGGCACGTGTTTTCCGAGTCACCGAGCAGCTCACCGGGTCGGCTCCCGTCGAAACCGTCCGGTTCTAACACTGTGCACCAATAGGTGTTCTCGTTGGTGCCCCGTTGCCAGGGCGAGTGAGGATCGCAGAAGTAGACCGGCGCCTGCAGTTGCAGATCGATGGTGCGCCAGTTGGCCATCTCGCTGCCCCGGTCCCAGGTGATGGTGCGCCGCAGGTGCGCCGGCAGCTCGCTCATCGCCCCGATCATCGCGGTGGCCACCGACTCGGCGGTGTGATCGGCGGGCAGGTGTAACAGGATGGTGAACCGAGTACTGCGCTCCACCAATGTGCCTATGGCACTGGTATTTCCGGCGCCCATGATCAAGTCTCCCTCCCAGTGCCCGGGCACTGCCCGGTCGGCGGCCTCGGCGGGGCGATCACGGATGGTGAAGACCGATCCCGGTGGATAGACGCCGGCACGGGTGACCGACCGGTGGGGTTTACGGGCCGCCCGTTTGGTCGATAGACACTTGTGCAGGTCAGCCCGGAGTTGACCACGGGTTTGGACGTAGAGGCATTTGTAGATGGTTTCGTGGCTCACCCGTGCCAGCTTGTCATCGGGATGATCGCGGACCAACAGCTCGGAGATCAGCTTCGGACTCCACCCGTCGTCCATCGCCGTTTCGATCATGGCGCACAGCACCGGGTCATCGAGGGTGAACCCCTTGGGACGCTTGGCCTTCTGAGCAGCCCGGGCATGGGCCATCCCGGCGTGGTAATCCCCGTCAGGGTTGCTGTTGCGGTGCACTTCTCGCCAGACGACGCTGGCGTCCCGGCCGATCTTCTCGCCGATCCGTTCGTAGGTGAGCCCGTTGTCGCGGCCGCGCATGATCTCGATGCGTTCATCCAGGCTGAGGCGATGCCCCCGGCCGCCGAGACGGTCGGGATCGCCGGAGGTGATCAGGCCGTGGGTTCTCTCGGAGTTCTGTCCGCGCAGTAGTGGCATTGCGCCAGCCTGACGCCACCACAGACTCGCCGCCGTAGTCGACACGCCCATGTCCCTGGCCACCCGCTCCAACGGCTCACCCAGGCAGACCCGATCGAACAACTCCCGCCGCGTCGACCTCGAATGCGGATAACCACTCGGCATGTGCAACCCCTCTGATCACAGATATTGCACTGACCGTATGAATCCGCCCCCGGTTTGGCGTGACACAACCCCACACTCGTGAGTGGCAGCAGGTCCATCGGCTCGGCTACTCGACCGATCCGTTAGTCAGAGCACGTTGCCGCGGGCGGTGCTGCGCATCACCTGCGGCAGTATCCGGGAAACGCCGTAGAGGAGGTACGCCTCGGGCGCGACGGGCCGGATCGCCTTGTTCTTCTTGACCGACGACACGATGGCCTTCGCGACCTTGTCCGGACCGTAACGCCTTACCGCGAAAGCCTTTTCGATCTGCGCCCGACGCGCATCGACCCTCTCCGCCTTGTTGGCGGGCACATCGAACCGCGTGGTGTGCACGATGTTCGTATCGATCACCCCGGGACAGACCGTCGTCAGCCCTATTCCGGCCTGGTCCAGTTCAGCGCGCAGACAGTCGCCGAACATGAAGACGGCGGCCTTGCTGGTGGCGTAGGCGTTCATCGACTGTTGCGGCGAGTACGCCGCCATCGACGACACGTTCACGACGTGACCACCTGCTCCGCGATCGACCAGCCGACGACCGAATGACCTGCAGCAGTTGACGACTCCGCCGAAGTTGATATTCAGCACCCGGTCGTACTGGTCGCGTGGCGTATCGAGGAACATTCCGGTGTGGCCGACGCCCGCGTTGTTCACGACGACGTCGGGGACACCGTGCTCGGCACACACCGTCTCGGCGAACTGCTCGACGGCGTCGGCGTCGGCGACATCGAGGGTGTACGCATGGGCCACTCCGCCCCGTGACGCGATCGTGGCGGCGGTTTCCTTCACACCTGCCTCGTCGACGTCGCTGATCACCAATTCGGCGCCCAGCCGGGCGAATTCGAGTGCGGTAGCGCGACCGATGCCGCTGCCGGCTCCGGTGACGGAAACCAGCGTGTCACCGAATTCCTCGCGGGCCCGGCCGGCCTGCGCCCGCAATAGCTCTCTGCTCGGCGGCTTGCCCTCGAGGAAGTCGGCGAACTGGTGTACCGAACGCGCGATCGTCGCGGGGTGCGACATCGGCGACCAGTGGCCTGCGTGAATGTCGCGGCGCCATAACCGGGGCACCCAGTTTTGGGTGTCGGCGTAGACGTACGGCCGCACGAACGGATCTCTTGTGTTGACGATGAGCTGAACCGGAACGTCGACATAGTGATCGCGTCGTGCGGAAATGAACCCGCGAAAGTAGTTGGCGCCATACACCTTCAGGCTGTTGGCGGCGTCGCTCTTGTAGGTCTGTGAATGGTGGACCTGGTCGGCGGGTATGCCGTCGCGGTTCTTCAGCATCAACGTGAGGCGGTCGGCGACAACCTTGCGGACGGCCATCGGCGCCAGCCGGGGCACCGAGAACAAAGCCATGTACGACAGCGGCAGCGTCTGGCCGAGCGCCTGCGCGAACCGCCTGGGGCGGTATGGCCGTTTGAGGTTGCCCATGACGAACCGGTTCACGTGATCGATGCTGGGACCGGACAGGGACGTGTAGGACTCAATGCGATCACGTGCGTCGGGCCGCGCGAGGTACTCCCATATGCCAGCCGATCCCCAGTCATGAGCCAGCACATGCACCTTTTCGCCCGGCGCGAGGGTGTTGACCACGGCGGCAAAATCATCGGCGTAGCAGGACATCCTGTATTCGGCGGTCGACTTCGGGGCCGAGGAGCTGCCCACCCCGCGGTTGTCGTAGCGCAGGATGCGGAACCGGTCCGCCAACAACGGGGCGACGCCATCCCACAACACGTGGGAATCGGGCCAGCCGTGGACCAGCACGATCGTGGGTCCGTCGGGGTTGCCTTCTTCGTAGACTGCGATCTGAACGCCGCCGCTGCTGTCGACGAACTGCATCACGCCTCCCGCGAGTTAGTGGGACCGCTGGTACCGTATCAGCCTTCGAGCTCCTCGCGGGCGGCACGTTTGCGTTCGATCCGGCGTCGAGCGTCGTAATCGCGCATCCGCTGCGGGTATCCGACCTTCTGGACGTCGTAGACCGGGATGTTGAGCCGGTCCGAGAGCCGGCGAGCTCCGGCATCTCCCCCGGCACGCCGCCTCGTCCACTCGCCGTCGGCGGCCACCAGGACGACCGTGACGTCGGTGACCGTGGTTTTCGGCTCGACAAAGGCCTCGACACCGTGATGGTCGGCCACCCACTGCCGGAGGTATTTCAGATCCGCGGCCGGGTCGTTTCCGCCGCCTTTGCCCTTGCGCGCGCCGCGCGAGAATCTGTCGAACAAACCCACGTCGGGTCGCACTCCCTTCGTCTACCTCCTTCGATAGTGCCAGAGCATCGGCTCACCGACTCTGCGACAAAAGCTTGGTACAGACGTGACAGGATGGGAACAGAAAAATCGACCACCTGCGACAGACCGTTCGAGGGAGCCCAAAAGCATGGCCATCTCCGTTCAGATGCCCGCACTCGGAGAGAGCGTTACCGAGGGGACTGTCACCCGCTGGCTCAAGCAAGAGGGAGACACGGTCGAGGTCGACGAGCCGCTGCTCGAGGTATCCACGGACAAGGTCGACACCGAGATCCCTTCGCCCGCGGCCGGCGTGCTGCAGAAGATCGTCGCCCAGGAGGACGACACCGTCGAGGTGGGCGGTGAACTCGGGGTCATCGGTGAGGCGGGTGAATCGGCCCCAGACGACTCAGGCTCAGACGACTCTGACTCCGACGACTCTGCTTCCGACGAGAAGCCGGCCGAGGAGCCCGCCGCTCAAGAGGAACCCGCCGCCGAGGAGCAGGAGGCAGAACCCGAGCCCGAGAAGGAGCCCGAACCCAAGCCGGCCGCCAAGTCGTCGGGTTCGGCGACATCGGTGAAGATGCCGGAGCTGGGTGAGTCGGTGACCGAGGGGACCGTGACCCGGTGGCTGAAGAAGGTCGGCGACTCGGTCGAGGCCGATGAGCCTTTGGTCGAGGTGTCCACGGACAAGGTCGACACTGAGATCCCCTCGCCGGTGGCCGGAACGCTGGTGTCGATCACCGCCGAAGAGGACGACACCGTCGAGGTCGGTGGCGAGCTCGCCAAGATCGGCGACGCGGATGCCGCGGCCGAGCCCGAACCCGAACCCGAACCTGAGCCTGAGCCCGAGCCCGAACCTGAGAAGGAACCCGAGCCGGAGCCTGCGCCCAAGGAACAGTCCAAGCCCGAACCCAAGCCGGAGCCCAGGCCAGAAACCAAGCAGGAGCCGAAGCCCGAACCCAAGTCGCAGCCCGCGGCGGAGGCGCCGTCAGGTGATGGCTCGCCGTATGTCACGCCGCTGGTACGGAAGTTGGCTGCGGAGAACAACGTCGACCTCGCGTCGGTGAAGGGAACGGGTGTCGGCGGGCGGATCCGCAAGCAGGACGTCGTCGCGGCCTCGGAAGCCAAGAAGGCACCGCCGGCCCAGGCGCCGGCGTCGCCTGCCGCGTCGCCCAAGGAGGCGCCCGCACCTGCGCCCGCCCTCGCGCATCTGCGTGGCACCACCCAGAAGGCCAACCGGATCCGTCAGATCACCGCGAAGAAAACCCGCGAATCCCTGCAGGCCACAGCGCAGTTGACGCAGACCCACGAGGTCGACATGACCAAGATCGTGGCGCTACGGGCACGCGCGAAGAACGACTTCGCAGAACGAGAAGGCGTCAACCTGACGTACCTGCCGTTCATCGCCCGCGCCGTCATCGACGCGCTGAAGGCGCATCCGAACGTCAACGCCAGCTACAACGAAGAGTCCAAGGAGATCACCTACTACGACGCCGAGCATCTGGGCTTCGCGGTGGACACCGAGCAGGGCCTGCTCTCGCCGGTGGTCAAGAATGCCGGGGACCTTTCGCTGGCCGGGCTGGCACGCGCCATCGCCGACATCGCCGACCGTGCACGCTCGGGGAACCTCAAGCCCGACGAGCTGTCCGGCGGCACGTTCACCATCACCAACATCGGCAGCCAGGGCGCTCTCTTCGATACTCCGATCCTGGTCCCGCCGCAGGCGGCGATGCTGGGCACCGGCGCGATCGTGAAGCGGCCGCGGGTGATCGTCGACGCCTCGGGCAATGAGTCGATCGGTGTGCGGTCCATCTGCTACCTGCCGCTGACTTACGACCACCGACTGGTCGACGGTGCGGACGCCGGACGTTTCCTGACCACCATCAAGCGTCGTCTCGAAGACGGCGCATTCGAGGCCGATCTGGGCTTGTAAGCCGACGACCGGGAAGGACTGCCGCCTGTCGTGTCCGACACCGTCATTGCGATCGCCGGATCTTCCGGTCTGATCGGTTCAGCATTGGTGTACGCCCTGAGGGCGACCGATCGCCGGGTGCTGCGGATCGTGCGCCGCGCGCCGTCCAACGCCGACGAGGTGTTCTGGAACCCCGACACCGGCGAGTTCGACCCGAGCGCGCTGGCGGGGGTCGACGCGGTGGTGAACCTGTGCGGCGTCAACGTCGCCGACAAGCGATGGTCGGGTGCGTTCAAGCAGAGTCTGCGCGACAGCCGCATCGGACCCACCGAGGTGCTGTCCTCGGCGGTGGCGGAGGCCGACGTCCCGGTGCTGGTCAATGCCAGCGCCGTCGGTTACTACGGTGACACCGGCAGCCGCACGGTCGACGAGACCGCACCGGCGGGCACCGGATTCCTGGCCCAGTTGTGCCAGGACTGGGAGGCCGCGGTTGGGCCGGCCGAGAATGGCGGCGCCAGGGTGGTGTCGCTGCGCTCGGGCCTGGTGCTGACCGAGGCCGGCGGGGTGCTGAGCCGCCTCAAGACGCTGTTCTCGCTGGGCCTGGGCGCCCGGCTCGGCAACGGACGCCAGTACATGCCGTGGATCAGCCTCGAGGACGAGGTGCGCGCCATACTGTTCGCGATCATCCACGACGGATTGTCGGGCCCGGTGAATCTGACCGGACCGGCGCCGGTCACCAACGCCGAATTCACCGCCGCCATGGGCCGCGTCGTGAATCGCCCCACACCACTGATGGTGCCGGGCTTTGCATTGCGGGCCGCGCTCGGCGAGTTCGCCGACGAGGGCCTGCTCGGTGGCCAGCGTGCCATTCCCGCCGCTTTGGAGCGCGCCGGATTCGAGTTCCACCACAACACGATCGGCGAGGCGCTGGCATTCGCCACCGCGCCGAAAGCCGGCTAGCGCGTACCGTCAAAGTCATGGCGCCAGGGTCCATTCGGTCGACGCCCGCACCCATCGAGGTGCGGCGACTGGGCACCGTCGACTATCGACAGGCCTGGCAACTGCAGCGCGAGCTGGCCGACGCCCGCGTCGCCGGTGGCCCCGACACGCTGCTGCTGCTCGAGCATCCGTCGGTGTACACCGCAGGCAAGCGCACGCTGCCCAGTGAAAGGCCCGGTACGCCCGACGTTCCCGTGATCGATACCGATCGTGGCGGCAAGATCACCTGGCACGGTCCCGGACAGTTGGTGGGATATCCGGTCATCGGTCTGGCCGAGCCGCTGGATGTGGTGAATTTCGTTCGGCGCCTTGAGGAATCGCTGATCAAGGTGTGCGCGAACCTCGGCCTGGAGACCGGCCGGATCGAGGGCCGCTCCGGGGTGTGGGTGCCCAGCCGAGGTGGGCGCCCGGCCCGCAAGGTGGCCGCGGTCGGCATCCGGGTGTCGCGGGCGACGACGCTGCACGGGTTCGCGCTGAACTGCGACTGCGACCTCGCCGCGTTCTCCGCGATCGTGCCGTGCGGCATCTCCGATGCCGGCGTCACGTCGTTGACCGCCGAGTTGGGCAGGCAGGTCCGTGTCACAGACGTCCTCGAACCGGTGGCTGCTGCCGTCGGTGACGCCCTCGACGGCCGCCTATCGGTAGCATTGACCCAGTGAGCGTTACACCGGAGGGCCGAAAGCTGTTGCGTCTCGAGGTACGCAATGCCGAGACGCCGATCGAGCGTAAGCCGCCGTGGATCAAGACCCGCGCCAAGATGGGCCCGGAGTACAAAGAGCTCAAGGCACTGGTCAAGCGCGAAGGCCTGCACACCGTGTGCGAAGAGGCGGGCTGCCCGAACATCTTCGAATGCTGGGAAGACCGCGAGGCCACCTTCCTCATCGGCGGCGAACAGTGCACCCGCCGCTGCGACTTCTGCCAGATCGACACTGGCAAGCCCGCTGAACTCGATCGTGACGAGCCGCGCCGCGTCGCCGAGAGCGTGCAGGCGATGGGGTTGCGCTATTCGACGGTTACCGGGGTGGCGCGCGACGATCTCCCCGACGGCGGCGCCTGGCTGTACGCGGAGACCGTGCGCGCAATCAAGAAACTCAACCCGAACACCGGGGTGGAGTTGCTGATCCCCGATTTCAACGCCGAGCCGGATCTACTGGCGCAGGTGTTCGAGGCCCGCCCAGAAGTATTGGCGCACAACGTCGAAACGGTGCCGCGCATCTTCAAGCGAATCCGGCCGGGCTTCCGCTACGAGCGCAGCCTTTCGGTGTTGACCGCCGCACGCGCCGACGGCCTGGTCACCAAGTCCAATCTGATCCTCGGCATGGGTGAGACACCCGACGAGGTCCGCACGGCACTGACCGATCTTCTCGAGGCGGGTTGCGACCTCGTCACCATCACCCAGTACCTGCGGCCCTCGGTGCGCCATCACCCGGTGGAGCGCTGGGTCAAGCCCGAGGAATTCGTCGAGCACGAGCGTTTCGCGACCGAACTCGGATTCGCGGGTGTACTCGCGGGCCCGCTGGTGCGGTCGTCCTACCGCGCGGGCCGGTTGTATGCGCAGGCGGTTGCGGCCCGGCCTTCGGGAGGGGCCGCGGCGGCGACATCTGACGCGGGAGGGGCCGCGGCGGCGACATCTGACTACGTATCCTGAACAAATGGCGAAATCCCGCAATCCTGCTGCGAACAAGGCGGCCAAGGCCGAGGCCAAGGCGGCCCGCAAGGAAGCCTCCAAGCAGCGTCGCAGTCAGCTGTGGCAGGCGTTCCAGATTCAGCGCAAAGAGGACAAGCGGCTACTGCCCTACATGATCGGTGCGTTCGTGCTGATCGTGGCGGGTTCTGTGGTGCTCGGTATCTTCGCGGGCGGGTTCACCACGTACATGATGATTCCGCTCGGCGTGGTGTTGGGGGCGCTCGTCGCCTTCATCATCTTCGGTCGTCGTGCGCAGAAATCGGTGTACCGCAAGGCCGAGGGCCAGACCGGTGCGGCGGCGTGGGCGTTGGATAACCTGCGCGGCAAGTGGCGCGTTACTCCCGGCGTAGCGGCCACCGGTCATTTCGACGCGGTGCACCGGGTGATCGGGCGCCCCGGCGTGATCTTCGTGGGGGAAGGCTCGGCGAGCCGGGTCAAGCCGCTGCTGGCGCAGGAGAAGAAGCGCACCGCCCGACTGGTCGGCGACGTCCCGATCTACGACATCGTGATCGGCAACGGCGATGACGAAGTTCCACTGGCCAAGCTCGAGCGCCACCTCAACAAGCTGCCCGCCAACATCACCGTCAAGCAGATGGACTCGCTGGAGTCGCGCCTGGCCGCGCTCGGCACCAAGATCGGGCCCGCCGCGATGCCCAAGGGGCCACTCCCCGCGCAGGCCAAGATGCGCGGCGTCCAGCGCACGGTCCGACGGAAGTAGCCGCGCAGACACCCGGGGGGAACCAATTGTGTACTGCGTGCGAATGGGCCCCGCACTTCGCTGCATTCGGGTCGAGTAGCCGCGCGCATCTGACGCGTCGCACCCTGCTGACGGCCGCCGCCGTCACGGTTGCGGTGACAGCGACCAGCTCGTGTTCGGTGCAGCCCGGATCCCAGGCGCCGGAGACGTCACCCGGATCCGGCGCCGATTCCCCGCCTGCCGACTTCGTGTTCCGCAACGGTCCGATCTACACGGTCTCGACCGCGGCGCCATGGGCCGAGGCCGTCGCCGTCACGGGCAATGCGATCAGCTACGTCGGCGACGAAGCGGGTGCGATGGCGCTGGCCGGACCAGACACCAAGGTCATCGACCTCAAGGGCCGGCTGCTCATGCCCGGCTTCGTCGAAGGACAAATCCATCCATTCCTCGGGGCGTTTCTGACCACGGGTGTCGATCTGCAGGTGCCGACGGGCACCGATGCGCTGGCCGCGATCGCGAAGTACGCAAAGGAAAATCCCGACGGTCCAATTCGCGGATTCGGTTGGCGCGTCGACATGTTCGGCCCCGAGGGGCCCACCCGCACCGACCTCGACAAGGTGCTGCCGGACCGTCCCGGCTTCTTCTTCGCCATCGACGGACACAGCCTGTGGGCCAATAGCAAGGCCCTGGAGAAGGCAGGCATCACCCGCGAATCCGAGGACCCGATCCCCGGATTCAGCTACTACGTGCGCGACGAGAACGGCGAGCCCACCGGATACGTACTGGAAGTCAACGCCGTCCTCGGACTGGTCAACGCCATCGAACCGATCTCACCGGAGACAATGGGAAGCCTCATGGAGGCGTGGCTGCCGAAGGCTTCGGCGGCCGGCATCACGTCGGTGTTCGACGCGGGCGTGCCACCCATCGGCGATGACCAGGGTGCATTGATCGAGCTCTACGCCGATACGGAGGCCAAGGGGGCGCTACCGTTCCGCGTCGTCGCCTCCTACAGCGTGAAATCCGCACCCGTCGACGACGCGGTGGCCAGGCTGACCGATATCCGCAACCGGATCTCGACCGAGCTGGTCCAGGTCGGAGCGGTCAAGGTGATCGGCGACGGGACGCAGGGCGGGTACACCGCCTGGCTCATCGAGCCCTACGCCGACAAACCCGACTCCACCGGCGCATCCCCGTTCACCGAGGACCAATGGCATCAGCTGGCCGGTGAAGTCGACGCCGCCGGTTTCGACGTGCACGTCCACGCGTGTGGTGAACGCACCGCGCGGACGGCTCTGGATTCCATCGAGCGCGCCATCGCCGCGAACCCGCCCCGCGACCGCAGACACACCGTTGCCCATCTGGTCTACGTCCAGGATCCCGACAGCCGGCGGTTCGGCGAGCTCGGCGTCGTCGCCCAGTTCTCCGCGAACTGGATGTCGGCCGACCCCGACACCGTGCTGAACATGGCGGCGCGCTACGGGCGGCCCCGCCAGGACCTCTTCTATCGCACGCAGGACGTGCTGCGCTCCGGTGGCCGCATCTCGCTGGGCACCGACTGGCCCGCGGCGGGCTACTTCTCGACCTACAAACCGCTGGATTCGATCCAGATCGGGGTGACGCGCCAGCTCATCGGGAAGCCCGACGCCGAGGTGCTGGCGCCCGCCGACCAGCGGCTGTCGGTGGCCGAGGCGGTGCACGCCAACACCCTCGGCGCTGCCTACCAGATCAGGTTGGATGCTTTGGTGGGCTCGCTGGAGGTCGGCAAGCTCGCCGACTTGATCGTGCTCGACAAGAACATCCTGGAGATCGATCCGCACGACATTCACCAGGCGAAGGTCACGATGACCATGATGAATGGCCAGGTCCGCCACGAGGGCTGAGTGTCAGCGCCGCCGAACGTGAGCTCGTGTCCGAAGAATCGCCGATTCTTCGAGCACAACTTCACGTTCGACGGAACCAGCCGGGTTGCCCCACCGTCGAATCGATGTGCAGCCTTTCCTCGGCACCGAGGCGCTCGCCGCCGGTGTGGTCACTCGGTATCAGCTCGCGACGCGTTACGACGCGCTCTTCCGCAACGTCTACGTGCCCAAGGGGCAGGCGGTGACACCGATAGACAGGGCGATCGGAGCCTGGCTGTGGTCGGGCAGGCGCGCGACGGCCGCTGGACTTTCCGCGGCCGCGCTCCACGGATGTCGTTGGATCGACGCGAGATTGCCCGCCGAGCTCAACCAAGCCAGCAGACACAGGACGACGGGCATCGTGCTCCACAGCGACACCCTTCATGAGGACGAACGTTGCCTCGTCAAGGGTGTACCGGTGACGACGGCCGCCCGCACGGCCTTCGACCTCGGCCGTCGCCCCGGTACCGAGAGAGCCGTGATCCGAATCGACGCGCTGACACAGGCAACCCGCCTCAAGGCAGAAGCAGTCGACGCCCTTGTCGAGCGCCACCGCGGCGCCCGCGGGCTGGTCAACCTGCGCAAAGCCCTTGAGCTTTCCGACCCCGGCGCGGAGTCACCCCAGGAGACCCGGACGCGCCTGGTCCTGACCGCCGCAGGCTTGCGGCCCACGCACACACAGATCGACGTGTTCGACCGATATGACCACGTCGGGCGTATCGACATGGGGTATCTCACCTGGAAAGTCGGCGTCGAGTACGACGGCCATCAACACTGGACCGACCCATTGGTACGCAGCCGGGACATCGAACGTCAGGCGGAGCTCGAGGCGCTCGGATGGCGGATTGTGCGGGTGAACGCAGATATGTTGCGGTACCGGAAGCCGATCATCGTCGCGCGTACCCGTGCCGCGCTGCGGGCAGCGGGCGCAGCTGTCTGACGAACGTGAGCTTGTGTTCGTAGAATTACCGCTTCTTCGAACCCAACTTCACGTTCGCCGCACCACCGCGGTGTTGGTGAAGCGATCCTGATAGCCGCGCAGATCGCTGTCGGTGAACAGTGCCGGGATGACGAAGAACACGAGGATCCCGCGCACGGTCGCGCGGCCGAGCCCGACGTGAATCCGGTTGTCGATGGAGGCCACGCGCAGGCCGAGTGCCAACTGGCCCGGGGTGAAGCCGAAGAGTCGCACCGAAATGATGCCGAGCACGACCCAGACCACCGCGATCGACGAGGAACCCCACGGCGAGTACAGGAAGGTCTGCTGGTTCATCAGCCCGAGCGCGACAACAAGCCCGACAAGCCCGTAGGCGATGAACCAGTCGATCAGCAGCGCAGCGATGCGCCTACCGAACCCAGCAATCGAACCGGGGCCGGATTCGGGCAAACCAAGGCGCTGACCGGGATATTCGTTGAGTCCTGATTCGCTGCCCGGTTCGGACCCCGACAGCCAGGACCCCAATGCGCGGGCCATACTGTCAGGATATGCGCTGCGGCATTGCGTAACTTCGGCGCAACATGCGGTTGATGACGGTGCAACATCGTGTCCATACCGTCAACGCGCGGGTTACCAGATATAAGGAGAGTTCTCAGTGGCAGAAAAGACGGCTGACGACGTCATCAAGTTGATCAAGGACGAAGAAGTCGAGTACGTCGACATCCGGTTCTGCGATCTGCCCGGTGTGGTCCAGCACTTCTCGATCCCGGCCTCCGCCTTCGACGAGAGTGTCTTCGAGGACGGTTTGGCATTCGACGGTTCGTCGGTGCGCGGCTTCCAGTCGATCCACGAATCCGACATGATGCTGTTGCCCGACCCCGAGACTGCGCGCATCGATCCGTTCCGCGCGGCCAAGACGGTGAACCTCAACTTCTTCGTCCACGATCCGTTCACCCGCGAGGCCTACTCGCGCGACCCGCGCAACGTGGCCCGCAAGGCCGAGAACTACCTCACGAGCACCGGCATCGCCGACACCTGTTTCTTCGGCGCCGAGGCAGAGTTCTACATCTTCGACTCGGTGAGCTTCGACTCGAAGATGAACGGCACGTTCTACGAGATCGACTCCGAGTCCGGCTGGTGGAACTCGGGCGAGCCGTTCGAGGCCGACGGATCCCCCAACCGTGGTTACAAGGTGCGGCCCAAGGGCGGGTACTTCCCCGTCGCGCCTTATGACCACTACGTCGACCTGCGCGACCAGATGTGCACCAACCTGCAAAACGCGGGCTTCACCCTGGAGCGCGGTCACCACGAGGTGGGCACCGCCGGGCAGGCGGAGATCAACTATAAGTTCAACACCTTGCTGCACGCGGCCGACGACCTGCTGCTGTTCAAATACATCATCAAGAACACCGCATGGCAGGCCGGCAAGACCGTTACATTCATGCCCAAGCCGCTGTTCGGCGACAACGGCTCCGGAATGCACGCCCACCAGTCGCTGTGGAAAGACGGGCAGCCGCTGTTCCACGACGAGTCCGGCTACGCGGGCCTTTCGGACACCGCACGCCACTACATCGGCGGCATCCTGCATCACGCACCGTCGCTGCTGGCGTTCACCAACCCGACGGTGAACTCCTACAAGCGTCTGGTGCCGGGCTATGAGGCACCGATCAACCTGGTGTACAGCCAGCGCAACCGCTCGGCTTGTGTACGTATCCCGATCACGGGCAACAACCCGAAGGCCAAGCGCCTCGAGTTCCGTTGCCCGGACAGCTCGGGCAACCCGTACCTGGCGTTCGCGGCGATGATGATGGCCGGCCTCGATGGCATCAAGAAGAAGATCGAGCCGCAGAGCCCGGTCGACAAGGACCTCTACGAGTTGCCGCCGGACGAGGCCGCCAGCATCCCGCAGGCCCCGACCTCGCTGTCCGCGGTCATCGACAAGCTCGAGGAGGATCACGAATACCTCACCGAGGGCGGCGTTTTCACCGAGGACCTGATCGAGACCTGGATCTCCTACAAGCGGGAGAACGAGATCCTGCCCGTGCAGATCCGTCCTCACCCGTACGAGATCGCGCTGTATTACGACGTGTAGCAGAGCTCTGAGGTGAAGGGCCGGGTGGCGTTCGCGCCATCCGGCCCTTCGTCATATGGCTGTGAAAATTCCGTCCGGCTGCGCGTAGGGTCGAGGGACATGACGACCAATCTGGATGCCCGCCTCGCGGGCTACCACTCACCCGTCCTGAGCATCTTCCGCATCATCTTCGGACTGCTGTACATGATGCACGGCACGCAGAAGCTGTTCGATTGGCCGATCGCGGCACCCGCGCCGATCGAAACCGGCTCCTTCCCGTTCTGGTGGGCCGGGCTCATCGAAGTCGTGCTCGGCCTCTTGATCACAGTCGGACTGTTCACCCGGATCGCGGCGTTCATCGCTTCGGGCGAGATGGCATTCGCGTACTTCTATGCGCATTGGCCCATCCTCAAGGGCGACGCGACGCAGCCCTTCTGGCCGATCGCCAACGGCGGCGAACTGGCCGTCCTGTACTGCTTCGGCTTCCTGCTGCTCGCCACGACCGGCGCGGGCGCCTGGGCGGTCGACAGCCGCCGGCGCGGCCGGGTGGCCGGAACGACTGCGACGGCCGGCCGCCCCCTGGTCACCGGGACTGCGGCGCCACGTGCGCGCGGCGGATTGCTCAGCCGGTTCCGCCGCCGCTAGTCAGTCGAGCGCCATGTCCTTGCGAAACTTGCGCATGCCGTCGATCTTGTCGTCGAGCGTCGCCAGCGGGCCCGAATAGAACATCCACGGCATGGTGATGATGCCGTCGATCCCGCCCGCCTGCGCACGCTCGTAGTGCTCAGGGGTGAACGCATCGGTGAGCGGGGTGATGACGGTGAAATCGTCCATCGTCAGCCCCTTTTCGGCGCGCAGTTCGCGTAGTTTCTCGATGCGCAACAGCGCCTGGTCGGTGTTGATCAGGTCGCCGATCCACCCGTCGTGCTTTGCCGCGCGACGCAGCGCGATGTCGGACAGTCCGCCGACGAAGACCGGGATGTGCGGCGGCGTGGGCTCCATCTCCAGCCGCGGCGTCTGGTAGAACTCGCCGTCGAACTCCGTCCAGCCCGGCTTCCAGAGTTCCTTCATCAGCTGCAGCATCTCGTCGGTGCGCTTGCCGCGACGGGCGAACTGCTGCCCCATCAGGGTGAACTCCTCCTCGCACCAGCCCACACCGATACCGAGTTCCAACCGTCCGCCGGCCAACACTGCCGCCGTACCAATGGATTTCGCCGCCGAGTACGGATCACGCATGGCGGGCAGGTACACCGTCGTGACGAACCGCAGCCGCGTCGTGACCATCGCCAGGGCGCCGATCAAGACCCACGGATCCGGCCAGTCGGTGAATGCCTCCCACCGCCGCTTGCCGTCCTTGGTGTAGGGATACGGCGTCTTCAGCGTTTCGAGGTTGATCACATGGTCCGGAATCCCCAGGCCGTCGTAGCCGAGCTCGTCGGCAGCCTTGGCGATCTCGACGACTTCACCCGTATCGAGAAAAGCCGCGCTCACATAGACTTTCATCCAGCGTCACGCGCCCACGCCGGCCGGATGAAGACACCTTCCGCCTCGACTGTCGGACCGTCGGCGTCCTTCAAATATCCTCTGGCGTACGTCTTCACGCCCTCGGACCGCTCCACGAAAGCCTCCGCGCGCAGCGGGCCCAGCGGCGTGCCACGCAGGTACCGCAGTGAGATGGTGCCGGTGAACTTCGGCTGCGTCAGCCCTTCGCTGGCCGCCTCACCGAGGAGGTGGTCGAGCACCAGGGCGCAGATGCCGCCGTGCACCCATCCGGGTGGCCCCTCGTAGGCGCCGGACAACGTGAACTCGCTCCAGCACTGACCGTCGTCCTCGTGATGGATGACCATCGGCGGTGCGATCGCATTGCGCAGCCCCACAGCGGGATTGGCCCATGCCAGCGGTCGCCCGGTGGCCTCATGGCGCAGAGTCGTCGTGACGGAACGCTGCTTGCTTTCGAGCAGCTCAGTCAGCGCCGCGATCCTGTCCTGGGCGTCGCGAACAGTGTCCTCGTCGACCTCGGTGTGCAGGCCGGCCTCGATGAGCCTGCGCAACGATTCCGTCAGCGGTCCGTAGAGCGCGCGCTGTCGCTCGTACTCCGCATCGCTGATGACGTCGAACCCGAAGTCCATGCTCATTCGCTGTACCTATTCACCCTGCTCACTCACCGAAAACCTTTCGTACCACTGCTTTTGCCCGCCTGGTCACCCGCAGGTAGTTGTCGAGGAACTCGCCGCCGTCGTCGCTGTCCCAGCCGGCGGCCAACGCCACCGCGTTGAGCTGACGGCCCGGTCCCGGTAGCTGATCGGTGGGCTTACCGCGCACCAGCACCAGCGCATTTCGCGCGCGCGTCGCAGTCAGCCAGGCCTGCCGAAGCAACTCGACGTCGCCCTCCGCGATCAGCTCGGCGGCGCCGATCGCGTTCAACGCGTTCAACGTCGAAGTGCAGTGCAACGCAGGCACTTTGTCTGCATGTCGCAGCTGCAGCAGCTGCACCGTCCACTCGATGTCCGCGAGCCCGCCGCGGCCGAGCTTGGTGTGGGTGTTGGGGTCGGCGCCGCGCGGCAGCCGCTCGGCGTCGATGCGGGCCTTGATCCGCCTGATCTCCTGCACCGCCTGCTGCGAGACCCCACCAGATGGGTAGCGCGTCTTGTCGATCATCAACAAGAAGCGTTCCCCCAAGTCCGGATCGCCCGCCACGCGATGCGCGCGCAGCAGCGCCTGCACCTCCCACGTCTGGACGTACTTCTCGTAGTACGCCTCATACGAGGCGAGCGTTCTCACCAACGGACCGTTGCGGCCTTCTGGCCGCAGATTGGCGTCAACCTCCAACGGCGGATCCGCGGACGGTGTGCCCAGCAGCGCGCGCACCTTCTCGGCCACCGATACCGACCACTTCACCGCCACCGATTCCTCGACGCCGTCGTTAGCTTCACACACGAACATCACATCGGCGTCCGACCCGTAGCCCAGTTCCGCACCGCCGAGTCGCCCCATCGCGATCACCGCGATGCGGGCAGGTGCGCCGTCGTCGCCGGTGTTGTCGCGGATCACCGCTTCGAGTGCGGCCTGTAATACGGCCACCCACACCGATGTCAGCGCGTAACACACGTCGGTGACCTCGAGCATGCCCAGCAGGTCGGCCGACGCGATGCGCGCCAGCTCCCGCCTGCGCAACGTGCGCGCCGCGGCGATCGCCCGCACCGGATCGGCGTGGCGGCCCGCCGACGCCACAAGCGCGCGAGCGACTCCGTCAGGCTCGACTTCGAGCAGCTTGGGGCCACTCGGGCCATCGGCGTAGAGCTGGATGACCTCCGGGGCCCTCATCAGCAGTTCCGGCACGTAGGCGGAGATACCCAGCACCCGCATCAGCCGCTTGGCCACCGCGCCCTCGTCGCGCAGCGTCGACAGATACCACCGCGCATCGGACAGCGCCTCGCTGATCCGCCGGTACGACAGCAGACCCGCGTCAGGGTCGGGCGTGTCGGAGAGCCAGTCGAGCAGCGTCGGCAGCAGAACCCGCTGCACCTGCCCGCGACGGCCGCCCTCACCCGTCAACGCCCTCAGGTGGGTCAGCGCGCTCTGCGGACCTTCGTAGCCCAGCGCGGCCAGCTGGCGCTCGGCGGCGTCGGCGCTCAACCCCTCCGGAATCCCGAATGCACCAACCGATTCCAACAGCGGTTGATAGAAGAGTTTGGCGTGCAGCCGCGACACCCGCATGTTCTGCCGCTTCAGCTCTTCGCGCAGGACGCCGAGGGCGTCGTGGGTGCCATCGGGGCGGACGTGGGCGGCCCGCGCCAACCAGCGCAGCGCCTCGTCGTCGTCGTCGTCGGGAAGCATGTGCGTGCGCTTGAGCCGCTGCAGTTGCAACCGGTGCTCGAGTAGGCGCAGGAACTCGTAGGACGCCGTCAGGTTCGCCGTGTCGTCGCGGCCGATGTAGCCGCCATTGCCGAGCGCGGCCAATGCGTCGACCGTCGACGCCACACGGAGCGATTCGTCGTTGCGGCCGTGCACCAGCTGCAGCAGCTGGACCGCGAACTCGACGTCGCGCAGCCCGCCGGTGCCGAGCTTGATCTCACGGGTCCGCATGCCTGCGGGCACGTTCTCGACGACGCGCCGCCGCATCGCCTGCACCTCGGGAACGAAGTCCTCCCGTTCGCACGCCGTCCACACCATCGGCATCAGCGCCTCGATGTAGCGCTTGCCCAGCTCGGCGTCACCGACCGCGGGCCGTGCCTTCATCAACGCCTGGAACTCCCACGTCTTGGCCCAGCGCTGGTAGTAGGCCACATGGGAGTCCAGCGTGCGTACCAGCTGACCCCGTTTGCCCTCGGGGCGCAACGCCGCGTCAACTTCGAAGAACGCATCCCCGGCGAACCGCATCACCTCGCCGGCCACCCGGGTCGCGATCGGAAGTTCGGACTCCGCCGAACCCTCCGCCACGAAGATCACGTCGACGTCGCTGACGTAGTTCAGCTCGCGCGCGCCGCACTTGCCCATCGCGATGACGGCCAGCCGTGGCGGTTCGTCGCACCCCACCGCCTTGTGCGCGACAGCCATCGCGGCATCCAGCGCGGCGTCGGCAAGGTCGGATAGATGTTCACCGACGGTCGGGAACGGAAGGACGGGTTCGTTCTCGACGGTCGACGCCAGGTCCAGACCCGCGAGCACCAACAGCCGGTCGCGGTAGAGGCATTGCAGCGGTTGTAAGGCATCCGTTGCGTCCGTTGCCTTTTCGGCTAGGTCACGAAAGGTTGCGCGCACCTCGTCGGCCGAAGGCAGCGTGACGCCTCCCGCCAGCAATTGCCAGCTCTCCGGGTGCGCGACCAGGTGGTCACCGAGTGCCAGTGACGAGCCGAGCACACCGAACAGCCGGCCCCGCAGGCCGCGGTCGGTGAGCAATTCCCGGTTGAGGATGCCCCAGCCGTCGCCCAGCGCGTCGACCAACCGCACCATCGTCGCTAGGGCGTTGTCGGCGTCGGGGGCGCGCGACAGTGACCACAGCAACTCGACGTGCGCGTCGGTGTTCCACCCGAGCCGATCCAGATCGGTGGGCGCGGTGGGTTCGACCAATCCGAGCCGTCCTACGCTGGGCAGCTTCGGACGCTGCGTCGCGGGTTTGGCCACGGCTCGACGTTAGCGCACCGGCAGTACGTGCCGAATTACAGAGACAGGTAGGCCTTGAGCTCATACGGCGTGACGCTGCTGCGGTAGTTCTCCCACTCGGCTCGCTTGTTGCGCAGGAAGTAGTCGAACACGTGCTCCCCCAACGCTTCTGCCACGAGTTCGGAGTTCTCCATCTCGCTCAGCGCCACCCCGAGGCTGCCAGGCAGCTCCTTGTAGCCCATCGCGCGGCGCTCCTCGGGCGTGAGGTTCCATACGTTGTCCTCGGCCTGAGGGCTGAGGACGTAGTTCTTCTCGATGCCGCGCAGTCCGGCGGCGAGCAGCACGGCGAAGCTCAGATACGGATTGCACGCCGAGTCGGGACTGCGCACCTCGACGCGTCGCGACGACGCCTTGCGCGGCGTGTACATCGGCACCCGCACCAGCGCCGAACGGTTGGCCGCTCCCCAGGACGCCGCGGTCGGCGCCTCGCCACCGTGGACCAGCCGCTTGTAGGAGTTCACCCACTGGTTGGTGACGGCGCTGATCTCGTTGGCGTGCTCGAGGATGCCCGCGATGAACGACTTGGCGACGTCGGAGAGCTGCAACACGTCATCCGGACTGTGGAATGCGTTGGTGTCGCCCTCGAACAGACTCATATGGGTGTGCATCGCCGATCCGGGATGCTCGGAGAACGGCTTGGGCATGAACGACGCCCGCACCCCGTCGGCGAGCGCGACCTCTTTGACGACGTAGCGGAAGGTCATGACGTTGTCGGCCATCGACAGCGCATCGGCGTAGCGCAGGTCGATCTCCTGCTGGCCAGGCGCACCCTCGTGGTGGCTGAACTCCACCGAGATGCCCATCTGCTCGAGCGCGTCGATGGCGTGGCGGCGGAAGTTCGGCGCGGCGTCGTGCACCGCCTGGTCGAAATAGCCGCCGTTGTCCGCGGGCACCGGAATAGAACCGTCGTATTCCCCCGGCTTGAGCAGGAAGAACTCGATCTCGGGGTGCACATAGCAGGAGAAGCCGAGGTCACTGGCCTTGGACAGCTGCCGACGCAGGACGTGCCGGGAGTCCGCCCATGACGGCGAACCGTCCGGCATCGTGATGTCGCAGAACATCCGCGCGGAGTGGTGGTCGCCTGCGCTGGACGTCCACGGCAGCACCTGGAACGTCGACGGATCCGGCCGCGCGACCATGTCGGCCTCTGAGACGCGGGCGAAACCCTCGATCGCCGACCCGTCGAAGCCGATGCCCTCCTCGAATGCGCCCTCCAGTTCGGCGGGCGCGATGGCGACGGATTTCAGGTATCCCAAGACGTCGGTGAACCACAATCGGACGAAGCGGATATCGCGTTCTTCCAGCGTGCGCAGCACGAATTCCTTCTGCCGGTCCATGTCCGCAGGGTATGCACCGGCTGTTAAATCTGTGTTACATGCCAGCTGCGATTATCGGAGTCAGGCGTCGAGTTCGTAGCTCAGCCAGGTCGATTTCGCCGCACCGATACCGTCGTAGAGCCGTTGCGCCGTCGCGTTGTCCGGCGCCGTCTCCCACACCAGCTTCTCGGCGCCGCGATCGCGGCACAGCGCAAGACCGCGGTCGATCAGGGCCCGCCCGGTGCCTGTGCCGCGAGCCGCCGACTCCACATACAGGTCGTTGAGCACTCCCACCCGGGCGGCGTACAAGGTCTGCCAGGACCAGTAGATCGTCGCGAATCCCAAGGGTGTTCGGTCGCCGCGCGCAATCAGCTGCAGCCCCTCGTCGGGGTTCTCGATCAGGGCGTTGGCCAGCGCCAGCAGGCGATCATCGGGCGGATCCACGCGATAGAAATCGCAGTAGCTCCGCATCATCGGCATCAGCTCCGGGAGGTCCGACGCGGTAACCGGCTCGATGGTCAGTCGCATCGGACGCCTTCAGGTGGGACGGTGAGGTCGACCAGGTAGGTCGCCGCGATGTCGTCGACGCAGCCCTCCCCCTGGAAGCCGACGGTGTGCTGGGTGCCCACGAAGGTGACCAGTGTGCCGCCGAGCTGGCGGGCCAGGTCGACGCCCGCCTCATACGGCGTGGCTGGGTCGTTGGTCGTCGATATGACCAGGATCGGCGGCAGCCCGTCGACCTTGATCTCGTGTGGCTCGGTCGTCGGCGGCACCGGCCAGAACGCGCAGGTTCCCATTGGCGCGTTGCCGGTGAACTCGCCGTAGCTCATGAACGGCGCCGCCTCGCGGGCCCGCCGGTCTTCCTCGATGACCTTGGCGCGGTCGGTCACCGCAGGCTTGTCGACGCAGTTGACCGCAACCCGGACATCGGTCGAGTTGTTGTAGTGGCCGTTCTCGTCGCGGCCCATGTAGAGATCCGCCAGGGCCAGCATCGTGTCGCCCTCACCGCTCTTGATCTCGGTGAGCGCCTGGGTGAGATGGCGCCACAGGTTCGGCGAGTACAGCGGCAGGATCGTGCCGACCACCGCGTCGGAGTAGCTCAGCCCGCGTGGATCCCGGGTCTTGAGTGGCTTTTCGACCAGCGGGTCGACCAGGCTGCGGTAGATGTCGACCGCCTTCGCGGGGTCGGTGCCCAGCGGACACTCTGGATCGGTGGCGGCACAGTCGGCGGCGTAGTCGTCGAACGCGGTCTGGAATGCCTTGGCCTGGCGGATGTTGGCCTCGGTCGGGTCGGCGTTGGGGTCGATGGCCCCGTCGAGGATCATCGCCCGCACCTTGTCCGGATAGGCCTCCGCGTACAACGCCCCGATCCGGGTGCCGTACGAGTAACCCAGGTAGGTCAGCTTCTCGTCGCCGATAGCCGCGCGTATCGCCTCGAGATCCTTGACGACGCTCGCGGTTCCGACGTTGGCCAGGAACTCGTCACCCATCTTGTCCACGCAGCGCTGCACGAACGCCTTGGTTTCGGACTCGATGTGCTCGACACCCTCCGGGGTGTAGTCGACCTGCGGGTCGGCGCGCAGCCGATCATTGTCCGCGTCGGAGTTGCACCACACCGCGGGCGTGGAGTTCGCCACGCCACGCGGATCGAAGCCAACCAGGTCGAACCGTTGACGGACCGAGTCGGGCATCATCCCCAGCATGCTCGTGGCGGCCTGAACACCCGACTCCCCCGGGCCGCCCGGGTTGACGACCAGGGAGCCGATCTTGTCGCCGGTTGCCTTGAACCGGATCATCGCGATCCGCGCGACGTCCCCGTCGGGCTTGGCATAGTCCACGGGCACCGACAGCATCCCGCACTCGGCACCCGCCGGCGCGGGCTCACCGTCGGACGCGCTGTTTTCGCACTCTCCCCACACGATGGGCGATCCCGGCGGCGGTACGGCGACCACGCCGCGGCCCTCGACCAGGTTGGTGCAACCGGCGACCAGCAACATCAACGTGGTCACGAGGACGCCGATCTTCAGGGTCATGGGACCACATGCTGCCATGACCCCACATCGGCCCTGGCTAGGCGGCTATCGCATGGCTCATTTGGTGGCGGCGAGCAACTCGTCCAGAGCGGCCTTGAAGTCGTCGGCCATGTTCCACAGATCGGGCAACAACTCCGGACAGGACACGATGCCGACGTTGAGCTTCCCGGCCAGCGACATCACGGTGATGTTCAGGCCCGAGCCATGGAAGATCGGCCCGAGCGGGTACATCGCGTCCACCTCGCAGCCCAGGTAGTAGAGCGGAACCTGTGGGCCGGGGACGTTGGAGATGACGAGGTTGTGCACCGGCCTGGCCCCGCTCAACCGGCTGGCCGCATAGACGCGCATCGCGACCCCGAACACCGCCGGGGCGGCAAACTGGGTCCAGTCCTGCAGCAGGGTCGCTCCGATCGCCGAACTATGTTGTTTGGCAACCGAATTCGATTCGGCGATGGACTTCAGCCGCTCAGCCGGATCGTCGATGTGGGTCTCCAGCTTGGAGAACATCCCCGACACCTGATTGCGGCCCGGCCGGTCCGACTTGTCGTGCACCGAGACCGGCACCATCGCCACCAGCGAGTTCTCCGGTAGTTCGCCGCGGTCGCTCAGGAACTTGCGCAGCACACCGGACACCAGCGCCATCACCACGTCGTTGACCTTGGCCCCGAAGTGGTTCTTCACGGTCTTGATGTCCTCGAGGTCGAGCTGCGCGAAAGCGACGTTGCGGTGGCCGGTGACATTGTTGTTCCACGCGGTCTTCGGCGCCGCGAAGGGCGCGGTCATGGCGGTGCCACCGCGCGCCCGCCGTGCGGTGTCCACGACAGTCGACAGGGTCGACGGCAGCGCGTTGATGAGCTTCAGCGGCCGGCTGGCGAACTTGATGGCACCGGATACCGCGATCTCCAGCTCGCTCGCATCACCGGGACCGTCCACCGGGTCCGGTGGCGGGGCATCGGCTTCGGTACTGCACAGCTGAGACATCAGGTTGGCCCCCGATACGCCGTCGACACCGGAGTGATGGACCTTGGTCATCACGACGATGCGCCCGCCCTCCTGCGGGTCGGTGCCTTCGACGTTCTCGATCACCCACTTCTCCCACAGCGGCCGGCTGCGATCCAGCGACAACGACGCGATGTGCCCGCAGATCTCGGCCAACTCGCGCCGGCCTCCCGGCGACGGCAAGCCGATGCGGTGCAGGTGCCGGTCGACGTCGAAATCCTTGTCGTCCACCCACACCGGATGATCGAGGTTGAACCGGCTGTCGGCGAGCTTCTCGCGAAACTGCGGCATCGCCTTGATCCGCAGGTCGAATGCGTCGCGGAATTTATCGAAGGTGTACCCGCCCGGCATGGTCGAGGTGTCCAGCTCGAGGATCGAGCACACGTGCAGGGGCTGCTGGGCGGTCTCGAGATACAGGAAACTGGCGTCGAGTCCGCTTAACCGTTGCATCACGCCGATGTTAGGCGGGGCGGAGCTGACTGTGAGGAAATCCACTCAACGCGCCTTTTAACTTTCGGCGCTGAAAGTGGCAGACTGAACAGGTCAGACGAACCCGGGGACCCGGATGGGCCACGAGGATCGACCAGACCAACGCATGAGGGACAACGATGTCTGAGCAGACTGTCTATGGTGCTGTCGAAGAAAAGCCGCGTACCTCCGCCGAATTGTCCGCACCGCGGACGAAAGTAAGAACCCTCCACCTGCAGAAGTGGAAGGCCGAGGGCCACAAGTGGGCCATGCTGACGGCCTACGACTACTCCACCGCCCGCATATTCGACGACGCCGGCATTCCCGTCCTGTTGGTCGGCGACTCGGCGGCCAATGTGGTCTACGGCTATGACACGACCGTGCCGGTGACCGCCGACGAACTCATCCCGCTCGTGCGCGGCGTCGTCCGTGGTGCGTCGCACGCGCTGGTGGTCGCCGACTTGCCGTTCGGCAGTTACGAGGCGGGCCCGGCGCAGGCCCTAGCCACCGCGACGCGGTTCATGAAGGAAACCGGTGCGGGCGCGGTCAAGCTGGAGGGCGGCGAGCGCGTCGCCGATCAGATCGCGACGTTGACCCAGGCCGGCATCCCGGTGGTGGCTCATATCGGGTTCACTCCGCAGAGCGTCAACGGACTGGGCGGCTTCCGCGTCCAGGGCCGCGGCGATGCAGCCGAGCAGACCGTCCACGACGCAATCGCCGTGCAGGAAGCCGGCGCGATCGCCGTGGTGCTCGAGATGGTGCCCGCCGAATTGGCCACTCAAATCACCGGCAAGCTGACCATCCCCACCATCGGCATCGGTGCCGGTCCCAACTGCGATGCCCAGGTGTTGGTGTGGCAGGACATGGCGGGTATGACGAGCGGCAAGACCGCACGATTCGTCAAGCGGTTCGGTGATGTCGGCGCTGAATTGAGCCGCGCTGCAACGCAGTACGCCAACGAGGTGGCCAGCGGGACATTCCCCGCCGAAGAGCACTCGTTCTAGGAGAACTCGGGTTTCCGCTTGGCCATGAAGGCGTCGACGCCCTCGCGGCCGTCGGCGGAGTTGGCACGGTCGGCGATCAGCCGGCTCTCGAATTCCATCTGCTCTTCGAGTCCGCTGCTGAATGTCGACAGCATCAGTGCCTTCACGCCGCCGTTCGATCCGGCACAGGTGGCCGCCATCTTCTCGGCGAGCGCATCTGCACGTGCGGCCAGTTGATCGTCAGCCACCACCTCGGTGACCAGACCCCACTGCGAGGCCTCCTGCGCCGAGAGGGTCCGGTTGGTCAGCATCAGCTCCTTCGTCTTGGTGATCCCGATGAGCCGTGGCAGAAAGTAGGACGAGCTGCCGTCCGGGGAGAGCCCCACCTTGGTGTAGGCCATGGTGAACGACGCCGACTCCGCGGCGAGCACCAAATCGCCCGTCACCGCGATCGAGAAACCCGCTCCGGCTGCGGTGCCGTTGACCGCGGTGATGAGCACGGCGTCCATCCGCGAGAAGCTCGAGATCGCGCGATGCAGTTCGTTCGCGACGCCCTTGATGTGCAATCCGCGGTCGGGAGCGGGCGCGAATGACTTCAGATCGCCTCCGGCACAGAAGAAGCGACCCGACCCGGTGAGTACGACGACCTTGGTCGCCGCGGTGTCGCAGCGCCGCGCGGCGTCGGCGAGCTCGCGAGTCATGGTGTCGTTCATTCCGTTTGCGGCGTCGGGCCGGTTCAGCGTGATCCGGGTGATGGCACCGGACGGCTCGAACTTGATCGTCTCGTAGTCGGTCACCCCTGGACCTTAGCGCCGGTATCGGGGGGCTCGAGCGCTCCCCCGGCCTGCTCGTTCACCTGCATATGGCAGTCTTGCCCGCACCATGGGCAAATCCTCTTCGCAGTACCTGGAGGTCGAGCGGAAGTTCGACATCGTCGAATCGACGGTGTCCCCGTCGTTCGACGGCTTGTCGGCGGTTTCCCGGGTGGAGCGCTCCCCTTCGCAACAGCTCGATGCCGTCTACTTCGACACCCCCGGCCGTGATCTGGCCGCCCGCAAGGTCACATTGCGCAGGCGCACGGGCGGCGCCGACGCCGGGTGGCACCTGAAACTGCCCGCGGGACCCGATGCCCGCACCGAAGTGCGCGAGCCCCTTGGCTCCTCTGCCGACGACGTAGTACCTGAGGCGCTGCGCGACATCGTGTTGGCCATCGTCCGGGACCGCCCACTGTCGCCGGTTGCACGTATTTCGACCAGCCGCACCGTCGACGTGTTGCGCTCGGCGGACGGCACGCCCCTCGCCGAATTCTGCGACGACCAGGTCACCGCCCAAGCTGGGCCAGACGGCGCAGAACAGCAGTGGCGCGAATGGGAACTCGAGCTCGCGCAGGGCGGCGATCGTGACCTGCTGGAGCGGCTCGCCAACAGGCTTCTCGACGCCGGCGCGGTACCCGCCGGGCACGGTTCCAAGCTGGCCAGGGTGCTCGACGAGGAGTCGACTGACGACGCACCTGAGCCGCCGGACGACCCCATCCACCGGGCGGTCGCCGAGCAGGTCGCGGAATTACTCGTGTGGGACCGCGCCGTCCGCGTCGACGCGTATGACTCGGTGCACCAGATGCGGGTGACCACCCGCAAGATCCGCAGCCTGCTGCAGTCCTCGGAAGAAGCGTTCGGAATCTCCGACGACGCGTGGATCCTCGACGAGTTGCGGCAGCTGGCCGCCGTGCTGGGGGTCGCGCGTGACGCCGAGGTGCTCGCCGAGAAGTACGAGAAGGCACTCGACGAACTGCCCGCGGAGCTGATCCGCGGGCCCGTGCGCGAGCGATTGGTCGACGGTGCGAAGAAGCGCTACCAATCGGGGCACCGGCGGTCGCTGATCGCGATGCGCTCGGCACGCTACTTCCGGCTGCTCGACGCGCTCGAGGCGTTGGTGGCCACCGCTCCACCGCCGGCGCCCTCAGACGAGGCGGAGCCGGAGACCGCAACCATCGACGCGGCGTACAAGCGGGTGCGTAAGGCCGCCAGGGCCGCCGAAGCCGCGGCTTCCGAGGACGAGCGCAATGAAGCACTGCATCGAATCCGCAAGCGCGCCAAACGGCTTCGCTACACCGCGTCGGCGACCGGCGCCGACAAGGTGGCCGAGCGCGCGAAGTCCGTTCAATCGGTGCTTGGCGATCACCAGGACAGCGTGGTAAGCCGAGCCCACCTCAGCAGTGAGGCCGAGATCGCGCACGCCGCCGGCGAGGACACCTTCACGTACGGGGTGCTCTATCAGCTCGACGACGCTCTGGCGCGCCGGGCGGATGCAGACCTCGGCGGGGCGATCAAGAAGCTGCACAAGTCAGTGCGCAAGGAACTTTGATCGCCCAGACGGACCCGCCGACGCAACGATGCGCTGCAACGCTTTCATTGCGTCGTGCAGTTCGTCGCGCACCGCGCGCTCGGTGATTCGGTATTCGGCGGCGATCTGCGCCGTGCTGCGCTCCAAGTAGTACGCCCGGTAGATGACCGCGCGGTGCGGATTCGAGAGCATCGCCATGGCCTGCCGAATCGGCGTGCGGCCGGTCATGGTGACACCACCGCGTATGGGTCGAGCACCGATGGATGGTCGACGAGGTAGTCGAGGATGTGGTCATGCGCCTTGGCGAGGTGCTCGCTGGTGAGACGCGCGGTCGTGGCCGCATCGCCGGATTCGACGGCGGCCAGTATGTCCCCGTGCTCGGACCCGATGTGCCCGGTCTGGCCGACCTCGAGATGCAGGAACACGTAGCGGTCCGTCAGTCGGCGCAACTGCTCGATCAGTTCGATCGTGCGCGGACGGTGGGCCCGGCGGTAGACGGCTGCGTGGAACTCGGTGTTGGCAGCCAACCACGTTCGCGCATCGATGGGCTCTGACATGATCGCCAGCTGCTTTCGCATGTAGAGGACGTCGGCGCGACCGACGTTGGGCACGGCGATCTCGGTGGTCCTCGGCTCGATCGACAACCGGAGCTCATAGAGCTCCTGCAGTTCTTCGACCGACATGCGGGTGACGATCGCGGTGGCATTGGACAGCGGCTGAACCAGACCTTCGCCTGCCAGGATCGCGAGCGCGTCGCGCACCGGGATCCGGCTGACGCCGAACCGTTCGGCGAGGCCGACCTGGGCGAGCTTCGAGCCCGGCGCGACGTCGCCGTGCATGATCTCGGTCCTCAACTGCGAAGAAATGCGTGTGGCCGAACTCTCGAATGCCATAGCGACGTCCTGTCTACGATCTTGATTTCGTGTATACAGGCGCCGGCTGTGAACAACCGTAGAGAACGGATGAGTTGGCCTGTAAGCCGGATTCTGTTCCGCACCGCCGCGATCACTCGCGGTGGTGCGGCGGCGACCATCCATCTGGACACACCGTTGCCGGGTGCCTCGAGCGGCCTACCCGCAGACTCGGGCGAGCAGCCCTCAAACGCCTGCGCGGCCGCACCAGGTGCGGCCTTCTTGGCCTTGCTTCGGGTGGGGTTTGCCTAGCCACTCCGGTCGCCCGGAATGCTGGTGCGCTCTTACCGCACCGTTTCACCCTTACCACCGCCGTGCCCGAAAGCACGGTGGTGGCGGTCTGTTTTCTGTGGCACTTTCCCGCGAGTCACCTCGGATTGCCGTTAGCAATCACCCTGCTCTGCGAAGTCCGGACTTTCCTCGGATCTTTCCGGGGAAACCCCCGGGTTCGATCCGCGGCCGCCCAGCCAACTCATCCGCGCAATAAACTTAGCTCATGTCCCAGGTGCCGCCCGCCCGTTATCTCCTGCGGGCCAAGGATCTGGTCGACGCACGCTATGCGGACCCCATCACCGTCGACGACCTCGCCGCCGCGGCCGGGCTTTCGCGGGCGCATTTCAGCCGGATGTTCACGCGGACGTTCGGCGAATCGCCGCGGGCGTATCTGCAGACGAGGCGTTTGGAGCGCGCGGCCTCGCTGCTTCGCCACACCGACCGCTCGGTGGCCGACATCTGCGTGATGGTGGGCCTGCAGAGCGTGGGGTCGTTCACCACCAGCTTCTCGCGCGTGTACGGCATGCCACCCGCGACCTACCGGGCGAGTATGCCGCCAGCGGTCATCTATGCGCGCGTTCCGAGTTGCATCCTGGCGCGCGACACCCGTCCGCCCGCCGACAGCCGCCTTCGCAAGACAGCACACGGGGAGAAGACGAGCGGTAGCAGCCGACCGTAGCGTCGTGCGCATGATGAAAATCGGTAGCGCCCACCTGTGGGTCCATGATCAAGACGCTGCACTCAAATTTTGGACGGACCTCGTCGGAATGGAAGTGCGGCAGGATGTTTCCCTACCCGACCTCGATAACACCTTCCGCTGGTTGACCGTTGGCCCGCCAGGTCAGGACGATGTATCGCTCGTCTTGATGGCGATCCCCGGCGAACCCGTGATGGACGAAGCGACGCGCAAGCAGGTGCAGGACCTGACCGCGAAGGGCTTCGCGGGCACCGTATTCCTGACCACGAACGACGTCCAGTCCGACTACGACGACATGACCTCGCGCGGCGTCGAATTCACCGAACCACCGCATCAGATGCCGTATGGCATCGACTCAGGATTTCGCGATCCGTCGGGAAACAGTGTGCGACTCACCCAATTGGCGCCGCCTCCGGCCAATACTGTCTAGGTGCGAACGACCACCGCGGCACTCGGTTCGGCAGCCTTCTTCGTCGTCGCGCCTGGGACGTTCGTCGGGCTGGGCCCGTGGCTGATCACCCGATGGGAGATCCCCGAGTCCAGCCCGCCGCTGCGTTTGGCGCTGGGAGCGGTGTTCGTCGTCGCGGGCCTGATCCCGCCGGTGCACGCGTTCATCCAGTTCGCCAAGGCGGGCGGAACTCCGATGCCCGTCGCGCCGACCGAACGGCTCGTCGTCACGGGGTTCAACCGATTCGTCCGCAACCCGATGTACGTGGGACTGTTGATCGCGATTCTCGGCCAGGCGCTGCTCTTCGACAGCCTGGCGCTCGTGGTCTATGCGCTGATTGGGTGGATCGCCACAGCTTCGTTCGTGCACTGGTACGAAGAGCCCACGCTGGTGCGCACCTACGGAGAGCAGTACGAGGAGTACCGCCACAATGTGCCCGGGTGGACTCCACGCCTCACGCCATGGACGGCTTAGGTTCGGCACCCAGATCTCACACCTGGCCGACCGTCGTCGTCTTCAAGGTATGAACACACGACACGCCCTCATCGACAGCCGCCTGGACGAACTCACCGTGGTCGCCGATGGCAACGCGCTCACCGGTATCTACTTTCGGCACCACTGGCATCGGCCGGGTCAGGCCGCCTTCGGTGCTCGCGTCGACGCGCAATCCGATGCCGTGCTGGCCGATGCGAGCGCCCAGCTGACGGACTACCTCGCCCGCGAGCGCGACGACTTGGACCTGCCGGTCAGCCCACGTGGCGACCAGCGGCAGCAGCGGATCTGGAAAATGCTGTCCGCCATCCCCTACGGCGGCACGGTCACCTACGGAGAACTCGCCGCCGCACTCGCCGACGGAACGGCAGCGTTTCAGGTCGGCCAGGCCGTCGGCCGCAATCCGCTGTGCATCGTTGTTCCGTGCCACCGGGTGGTCGGGAGCAATGGTCAGCTGACCGGCTATGCGGGAGGCCTGAAACGCAAGCAGTTCCTGCTCGAACTCGAAGAGCCCGCCGACGTCAAGGCGGCGAGGCTGTTTTGATGCCCGACACCACTTGGCAGAAGCGTGTCGACTCGGGCGACTGGGAGGCAATCACCACTGAGCTCAACGACTTCGGAGGCGCGATGCTGCCCAGGCTGCTCACCGATGATGAGGCTGAGGCGATCCAACGGCTGTACCCCGATGACCGCATGTTCCGCGCGACCATCGACATGAGTCGATACCGCTTCGGCGAGGGCGAGTACCGATACTTCCATCAGCCCTATCCCGAACCGATCGAGGCGCTCAAGGGATCGTTGTACCCCCGGCTACTACCCATTGCGCGCGACTGGTGGGGCAAGCTCGGCCGGGAGTCGCCGTGGCCGGACACCCTCGACGACTGGCTCGGCATGTGTCACGCGGCGGGCCAGGAGAGGTCCACCGCGATACTGCTCAAGTACGGCGCGGGCGATTGGAATGCGCTGCATCGAGATCTGTACGGCGAGTTGGTGTTTCCGCTACAGGTCGTCATCAACCTGAGCGAGCCGGGCGTCGACCACACCGGCGGTGAATTCCTGCTCGTCGAACAACGGCCCCGGGCCCAGTCGCGCGGCATGTCGACATTGCTGCCGCGCGGGCACGGCTTCGTGTTCACCACCAGGGAGCGGCCGGTGCGATCGGCGCGCGGGTGGTCGGCGTCGCCGGTACGCCACGGCGTCTCCACGGTCCGCTCCGGCCGACGGTTCACGCTCGGCCTGGTCTTCCACGACGCGGCGTGAGAGATGCCGCGCTACACGCTGATTGGTCCGAGCGGTGCGATGTATGCGTCGTCGCGGCCGGGCACTTTCGGCGGCCATCGCGCCGCCCGGATCTACGGATGCCTCGACTGCCGCTCGGCGCGGCGGGCGATCGACAACGGCGGCTACGTCAGGCATCGAGTCTTCTTCGCCGACGAACCGACCGCCGTCGCGGCGGGTTACCGGCCCTGCGCGCGGTGCCTGCCTGACCGCTACCGCGAGTGGAAAGCCAGCGCCCAGGCAGTCGATTGTCCGTCCTATGGTCGAGATTGAACTCAGGGTCGTTCAGCCGATCACAGCCATGGCTTCAATCTCGACCGTAGGACGGCCGACAGGACTCAGCCCGATGCGCGCCGCCGCAGCACGATGACGTTGTCATGCCAGATGAAGGGCTCCCTGTCGGGCCAGGTCACCTCTCGCTCGACCACTTTCGTCTGTGGCGGCTCCCATTCCGCGTCGGGCAGACTCAGCGCGGCGACCACCTCCTCCGGACTCAGGAACATGTGGCGGTGGTGGTCCAGCTTCGAGTCCCCCGGCGGCGGCGCGCTGTGGTCCACGATCAACAGCGTGCCGCCCGGTTTCAGGGCCTCGGCTGCCCGGCGGAATACACGGGTGCGGTCCAGCGGCAGAGTGGAATGAAAGAAGTGGGCACTCACCAGGTCGAATTCGCCGTCCGGAAAGGTTTCCGACAGGTCGTGCTGCTGGAAGTCGATCTGGTCGAGCACGCCGCGCGCCTCGGCTGCCGAACGCGCGCGCTGTAGTGCGGTATCCGAGATGTCCACTGCGACGACGTCCCAACCACGGTCTGCCAGCCACACCGAGTCCGCTCCCTCGCCGCAGCCGAGGTCGAGCGCCCGACCGATCGGCAGGTCGGGGACCACCTCGGCGAGGCGGAGGTTGACCCGTCCGCTCCACACCCGGTCGCGTTCTCCGTAGTGCTGCTCCCAGTGCTCTTTGGCGTCAGGCGTTGACACGGTTTCTCCCTTCAGGAACGGCCAGACCATACTCGTCGGCCATCAGACTCTGCACCACCGCGGCGGCCGCGTGTGAGCCGCTCGCGATCGCCGCGGCCACCTGTGGCATTTGCACGCTCAGATCGCCTGCGGCGAAGACTCCCGCTGCCGTCGTCCGGTAGAAGCCGTCCACCGCGATCGGGTTCTCGGCGACCGGCGTCGGTTCGGCGGCCTCGGCTCCCAGCTGACCGGCCAGCGTCGACCGCTGGTGGAGTGTGGTGGCCACCAGTACACCGGTCCGCGCCAGTCGGGTTCCGTCGGTGAACAGCACAGCGGTCAGTTGACCGTTGTCGGAGGCGAGTTCTGCCACGCTCCGCTCGTCGACGGCGACGCCCGCCGCGGCCAGGCGGGCGCGGTCTTCGTCCTCCATGTCGTCGGGTCCGTCCGTCAGCACGACGATGTCGTCGCTCCAGCCGCGCAGCAGCAGCGCCGAGTGCACCGCGCGTTGACCCCGCGCCAGTACGGCCAAGGGCTGATCCCGCATCTCCCAGCCGTGACAGAACGGGCAATGGAACGCCGACCCGCCCCACAGCTCCTCGAGTCCGGGTAGCGAGGGCGGGCGGTACTCCATGCCGGTCGCCAGCAGCACTCGTCGCGTCCGCTCGCGGCTGCCGTCGGCGAGCTCGAGGACGAACCCACCATCCGACCGTTCACCGGACACGACGTCGCCGGCGCGCACCTCCACGCTCGGATAGGCCGTCAGCTCCCGGCGCCCGATGTCGTAGAGCTCGGACGGATTACGGCCGTCGTGGCCGAGCAAGCCACCGATGCCGTGAGCAGCCAGATTGCTCTGCGCTCCGGCGTCGATCAGCAGGGTGCGTCGTCGCGCCCGCCCGAGCACCAGTCCCGCGCTCAGCCCGGCCGCACCGCCTCCGACGATGATGCAGTCCCACGTGATGTCCATGCCTCCACCTTGCAGGCGCATATCAAAAGTGCCAAGCTTTCTTGCCATGCAGGCAAATGACGAAGTCAGCGTCGATGTGCGGGTGCGGCGACGCCTACGCGACTTGCGTATGCAACGTGGACTTACGCTGGACGAGGTTGCGGGCCGATCCAGCATCGACGTGTCGACACTGAGTCGCCTCGAGTCCGGCAAGCGACGGCTTGCCCTCGACCATCTCCCCCGCCTCGCCGCCGCACTATCGGTGAGCACCGACGAGTTGCTTCGCGCACCCGAGGCGGAGGATCCGCGCGTCCGGGCAAGCTCGCATACCAGCCACGGGATCACCTACTGGCCGCTGACCCGGCAGGCCGCGGGCGGGCTGCACGCGTACAAGATCCGGATCAGCCCCCGTCGCCGCACACCGCCTGCCGAGTTGCCCGTCCATGAGGGCCAGGAGTGGATGTACATCCTGTCGGGTCAGGTGCGGCTCATCCTCGGAGACCGGGACTTCACCGTCAAACCCGGTGAGGCCGTTGAGTTCTCGACGTGGACACCGCACTGGTTCGGAGTGGTTGACGGGCCCGCCGAGGCGATCACGATATTCGGTGTGCACGGCGAGCGGTTACATCTGCACGGCTAGGAGTTTCTCGAAATTCGTGATGCCACAGCAATCTCGGCGAGGTGCTTGAGGGAGTTGTCGAGGTGCTGCCGGTCGAACGGCGGGAACCCGATCTCCTCGCGAATGGCCGGCGGCACCGCCGACCAGTCATACGTCAGGGTGACCTCCGTCCGGTCGTCGCCGATTGGACGGAGGTCGTAGCGCCAGATCCAGCCGCCGAAGTCGAGGTTGCCGTCGTTCGCGCCTTGGCCCGGCAGCCACGCAATCGTATGCGGAGGCGCGAAGACCTCGACACGGTTGGCGATCTCGTAGTGCATGCCCCCGTAATTAGCGTGGTACATCGCCATCCGGAAGACCTGGCCGACTTCGGTCAGACGCTTGCCGTCGAGCGACTCCCGGACCCAGCCGGTGCCGTCGATCGCCTGATGGGTCGTCGGGTCGGCCAGCACATCGAACACGGTCTCAGCCGGCGCATCTACGGCGCAGGTCGATTTCATTGTTTCGTCAGTCATGCCCGTACCGACCCATGGCGGCTCAGAAACTCATCGAGCCCTACCTAGCCCAGATAGGCCGTTTGATTGACCAGCCTCACCGAGGCGGCCCCGTCGGGATAGAACTCGGCGATCGACAGCGACGCCAGGTCCAGATGCATTCGGTACAGGATGCTCGGGCCCGCATCGAGCGCCATGCGCAGCAGTGTCTTGATGGGCGTCACATGCGACACCAAGAGCACCGTCTCACCCGGATGCTCGGAGATGATCCGTGCCCTGGCCCGCCCGACACGCTCGGCCGCGGTGTCGAAGCTCTCCCCGTCGGGCGGCGCCACGCTGGTGTCGCGCAGCCATCGCTTGTGCAGCTCCGGATCGCGCTCGGCCGCTTCGCCGAACGTCAGCCCCTCCCAGCCCCCGAAGTCCGTCTCGATCAGATCGGCGTCGACGGTGACGTCGAGGCCGAGTGCTTTTGCCGCCGCCTCGGCGGTGTCGTAGGCGCGCTGCAGTGGCGAGGTGATGACGGCTGCGATGCCGCTCGTGCCGGCGACCAGAAACTGCGCGGCCGCTTCGGCCTGGCGACGGCCGAGGTCGGTCAGCGCCGGGTTGCCGCGGCCCGAATACCTACGCTCTAAAGATAATTCGGTCTGCCCATGCCGCAGCAGTTGGAACTGGGTTGGCGCACCCCGCGCGCCGGTCCAGCCTGCGGGGTTGGGGCGTTCGGGCTTGGCTTCCGCCGGTGTCTCCAGCTCGGCGGCCGCATCCATCGCCTCGTTGGCCAGCCGGTCGGCGTGGCCGTTCTTCGCCCGCGGAACCCAGGTGTAGGCGACGTGATCGAATCGCGTCGACAACGCGGTGGCCTCTTGATGCAGCGGCACCATGTCCGGGTGCTTGACCTTCCAGCGCCCCGACATCTGCTCCACCACCAGCTTGGAGTCCATGTTCACGTCGACCTCGGAGGCGCCCAGTTTCGCGGCCTCCTCCAGGCCGGCGATCAGCCCGCTGTACTCGGCGACGTTGTTGGTGGCGCGGCCGATGGCTTGCTTGCGCTCGGCGAGAACGGTGTTGCGGTCCGCGGTCCACACCACGGCGCCGTAGCCTGCCGGGCCCGGATTGCCGCGCGATCCCCCGTCGGCCTCGACGATAACTTTCACGCGCCGGTTCCCTTGACCCGCAATAGAATTGCACCGCACTCGGGACAGCGAAGCACGTCGTCCTCGGCGGCGGCGGAGATCCTGGCCAGTTCGCCACGGTCGATCTCGATCCGGCAGGCGCCACAGCGGCCGCCCTGCAGCAGGCCTGCGCCCGCCCCGCCGCGGGTCCGCTGACGCTCATACAGCGCAACCAGATCGGCATCCAGGCCGGCCACCAGTTCGTCACGCCGCGACAGGGATTGCTGACGTAGTTGGTCGAGTTCACTGCGCGCTTCGTCGCACGCGCGCTGAGCCTCCCCCAGCTCCTTCTGCAGCTCGTCGATCTTGGTGAGCTCGGCGGCCTGCTGGGTCTGCAGCGCCTCGCGATGCTCCATCACTTCGATCAGCGAGTCCTCCAATGAGGCCTGCCTGCGCTCCAGCGTCTCGAGCTCGTGCTGTAACTCCGTGAGCTGCTTGGCATCCGTAGCTCCCGAGTCAAGCAGCTTGCGGTCGCGGTCCTCGCGCTGGCGGACGGAGTCGATCTCGGCTTCGAACTTGGCCACCTGCTCGTCGAGGTCTTCCAGCGCAATCTGCAGTGCAGCCAGCCGATCGTTGGCCTCGCGATGCGTAGCTTGAATGGCTTCGAGCCGCTCTAACTCGACGAGGTGGCCCGCCCGGTGGTCGATCCGGCCCCGCTCAGCGTCGAGTTCAGCCAGTTCGAGCAACGAACGTTGATGTGTTACTTCAGCTTTCATGCTTCGTTCTCTCGACATTCCACGGGTCAGTACGAACCGCTGACACCAGCACGGGTAAAGCCTCACCAAAATGACCACGTAAAACTTCGGCCGCCTGCGCGCACCACGGGTATTCGCTTGCCCAGTGTGCGACGTCGACGAGCGCCACCTCAGATGCACGCCGGTGCTCGTCAGCCGGATGGTGCCGTAGGTCGGCGGTCACGTAGGCCTGCACCCCGGCGCTCCCGACGGCCCCCAGCAGCGAATCACCCGCTCCGCCGCACACGGCCACCCGCGACACCGTGGTCTCGGGATCGCCGGACGCACGGATACCCCACGACGTGCCGGGCAGTGCATCATGCACCCGCGAGACGAAGGCCGACAACGTCTCCGGCCTCGCCAGGGTGCCGACGCGGCCCAGCCCGACGTTGCCGGGCAGGGGCGCGAGCTCGAAGACATCGAAGGCAGGCTCCTCGTAGGGATGCGCGGCGCGCATCGACGCCAGCACGTGACCGCGCACCTCCGACGGCGCGATCATCTCGACCCGTTCCTCAGGCACCTGTTCGATGTTCCCGACGGTGCCGATGGCCGGCGTCGCACCGTCGTGCGGAAGGAACTGACCGATGCCAGTGGCGCTCCAGCTGCAGTGCGAGTAATCGCCGATGCGTCCGGCACCCGCGCCGAACATCGCTTCCCTTACCGCGCCGGCATTTTCGGGGTTTTCGCTGGGGACGAAGACCACCCACTTGTCCAAACCCGTTCCGGTCGGGATCGGAGCAAGGACCTCTTCGACTGTGAGACCCAGTGCGTCGGCTAGGGCGTCGGACACTCCCGGCGACGCCGCGTCAGCGTTGGTGTGCGCGGTGAACAGCGCCCTTCCGGTGCGGATCATCTGATGCAGCAGCGCACCTTTGGCGGTGTCGGCGGCGACGGTGTCGACCCCCCGCAACAGCAGCGGATGATGCGCGAGCAGCAGTCCACCGTGTGGCACCTCGGCGACGACGGCAGCGGTGGCGTCGACGGCGACCGTCACCGTCTCGACGATCTCCGAAGGGTCACCACAGACCAGGCCAACCGAATCCCAGTCCATGGCCAGGCTCGGCGGATAGGCCGCCTCGAGAATGTCGATGACGTCCGACAGCCGCACGCTCACCCGACCACCTCGCCCATCGCCTGGACCAGCACCGGCCACTCGCGCCGCACCGCAGCACGCAGGAACTGGCCGTCCAGTCCGACGAAGGTGTCACAACGTCTCAGTGCTATGCCTTTGCCGTCGAGGTGTTTTCGCATCAGTTCGGCATCCTCGACGGCGAAGAGGACAAAGGGCGCGCATCCATCGACAACATCTATGCCGATGCTAGTCAGCCCGTTGACCATCTCCGCGCGCAGGCGGTGCAGCCGTTGCGCGCCGCGCTCGGCCTCGACAACGGCTTCCGGTGCGCTGCAGGCGGCGATCGCCTCGAGCTGCAATGTGCCCAGCGGCCAATGGGGGCGCCGCGCGGTCATCTCGTCGAGCAGCTCGGCGGGGCCGAGCGCATAGCCGACGCGCAGGCCGGCTAGCGCCCATGTCTTCGTCAGGCTGCGCAGCACCACCACGTCCGGCAGCGCTTCGGCCGCCAGTGACTCCGCCTCGCCGGGTATGGCGTCCGCGAACGCCTCGTCGACGACGACGACGCGGCCCGGCCTGCGCAGGGCAGCGATCTGCTCGCGGGGGTGCAGCACCGACGTCGGGTTGGTCGGATTCCCGACGATGACAAGGTCGGCATCCTCGGGTACGGCGCCGTCGCTCAGGCGGTAGGGCGGGGCGAGCACGACGTGTCCGAACGCCACGCCGGCGGCGTCCAGCGCGGCCTCTGGCTCGGTGAACGACGGCGCGATCAGTGCCACAGACCGCGGCCGCAGGCCGGCCAGCAGTGCGAACCCCTCGGCTCCGCCGGCGAGCAGGGCAACCTCGTCCGTGCGACGCGAATGTCTGGCGGCGACGGCGGCCCGCGCCCGCTGCTCGTCGGCCTCACTGGGGTAGGAGCCGAGGTCGGACATCCGCGCGGTGAGCCGATCGACCAGCCAGGACGGCGGCTGGTCTGAGCGGACGTTGACGGCGAAGTCGAGCATGCCCGGACCTGCGGCCTGGTCGCCGTGATAGCGCGCTCCCGGACGGGATTGGCTTGCCACATCACGACAGTAGTGGGCCGTCGGGGACAATGAGTTTGTGACGGCCTGCCCGCAATTGGTGCTCTTCGACCTCGACGGCACCCTGACCGACTCGGCTCAGGGCATCGTGGCCAGTTTCCGCCACGCACTGGGCTCGATCGGCGCCGTCGTTCCCGACGGTGACCTGGTCGGCATGATCGTGGGCCCGCCGATGCATCACACGCTGCAAAACATGGGTCTGGGTGAGCAGGCCGACGCCGCGATTGCCGCGTATCGGGAGGATTACCTGGCCCGCGGCTGGGCGATGAACCGTCCGTTCGACGGGATTCCCGCGCTGCTCGCCGACCTGCGCTCCGCGGGGGTTCGGCTGGCGGTGGCCACCTCCAAGGCCGAGCCGACAGCGCAGCGGATCCTCGCCCACTTCGGTCTCGACGGCCACTTCGAGGTCATCGCGGGCGCCAGCGTCGACGGCATACGCGCGACGAAGTCCGAGGTCGTCAAGCATGCGCTGGCCCAGCTGGAGCCATTGCCCGAGCGGGTGCTGATGGTCGGCGACCGGTCACACGACGTCGAGGGCGCCGCGGAGCACGGCATCGACACCGTGGTGGTCGGGTGGGGATACGGCCAGGCGGACTTCGACGGCCCCGACGCGGTCGCCGCCCACGCCCACGTCACGACCGTGGACGACCTGCGGGAGGTGCTCGGTGTCTAATGTCGCCGCCGGGGCGGCTCCGGTGTCTGATGTCGCCGCCAGGCCCCTGCACATCACCTTCATCTGCTCGGGCAACATCTGTCGCTCGCCGATGGCGGAGAAGATGTTCGCGCACCAGATCAACGAGCGCGGCCTGGCGCACGCCGTGCGGGTGACGAGCGCCGGGACCGGCGGGTGGCACGCGGGCGAACCGGCGGACCGAAGAGCCACCCACGTCCTGCGCGCACACGGCTACCCCACATCGCACTCTGCGGCGCAGATCGACGACGACCATCTGTCCGCCGACCTTGTCATCGCACTAGGCCGAAATCACGTCAGGATCCTGTCGGAGATGGGCGTCGAGGCGGACCGGCTCCGGATGCTGCGATCCTTCGACCCACGGCAAGGGGCACATGCCCACGACGTCGAGGATCCCTACTACGGCGGCCACGACGACTTCGAGGACGTCTACACCGTGATCGACGCGTCCCTGCCCGGCCTTCATCGGTGGGTCGACGAGCAGCTCACCGCCCGGGGAATCGCAAGCTGATGAAACGTCTGGCGTTCCTGCTGCGGCCGTCCTGGCTGGTCCTGTTCGTCGTGGTGGTCGCGTTCGCCTACCTGTGTTTCACCGTGTTGGCGCCCTGGCAGCTCGGAAAGAACACCAAGACGTCGCGGGAGAACAACCAGATCTCGCACTCCTTGACCGTGGCACCGGTGCCGGTGACAACGCTTTTACCGCACCAGGATTCGTCGGCGCCGAATGAACAGTGGCGCCAGGTCACCGCCACCGGAACGTACCTACCCGATGCCCAGGTGCTGGCCCGGTTGAGGTCGATAGAGGGCGAACCAGCCTTCGAGGTGTTGGTGCCTTTCGCCGTCGAGGGCGGTCCGACAGTGCTCGTCAACCGCGGCTACGTACGCCCCGAAGGGGGCTCGAAAGTGCCCGCGATTGCTGCGCCGCCCACGGGATCAGTGACCATCACCGCCCGGCTGCGGGATTCCGAAGGGCGGGTGCAGGGCAAGGAGCCGTTCGGGCCGGACGGCGCGCAGCAGGTCTACTCGATCAACCTCGAGCAGATCTCCGCGGTCACCGGGGTACCACTGGCCGGCTCGTACCTGCAGTTGGTCGAGGATCAGCCCGGCGGACTCGGCGTGATCGGGCTGCCGAACCTCGATGCCGGTCCGTTCCTGTCGTACGGCATCCAGTGGATCGCGTTCGGCATCATCGCGCCGATCGGCCTTGGTTACTTCATCCGCGCCGAGATCCTGCAGCGGCGACGGGAGAAGGCCGCCAAGGACGCCGCGGACGCCAAGCCGGATGCGCCCGTCACGACCCAGGCGAAGCTGGCCGACCGTTACGGCCGGCGGCGCTGAGGACCAGCGCCACGATCGCGGTCGCCACCTGCACGGCACGTGACAGGCGCACGGCTCGCGCAAGGTCGGAAACCGACGGTGGCCTACCGTCGCCGAGTGTCGGCCGGATTTCGAGTTGGTGGGCGTACTGGGTCGGACCACCCAACCGCACTCCCAGCGCGCCGGCGAAGGCGGCCTCCACGACACCGGCGTTCGGGCTGGGATGACGTGCCGCGTCGCGCCGCCATGCCCGCCACGCTCCGACGGGTGACCCACCGACCACCGGTGCACACACGACGACCAGGACAGCCGTGGCGCGGGCGGCGACGAAGTTGGCGGCATCGTCGAAACGCGCTGCAGCCCAGCCAAATCGGTCATAACGCGGCGAGCGGTGACCGATCATCGCGTCCAGGGTGTTGGCGCCGCGGTAGACCAGGATCGCGGGAACGCCGCCCACGGCGCCCCACAACAGCGGGGCGACCTGCGCATCGGAGGTGTTCTCCGCGACCGACTCCAGCGTCGCCCGGGTCAGGTCGTCGGCATCGAGGACGGACGGATCCCGTCCGCACAACGACGGCAGCAGGCGCCGGGCCGACTCGATGTCTCCCGCCGCGAGGTGAGTCGCCATCCGGTCGCCGGTACGGGTGAGCGACGTTCCACCCAGTGCCACAAAGGTCGCCGCGGCGGTGGTCGCTGCGATCGGCCGTCCCCTGCCTCCGGTTACCCGCTCGATCAGCATGCCGGCCGCGCCGAGGGCCCCGAGCAGAGCCGCGGTGTGCACCACACCGGCGGCGCGGGTGTCCGCGTAGCTCAGCCGCTCGAAAGCCGCTGCGCCGCGGCCAAACAGCGCGACCGGATGACCCCGGCGAGGGTCACCGAACAGCAGGTCGGCCAGCCACCCCGCCGCGATTCCGGCGACGCGGCCGCGACGGCGAGGCGAGATCACCCCGGCAGCGTCTCACAAAGCGGTGTACTCGCAATCACCGGTAATGCCGCCCAGCGCAGTCGGGGGGTCCATGATCACGACAGACACAACAACGAGGAGTCCGCCATGCCCTTTCCAGCGCTCAACCACGTGGCAGTGACAGTGCGTGACCTCGAGGTCAGCGGTCCTTGGTACCGGGCCTTGCTCGAGACCGAACCGGTCCTCGACGAGCACACCGATGCCGGGTTCCACCATCTGGTGTGGGCTTTCGACAACGGCACCCTGTTCGGCATCCACCAGCATGATCAGCAGGCGCCCGACGAGCGATTCGCCGAGTCCCGGGTCGGGCTGGACCACGTCGGCTTCGGATGCGCGAACCGCGCCGAACTCGAGGGGTGGGTCACTCGGCTGGAGGAACTGGGGATCGAGCACGGCGGAATCGTCGACGAGGGCTACGGGTCGGGCCTGAGTTTCCGCGATCCCGACGGCATTGCGCTGGAGTTCTTCGCGCCGCCGAGCTGAATCTATGGGGAAGTCCACTATCCGCATCTTTTGGGCGGCCGCGCACTGACGTCGTACCGGATCAACGTGTACGCCGCCTACCCCAGGTTGACGACGGTGCCCGACGCCGGGTCGACCTTCCCGTCCAGCAGCTCGAGGTAGGCCCGCCGGATGTCCTCCTCGGTCGAAATCCCCTCGATCCGAAGCCAACCGGCGGCCCACTGTGCGAACGGCGTCCACGATTCGGCGACCTTACGGTCAAGCTCCGCGGTCCCCCAGTCGTTACCACGCTTGGTGATCCGATCGGGCGCGAAGAAGAACGTCGGCCTGGGACCCGCGAGTTCGCCTGCCCCCTGCGCTATTTGGGTCCAGTGGGTCGCGCCGACGGTGGAGCTGTGTGCCAGCCGACCGCCATAGTGGGCGTGAACATCAGTGCGTACCGCGCCGTCCCCCGAGATGTCGACGTACACCGCCCGCTCCCCGGGGAGCTCCGACACCGACTCGTACAGGCACACCGAGTCGTAGATGTTCAGGCCTTCGACAAACTCGCGGTTGCCTTCCGATGTCAGGCCCACGACGTTGATGCCGTCGCGCTTGGCGAGCAGATAGGCCGCGATGATGGCCGTCTTCGACGACGCACTGGAGATGACGATCGTGTCGGCGTCGAAGAAACTCTCGTCGGCGAGGAAATCATCGATCAGGAACGACGTGAAGAAGAGCGGGAAGAACAGGATGTGCTCGGCCTCGCGGTCGGCCGAATAGACGGGGTCGGTCTCGATGTCGCGGTAACCCTGGTAGGCCGACGGCAGATTGGCCCGGTGCGGCGCGGCGTCGAAGAAGCCCTTCTCGTTGATGCGGGCCGGGACGACCACCAGGTGGGTGGCGCACGGCAGGTAGCCGTAGACCCGCATGCCCTCCGGCACACCGGAATTCCGGGACTCCTCGACGTGGGCGTAGCCCCAGACGTTCAGCTTGCCCCAGCCCGGTTCCGACGCCGGGAAGAAGTCCCAGTAGTTCATCGCGTCACCGAACACCGCGTAGGTGATGTTGTTCGCGGTCAGCCCGAACGCCTCGATGCGGAGCAGCGCCTCGCCGTCGGCCAGCGGCGGCGGGTCACCGTTGACGATGCGGGTGTCGTGTAGATCCTTGCGGTTCAGCTCGAAGTCCACGCAACCAGCTTTACATAAACGCGCGGTTGCCATACCGGTCGAGTGAAACCAGCTCTCCGACCGGTCGCCGTGTCGTGGGCCCGTACTTGCCGATCGGCCAGCCCATCGGGATCACCGCACATGGGGTGACATTCCACGGCAGTCCCAACGCGCGCCGTGCCAGCAGCTTGCTCCACAGCGGAATGGTGATCAGCGCCGCGCCCAACCCGGCGGCGCGTGCGGCCAACAAGAGGTTCTGCACAGCCGGGTAGATCGAACCGTAGGCACTGGTAACCGCGACGGGCGGCCACGGCGGGACGACACCTTTGAGGCACGCGACGATCACCACGGGAATGTCGTCGAAGTGTTCGACCTGCCACCGCACGGCCTTCTCGTTGCGGAGCATCTTCTCGTCCATCCGGCTGCCGAGCGCGCGCTTGTACATTTCGCCGCCGAAATTGATGGCCGTGCGGTTCAAGCGGCCGAGTTTCGCAACGACCTCGCGGTCCTTGACGACGATGAACTCCCAGTTCTGCGCGTTGGAGCCCGTCGGAGCCTTCATGGCCAGCTCGAGAATATGGAGCACCAGCGCGTCGTCCACTGGATCACTCTTGATCCGGCGGATCGCCCTCTGAGTGCGCATCGCCTCTTCGAGCGACATGGTCAGGGGTTCTTGTTGCGTCATGACCACAATCCCAGCACGGTCAGCATTCAGATAAACGGGATGGGTGCGTGGGCCCGAGCTGAATCGCGACTAGCGCCCGTGCCTGAGGTCTACTGCAGGGCCACGGGCACGGTCATCATCAGCACGACCAACATCAGTACCAGCAGAAACCAGCCGGCACCCTGCCAGATCCACCAGCGACCCCGTGCCCGCCAGACCTGGTACGTGCGCACGACGGCCCCTACGCCGCCGAGCAGCAGAATCAGCGGAGAGCCGATCCCGAGCAGGTTTCGTTGAACCTGGCTGCACTGCGCTAGCGCCTCGTCACCGGTCCCTGACTTGCAGCCA
Source organism: Mycolicibacterium tusciae JS617 (assembly GCF_000243415.2). The sequence goes on from NZ_KI912270.1 coordinate 6,405,600, forward strand.
CCCACCGACAGCAGTCCCAAGACCAGAACCAACACTGCGACAGCCACAACCACGCCCACGAAACGGACGGCGGCGGCGAACGTACGCTTCGCTTGTTCTCCGTGCGAGCCGGACGACATCGCCGGAGTGTTCATAGTTGAGCGATTACCCTACGCGCACGCGCCGTCGTCGCTGCGGTTTCCGTGAGTCGTCATGTGGTCTTTATTTTCCGGTCGGACTGGGGCCGGTTCGGACTACTGGCTGAGCCGGAAAGGCTGGCCTGCAACGCTTTCGAGTGGCAGACCGCGGGGATCGTCGGGGATCTTCTGTATGTCTACGCGCGAAGTCTCGCCGTTGGGTAGCGCGGCGCCTATCTTTTGAGGGGTGGCCTTCTCCAAAAACCGGAGCAGTTCGACGGGGAACGGGAGCACCAGAGTCGAGTTCTTCTCGGCGGCGACCTCGACGACGGTCTGCAAGAGCCTCAGTTGTAGCGATGCCGGGTGTTCAGCCATGACCTCTGCGGCTTCGGCGAGTTTGGCAGATGCCTGCAGTTCGCCGTCGGCTGTGATGACTCGTGCCCGTCGCTCACGCTCGGCCTCCGCTTGGCGTGACATCGACCTTTTCATCGAATCGGGCAGGACGACGTCCTTGATTTCGACCCGGTCGATGTGCACCCCCCAGTCGAGCGCGGGGCTGTCGATCATCAATTCCAGGCCCTGGTTGAGGCGTTCGCGATTGGACAGCAGGTCATCCAGGTCGCTCTTACCGATGATCGAACGCAGCGATGTCTGTGCGACCTGGCCGATGGCCGACATGTAATCCTGGATGTCGACCGCGACACGCACCGGGTCGGAAACATTGAAGTAGATGACGGCATCCACGCGGACAGTCACGTTGTCGCGGGTGATGCCGTCCTGCGCCGGAATGGGCATCGTGACGATCTGCATGTTGACTTTTGAGAGGCGATCGGCGATCGGAACTAGCATCGTCAGTCCCGGCGGGCGGATGCTGGTTTGTACACGACCGAATCGGAACACGACGCCTCGTTCATACTGTTTGATCACGCGCAGGTTGGTTCCCAGCCAGAGCGCACCAAGGCCCAACGCGACGGCCACTGCGTAGACGACGGTCATCTTTTTCTCCGTTCCGCCCGGGCTGCGATTGTCGGTACTCGTTGTGAGCTCGGGCTCTAATCGTGGTGAAAGCATCAGGCCTCTCGACAGAGCGGTCGGGCTCCCACCGTTGCGGGTGCCGCACCTACGCGGCGACCTCGATCAAGGCTGACAGCGCGGCGGGACGCAAAACAGGATCGGTCCGGCGCGCAATCGTGGTATCGAAAGCCGCGGTACGCGGCAGCGGCGCACGCTGCCGGCTTCGGACTTCGGTCTCGGTGAGCGTGCGTGGTGCCAACAGCACACATCCCGTGATCGCGGCCGCAGCCAACAGCGCTCTAGTCCTCGCCCGCTGGCGGGCAATGTCGGTCACCTGCGGCTCCTCACTACCTAAGAGACGCACCAATTCCGGGCTCTCCCAGCGCATTCGGCGCGCGATCTCACGCAGGGCCTGGTGTTCGTCGTCACTGAGCAAGACGCACCTCCTGAATTTCACTGACGCCGACGACGTCCCTGTCCCTGCGCGGCGCTCCACCTTCGGACTCCCAACGCTGGTGTGCCATGTGCGCGAATCGGCGATCTTGCGCCTCCCGCGGCCCGATCCCGAGCAATTCATCGGGTGTCGAAAAATCGTCAGGCTTCGATGCCGTCATCACAATCGTGTACGCCCGAATCGGGTTGGTGTAGGGAGGGACGACCAGCAAAACCACCCTGCCTCTATTGCCGATCACCGACACTGTGTTGGTCGAAGTAGTGCTGGAACCCTCGAGAATGGTGGTTTGGCCCCTGAACTCCATACGCAATGACTGTGGCGCCCAACCGATCTCGTCGTAGACAACTCGGTCGACGGACCCTACCCGCGGTTCCAAGGCCGCGAGCAGCGGAGGTAGTTCAATGAACAACTGATCGGTCCGGGGCCACCAGGCGCCCTGCACAAACCCGCCGGTGCGATCGGCGGGCTTCACCCGCAATCGGAGATAGCCGAGTTTCGATAGGCGCGCTTGCGCCGTTCCGAAGGACAGACTTGGTGCGGACATGTACGGACTCCCGCCTGGAGGTATGCGATGAATGGGCAGATCGTGTTTCGAGTTAGGTTCATTCGCTCATAGATGCCGTCCTGTGCCGGGCCGTCCCGGCCGCCACTCTTACCTCGCTCCGGCGAGGAGCTGCTAATATAAAGGAAGTATATCCGTTAAATATAAGAATGGTAAGGCTGCGGGTGAACGAGAAAACAGACTCCAGCGTCGGGGCCAGGCGACGAGATCGCCTGCCGCGCAACCGGCAACGAGAACGTGTACTTCAGATGGTTCGTGCCCACGGCGACGCGCTCGACGCCGTCGAGGCAGCCTCGCGCATGGGATTGCACGTCACCACTGCGCGCTTTCACCTGGACGCGTTGTGCGACGAGGGAGCGATCGAACGCATCCGGATAAATCGGGACGGCGTCGGTCGTCCACGCACCGGATACCGCGCCGTCACGGAGCGCCTGGACTACCGAATACTCGCCGAAGTTCTCGCGATGGAGCTCGGAGAGACGGTGGAAGGACGCGCGCGGCGTGCCCAACGCGTCGGGGTGCAGTGGGCCGCCCGGATCGCGGAATCGCGCGCTGAATCCGTTGCAGACCAGGACACTACAAACACGTCGCGGGCGGATAAGCCGCTGGATCGAGGAGCCCTACTCGCCACCGAGGTCTTCCACCGGATGGGTTTCGACCCCGAACTGGCTGCCGATTCCGAACCAACGGCGTCGCTGTCGGCCGATAGCAAGCAGATCGTCGGGCAGGAACGGGTCATTCGACTGAGGGGATGCCCGGTAAGGGATTTCGCTCGAGCCCACCCCGAGGTGGGCTGCGGAATACACCTGGGATTGCTGCAGGGCCTGCTCGACCACGCCGCGGCGGCCGGTGGAAAACCCGACGCACGAAACCAAGGACTGTCGACGAGGCTCGACCCGTTCGTGGAACCCGAACTCTGCATTGCCCGGTTGACGGCCCCTTGACGATTCAGGTCAAGGGGTTAGGTCCGACAATGGAATTTCAGGGTCGGTCAGCTTCGATGCGTCGGGCTGCGCCCCGGAGCGCACCAGTGCCTCGATCGCGTCGGCGACATCCCACGTGTTGACGTTCATGCCGGCCAGCACCGTACCGCCCTTCATCCAGAAGGCGATGAACTTGCCGCTGGCGACGTCGCCACGGAAGACGACCTCGTCGTATCCATCGCGCGGTACAAAGCCGGAATACTCCATCCCACAGTCGTATTGGTCGGAGAAGAAGTAGGGCACCTTATCGTAGGAAGTGGCGATGCCCATCATGTTCGCCGCCGCGACCGGTCCCTGGTTAAGTGCGGCCGACCAGTGCTCTAGGCGCAGGTGGGTACCCAACAGTGGGTAGTACGTGTTGGCGACATCGCCGGCGGCGAATACGTCGGGATCGCCAGTGGCCAGGTGCTGGTCGACGACGACGCCGTTGTCGATCAACAAACCTGCCGATGCGGCCAGCTCGACATTGGGCAGGATGCCCACGCCGATCACGACCGTGTCGGCCGCCACGAAGTCGCCGTCGACCAGGCGCACGGCGGTAACTTTGTCGCCGGCGCCGATGATCTCGGCCACGCCAACGCCCAGCCGCAATTCAACACCGTGAGCGCGGTGCAGGGCCGCATAAGTTTCGGCGACCTCCGCACCGAGGACATTGAGCAAGGGCAGCTTGCCTCGCTCGAGGAGAGTCACATGACAATTGGCTGCCCGCGCGGCCGCCGCCGTCTCCAGACCGATCCAGCCGGCGCCGATGATGGCCACCCGCTGCGCCGAGGCGAACGCCGCCTGTAGTGCGTCGCTGTCGGAGACTGTGCGCAAGTAGTGCACACCGGGCAGATCCGCACCGGGCACCTCGAGGCGACGCGGCGAAGAGCCCGTCGTTAGCAGCAGCTTGTCAAAGCCCAGCGGCTCCCCCGACGCCGTGCGCACCATGTGTGCAGCGCGGTCGATTTCGGTAACCCGCGTGCCCAGACGCAGGTCGATGTCATGTTCGATGTGCCACTGCGCGGGGTGGATGTAGATCTTCTCCCGCTCCGTGCTGCCCAGCAAGTAGCCCTTCGACAGGGGTGGACGGTCATAGGGGCGGTCCGACTCATCGCCGACGAGGATGACCTTTCCGTCGAAACCGTTGGTGCGCAACGCTTCGGCGGCCTTGGCGCCGGCCAGCCCGGCACCCACGATGACAAATGTCTGTTTTGCGCTCACGTCCGTCTCCATTTCCTTGAGTGGGCCGCACCGTGTGCACGTTCGACCCGGCCGAATCCTGTTGCGGGATCATTGCTGGGCATGCTGCTGCGCCTTGTCACGCAATGTGATTAGCAGATCGGCAAACGACTGGTGGAAGCTGGCGACGCCTTGGTCTTCGAGGGCGTGTGCGACATCGTCCATGTCGATCCCGACGGCCCGCAGGTTCTCCATGACGCGGGCCGCCTCGTCGATCTCGGTGTCGATGGTGCGCGCGACGGTGCCGTGAGCCTCGAACGCGGCGATGGTGGACTCGGCCATCGTGTTGATCGTGTCGGGGCCAATGAGGCTGTCGGCGTAGAGGGTGGCGGGGTAGTCGGGATTCTTCGTTGAAGTCGATGCCCACAACGGCAGTTGCGGGTGCGCGCCGCGGGCGGCGAGTTTCTCCCATCGCGTCCCGGCGAATCGTTCCGTGAACATCCGGTAGGCCAAGCGTGCCTGCGCGATCGCAGCACGCCCGCGCAGCGCCGCTGCGTCCTGGACGCCGATCTGCTCCAATCGCTTGTCGACCTGAGCGTCGACGCGGCTGACAAAGAACGACGCCACACTGCGGACGGCCGAGAGGTCGCCACCGCGCCCGGCAAGGGTTTCCAGGCCCAGGAGGTAGGCCTCGATCACCTCGTCATAGCGAGCCAGCGAGAAGATCAGGGTGACGTTGATGCTCATCCCCCTGCCGATCGTTGCCGCGATCGCCGGAATCCCCTCGGTCGTGGCGGGGATTTTCACCAGCAGGTTCGGCCGGGCGATGCGCTCATGCAATCGCGAAGCAGCGGCAATCGTGGCTGCGGTGTCTCGAGCCAACTCCGGGGCGACTTCGATCGATACGAACCCATCACCGCCGTGGGAGGCGTCGTAGGTCGGCCGCAGCACCGCCAGGGCGTCGGTGACGTCCTGCACCGCCAATTCCCAATACGCCTCCTCGACCGAAGATCCCGCGGCGATGAGCGCGAAAAACTGTCCGTCATAGGCATCGGAGGCCTGCATGGCTTTCGCCAGGATCGTCGGATTGGCCGTCACCCCCCGTATCCCGTCGGCCACGAAGGCGGCCAACGTGCCGTCGCGCAGGTAGGGCCGGGTGAGGTTGTCGAGCCACGGGCTTTGCCCCTGTTCGGTGTAGAGCAGCTTGAGCTGGGTCATCACGCACACCTACCGCGGTCGACGTCGGCCACGTGTGGGTGGGGACGGCTGCGCGTCGTGCACCACAACGCAGCACCGGTCAGGGTCCGGATCGAGTTCGGCCCGCGCGTGCGGGTGACCACAACCCGCGATGACCCCCTCGACGAGGCGTAAGTTCAGCCCGCACACCACATCTCGGTGGTCCTGAGCGACCAGATGGAACGGGCAGTTTCGTAGCTTGATGCGGCCGTCGTCATCGTGGGGCAGGTAGCCGCAGTTGCGCAGTGCGCCCACCACGGTTCCTCCGGTTTCAGCGCCGGCACGCCGACCCGCCTCGTGCGCGGCGCTGTTCACCGCCTGTTGCACCGCTCCGCTGGCGTCCTGCTCGACGGATGCGACCAGGAGGCGGGCGAGCAGTTCGTAGTCGCGGGGCGGCACGCTGACGGTGATCTCCTGGTCGGCTCGGGTGTAGAGCTTCGCCGGGCGCCCAGCCCCTGGCCCGCCACGCCCAGCTGGTCGTTGATAACTGACAGTCAGCAGACCCGCCTCGGCCAACTTGTCCAGGTGGTAGGCCGCCAAGGTACGTCCGATCGACGCGGCGGCTGCAGCCTGCTCACGGGATACCGGACCACCGGCCTCGATCACATACTCGTATAACTGCCGCCGCAACGGGTCGTCCAGATGGCTCAGACCGGTCAGTGCGGCGAGGACGCCGGGGCGGTTGATGGACATACCTCGACTCTAACACCAAAAAGTATTGACAAATAGGCTTGAGGAGCAGATTCTAAAACTAGTTCTGATTGGTCTTACAAAGGAGATTACGATGACCGCCTCAGCGCTACCCAACTCAACCGTCCACTCCTTCTCCGAGGTGCTGCAGCGTGCCAGGTCGGATCCGGCCTACGCAGCATTTCTGGTGCTGCACATCGGATTCACCGTGTTGCCGATCGTGTTCGGCGTCGACAAATTCACCAGCAAGCTCGTCAACTGGGAGTCCTACTTGGCTCCGTGGATCGTCGACCTGGCCCCGATCAGCGCGCATCAGGTCATGCTTGTCGTAGGAGTGATCGAAATCGTCGCAGGCATCTCCGTGGCGATCAAACCGCGATACGCCGCCTACATCGTCGCCGCGTGGTTGGCCGGCATCATCGTCAATCTGCTGAGCTACCCCGGCTTCTACGACGTGGCATTGCGTGATTTCGGCCTGCTGCTGGCCGCGCTGACATTGGGTGGCCTGGCCTCGGTGTACGACCCGGCCTGGCACGGGCGCGCGACCTTGCGCACCGATTCCCCTGCCGCGTAGCCGATCCCACCGTGCTTCCTCCGTTCATCCCGGCGCAACTACGCCTGCGACGGGTGAGCGGAGGGACCAATCTATCTCGGAAGGATTTAGCCATGCATTCCAGCGCGGCATTGCAACTGGTGCACGAAACACCCCATCGGGACCTGGCCGCCGCAGAAGTCGCCGCCGCGGCGTTCCTTCGTGCCCTGGGGATTTCACTGGATTCGGAGGGTCTGGCCGAAACCCCCGGGCGGATGGCGCGCGGGTACGCCGAGCTGTTTACGCCGCGGAGCTTCGATCTGACTACCTTTCCCAACGACGAGGGTTACGACGAACTCGTGATTTCCCGCAACTTGCCGCTGCGATCGGTGTGCGAGCACCACATGTTGCCCTTTGTCGGGATCGCGCACATCGGGTATCTGCCCGGCCAGCGCATCATCGGGCTATCCAAGCTCGCCCGTGTCGCCGAGCACTTCGCTTGCCGACCCCAACACCAGGAGCGACTCACCAAACAAATCGCCGATTGGCTCGCCGCACAGCTGCAGCCCCGCGGCGTAGGCGTGGTCATCGAGGCTGAGCACAGCTGCATGACCCTGCGAGGCGTTCAGGCCGCAGGATCGTCGACCATCACCTCTACGCTGCTTGGCGCCCTGCGTGAAGATCCGCGATCACGCCAGGAATTCTTTGCACTCACCGGCGCCAACACCTGACCCAACCAGGGAGACGTCATGGCCCCACGACGAAACGTCAAGGTACGCAGGATCTATGAGCCGGTGCTTCCAGAGGACGGCACGCGGGTCCTGGTTGATCGCATCTGGCCGCGCGGTGTGAGCAAAGCTCGCGCGCATCTCGACGAATGGTGCAAGGACATCGCGCCATCCACCGAACTGCGCAAATGGTACAGCCACGACCCCGCGCTGTTCGAGGAGTTCGCTCACCGCTACCGCGCCGAACTGAACGAGTCCACCCGCGCCGCGGCACTCGCGCATCTGCGCGATCTGGCGAAGAAACGAACGCTGACGCTACTCACCGCCACCAAAAGCGCCGACCTGAGCGAGGCTGCGGTCCTAGCCGATATCATCGGCTGACAGCTACACCCCGGTGACTGTGCGCCGATGCCGTATTCGCTGCGAGTGCAGCGCCATCTCCTGGGGCCGCACGCACTACCCCCCGAACCCGCGACGCGATCAAACCTCGCGGGAGCCGGCTCGGGCTGGGATACGCAACGATGACCCTGCCACGGTCGGGGTCGCAGCCCTCCACGAACGTGACCCCCCTCTCGGAGTACGTATAGGTATCCCGGTCGTAATCTCGCAGGCGGGCGGCCACCCGCTTCAACTCGGCTTGGCTGTCGGTGGCCCACATCAGGTATTGGACACCGATGGGGGCCAGCCGCCGCCGCCGAGACGGGCCCGTCGAGTGCAGATAGATCTGAAAGCCGTCCCGTGTCAACAACAGCGCAGTGTCCGACTCCCGAAGGGCGACACGGCAGCCGAAGACATCACGATAGAAGTTCACCGATCGGTTCAAATCGGCCACCCGGATCACTGTTGACGCCACCACCGTCGTGGCGGCACCGGTTTGAACTTGCCCAGTTCCCTGCTTCATGGCCTGTACCTCGATCTATTTAGAGTATTACACTCCTTTATAATATCACTTCGGCGTTCAGTCGGAGTGGCCGCGAGGGCGTTGAATTTCATTGCGGACAAATATCATTCGCTGCGACTTTGCTGTTGCTGACGCGGACGATTGGATTGACCTCGGCCGATGTGCGACTCGGCGCGTATCCGCTCCGCCATATGCGGGTAGTGCAGTTCGAATGCGGGCCGCTCCGACCGGATCCGGGGCAGTTCGATGAAATTGTGACGCGGCGGCGGACATGTTGTGGCCCATTCCAGGGAACTGCCGTAGCCCCACGGGTCATCAACGACAACGACCTCGCCGTAGCGGTAACTCTTGAAGATGTTCCACACGAACGGCAGCATCGACGCACCCAGGGTGAACGCGCCGATCGTCGACACGACGTTCAAGGTGGTGAATCCGTCGGTGGGCAGGTAGTCGGCGTAGCGGCGCGGCATACCTTCGTTCCCGAGCCAGTGCTGCACCAGGAACGTCGTGTGGAAGCCGATGAGCGTCAGCCAGAAGTGCAGCTTGCCTAGGCGCTCGTCGAGCAGTCGGCCCGTCATCTTTGGGAACCAGAAGTAGATGCCCGCGTAGGTGGCGAAGACGATTGTGCCGAAGAGCACGTAGTGGAAGTGCGCGACAAGGAAGTAGGTGTCGGTGACGTGGAAGTCGAGCGGCGGGCTGGCCAGCATGACACCCGACAGACCACCGAGCAGGAAGGTGACAAGGAAGCCCACCGAAAACAGCATCGGTGTCTCAAATGTCAACTGCCCGTGCCACATGGTGCCGATCCAGTTGAAGAATTTGATACCGGTCGGGATGGCGATCAAATACGACATGAATGAGAAGAACGGCAGGAGTACAGCGCCCGTGGCGAACATATGGTGAGCCCAGACCGCGGTCGACAGGGCCGCGATGGTCACCGTCGCGTACACCATGGCGGTGTAACCGAACACTGGTTTGCGGCTGAACACCGGCACAATTTCGGTGATGATGCCGAAGAACGGGATCGCGACTATGTACACCTCGGGGTGGCCAAAGAACCAAAACAAGTGTTGCCACAGGATGACCCCGCCATTGGCCGGGTCGTAGATGTGTCCGCCTAGGTGCCGGTCCACCGCCAACCCGAGCAGTGCCGCCGCCAGCAGCGGGAACACCATCAGCATCATGATGCTGGTGATCAGAATGTTCCAGGTGAAGATCGGCATGCGAAACATCGTCATCCCGGGCGCGCGCATGCACACCACGGTGGTGATCATGTTGACCGCCCCCAGGATCGTGCCGAGACCAGCGATGACCAAGCCCATGATCCACAGATCGGCGCCTGCGCCGGGCGAATGCAACGCGTCACTGAGCGGGGTGTAGGCGGTCCACCCGAAATCCGCCGCGCCGCCCGGAGTGAGGAAACCGGCGACGGTGACCAGCGCGCCGAACAGATACAGCCAGTAACTGAGGGCATTCAGCCGCGGGAAAGCCACGTCTGGCGCACCGATCTGTAGCGGCAGAATGCAATTGGCGAAACCAAACACGATCGGGGTGGCATACAGCAGCAACATGATCGTGCCATGCATAGTGAACAGTTGGTTGTACTGCTCATTGGACAAGAACTGCAGCCCCGGCGCCCCCAATTCCGAACGCATCAGTAGCGCCATCACGCCGCCGGCCATAAAGAAGCCGATCGACGTCGCTGTGTACATGATGCCCAGCAGCTTGGGGTCGGTGGTCGTCACCATCCGGTAGACGAACGAGCCCTTGACTCCCCGCCGCGGCGAAAACGGTCGGGAGGGTGTCAGTTCGGTCAGTCTGTCGATGGTGCTCACGGTGTGCCCGCAACGGCGAGGGAATGGGCCATCCTGTGCGCCATGTGCCATCACTTCCACTCCGGTTCCTATTTACCGGACTATAGCCCTTTAAACTGTTTTAGGTAAGGGCCGTCGGGCGGGGTGGAGGCCGACGTAGGCCACCACGCTGTGGACCAATGTGTTCCCTTGCGGGCGTTGAACAGTGGCGATGTCAGCGCAGGCCTGCGACGCCGGGTTCGGTGATTCGGACGATCCGGATTCGCCACAGTCTGTCAGCCTGGCTGCCCTCCAGGTAGCGCCAGTCGTAAGCCCCGGGACGGTCGCGGGCGAACTCCTCGCGCAGGTGCACCGGGTCGTGGCTGTTGACGAGCACGAACGACTCGCCGGCGGCCAGCGCGTCGAAGCGAGCGAAGATCATCGGGTGCCGTTGGGGTTTGGGTATCTCCCGCACGTCCAACTCGTCGGTGTAAGCGGTGGTGTGCGGATCGTCGAAGATAGTCATGAACACATCCTATTCCTACAAGTACTAATTGGAGTAATGTAGGGCACGTGACCTACGTGATTGGACAACCGTGCGTGGACATCAAGGACCGTGCCTGCGTGGACGAGTGCCCGGTGGACTGCATCTATGAGGGCGCACGGATGCTATACATCCACCCCGACGAGTGTGTCGACTGCGGAGCCTGTGAACCGGTGTGCCCGGTGGAAGCGATCTACTATGAAGACGACCTGCCCGAGCCGCTGCGGCCCTATATCGATGAGAACGTCAAGTTTTTCACCGACACTCTGCCCGGGCAGACCGCTCCCCTGGGATCACCCGGAGGAGCCGCGAAACTCGGTGCCGTCGATGCGGACACCCCCATGGTGGCGGCCTTGGCGCCGCAGGGCGACTGATGCCTACCGACGCCACCACGCATCAACCGGGGATGGCACCCCCGGGACGCCGAGACATCATCTTGCAGTTGCTGCGTACCTCCGTGGAGCCGCGCAGCATCGCCAGTATTGCCGACGAACTTGGCTTGCACCCCAATACGATTCGATTTCACATTGATGCGCTGCTGCGTACTGGCCGCGTCGACCAAATCCGGGGTGACTCGGCTGGCCGCGGCCGTCCCCCGGTCCTGTTTCGTGCCAGCCGCCGGATGGACCCCACCGGGCCGACGAACTATCGGCTACTCGCCGGTATTCTCACCGGCTATGTAGCCCGCGAACCCGATGCCGCCGGCATCGCCGCCCAGCTGGGCCGCTCGACCAGCCCGGCGTTGGTCGAACCCGCGCAGCGCGCGCCGTCGAAAACCCGCGCGGTCACCGAATTGGTTGAGTTGCTGGCGGAGTTGGGCTTTGAGCCCGAACCTGCCGATGGTCCGCGTGCGCGCGAGATCCGATTACGACACTGTCCTTTTCAAAACCTGGCCGAACAACACGGCGAGGTGATCTGCGCTGTGCACCTGGGTCTGATGCAGGGTGCGCTGACCGCGATGCGAGCACCGGTCACCGTAGACCGTCTCGACCCGTTCGTCGAGCCCGACTTATGTGTGGCGCACCTGGCACCCGCACCGGCCGGTGATCGCGAATCGCCATGACCGACCTTGCGATCCGGGTGACCGCCGCGGTGACACTGATATGGCTGGGGATGGTGTTGGCGAGAACGTGTACTGGCCGGCCAGGACCCACCGCGCTCACGCGCCCACCCCGCCTACGTCGGCACGGAAGCGCTCAAGCTCGCCGGGTGACGATGCCGGCAGCGACAACCGAAGGAGAAGTCCCATGAGTGGTCATTGGCCGATCCTCGAGGCGCTCGGCGATCACGACTATCTGGTCCGATTTCGGCGCGACGAGGACACCGTTGTCGTGCGTGTGCACGCCGACCCCGAGGTGGTTCAACAAATCGCCGATGACGAGCAGCGCGTCGTCGAAGCGACCGCGGCCTACCTCATCGCGCGTCAAAGCGCGGACGACCTGCCTGAGCAGGTTGACCTCGATGCGGTTGCCGCCGCCTACGACACCTATGTCGAGGATCTGCACCGCCAGTTGACACCGTCGTCGAGTCACTGAGATGGCTGACCATGCCTGCTGTTGACATACGACAAAGCACCGCGACCACGTTGTGTACCTGGGGCAAGCGCTGTGGCGGACCTCGGTACCACGATGGAGCTAACCGTGCGTCGAACCGTGGAGGTGGTTGATGGTCAACATCAAGCGAAACGATGCCACAGCTGCGGATCGCACCAGTAGCAGTCTGCGCATCGCCAGGCGAAGTCGATTCGTAGAGCGAGGATTCCGATGAATCGCTACGGGCCTCACGATCAACGCCGGGCGACCCACCCGCGTCCTGAGGACGTCGAGATGGACACCTTCACCATCCGCCTACCCAGGTGGCCAATTGTGCTGCGGCTGCTGGGACGCGATCCACTGGTCCGCAAGACGGACCGGATCGAGGCATTGGTCTTGGTGCTGGCTGTCGTGGTATCGCTGCTCGCGGCCCCGATCACTGCTGCCATCGGAACGGCGGTCTATGACGGGAATCGACATACCTACGCCGAGCAGGCCCGCACCCGCCACACCGTGACCGCGACAATCACCGACGTCCCTGCCTCCCATCAAATCTTGAGAGCAAGTACTACCAACGTCATGGCTCGGTGGACTACGGACGGGACGGAAAACACCGGCACCATCGAGGCGCAATCGACAGCCGAGATCGACGACACCATTGAGATCTGGGTCGATGACAACGGCGAGCAGGTGCCCGCACCGGCGCCGACTTCGCGCGCCGCCACGGAAGCAGCACTGGGCGCGCTGGTGATCTGGATGAGCGTGGCCGCCATCGCAGCGACCCTGATTACCGTCACCCGGGCCGTTTGTGACCGTATCCGCTTCGCCGGATGGCAACACGCCCTCGACAGCTTGGTCGGCCACGGCGACGGGCACCAGCATCCCGGTCGCAGGCCGGAAAGGTGATGCTGCATGACACGCCCCGACCCCGGACACGAATACAACATAGTGATGACCGCCGACGGCGCCGACGATTCAGTTATGCGAGACCGCCTACTAGGAATCGCCCTGCAGCGCTGGGAATCTGAGGGAGGGCTGTGCAATGACTCTGCCTGGCGAGCCGGTTCAGTAAATCCCGATTAGTCACTCCACCGAAAGGCACCCGACATGACCGAGACGCGACCCACACCTCCGACGACGACCGATGCCGGCATCCCGGTGGAAAGTGACGAGCACTCGTTGACCATCGGCCCCGACGGACCGATCCTGTTGCACGATCACTATCTGATCGAACAGATGGCGGCGTTCAACCGCGAGCGCGTCCCGGAGCGCCAACCACATGCCAAGGGCAGCGGCGCCTTTGGTCGCTTCGAGGTCACCAATGACGTCAGCGCGTTCACCAAGGCGGCGGTGTTCCAGCCCGACACCACAACAGATACCGTGATCCGGTTTTCGACGGTGGCCGGCGAGCGCGGCAGCCCAGACACTTGGCGCGACCCGCGCGGGTGGGCGCTGAAGCTCTACACCACCGAGGGCAACTACGACATCGTCGGCAATAACACCCCCGTGTTCTTCATCCGCGACCCGCTCAAGTTCGGCCATTTCATTCGCTCCCAAAAGCGCCGTGCGGACAGCAACCTGCGCGACCACGATATGCAGTGGGACTTCTGGACTCTCTCGCCAGAGTCCGCGCACCAGGTCACCTACCTGATGGGCGACCGCGGCATCCCCGCCACGTGGCGCCACATGAACCTCTACGGTTCACACACCTACATGTGGGTGAACGCCGACGGCGAAAGGTTCTGGGTCAAATACCATTTCATCACCGACCAGGGTGTCCAGAACCTGACCCAGGCCGAGGCCGACGAGTTGGTGAAGCTCGACACCGACTATCACACCCGTGACCTGTTCGAGGCGATCGGTCGCGGTGAGCACCCTAGCTGGACCCTGAAGATGCAGATCATGCCCTTCGATGAGGCCAAAACCTACCGGTTCAACCCGTTCGACCTGACCAAGGTGTGGCCGCACTCCGACTATCCGCTGATCGAAGTCGGCCGGCTGACCCTGGACCGCAACCCCACAGACCACCACAGCCAGATCGAGCAGGGTGCGTGGGAGCCGTCCAACATGGTGCCCGGCATCGGACCCAGCCCGGACAAAATGTTGCTGGGCCGGATGTTCGCCTACGCCGACGCGCACCGCTACCGCATCGGCGCCAACTACAACCAACTACCAGTCAACGCACCGCATTCCGCGGTGCATAGCTACAGCACCGCTGGATCAATGCGCTACCAGCTGGCGACCGACCCGGTGTATGCGCCCAACTCCAAGGGCGGCCCGCTAGCCGACACCGCGCGGTACGGCGAGCCTGCCGGTTGGCACGCCGACGGTGACTTGGTGCGCACCGCCTACACACTGCGGGCGCAGGACGACGACTGGGGCCAGGCTGGCACCCTGGTCCGCGATGTGATGAATGAGACGGAGCGGGAACACCTGGTGGACAACGTGGTTGGTCATCTTCGGGCTGGTGTCAGCGAACGGGTGCTGGAACGCGCCTTCGAATACTGGCGCAACATCGACCGCGACCTCGGCGATCTGATCGAAAAGGGGGTCCGGCAGTGAACTACAGGACCCGGCTAGGACAAAGAAGCCGACACCGAGCTCAAGGCAAGTGAAGGAGATGGCATGCGTGTCGTAGTGGACCGTGATCGCTGTGAAGGCAATGCGATCTGTGTAAAAACGGCGCCCGAGGTGTTTGCACTCGACGATGACGAATATGCCATGGTCACCGCCGACCCCGTCCCAGTCGAGCAGGAGACGCTCGCCGAGCGCGCCATCGCCGAGTGTCCGCGGACGGCCCTGTCGCAACGACTAAGCGGCTGACGACGCCGACGAAGTGTCGAGCGCTGAGGAACTGTTGGCGATCGCGATGCGCGCGGCGAACGATCACCGTCCCGCATCGTGACGGGCCACCGCGCCGGGTCCGACGGTGAAACATGACGGCCGTTGGGGGCTCTCCCATGGCTGGCAGCATATCGACCCGGCCGTCCAAATAGCACGCTTGGCAAAGTGCGGCGACCGGATGCCGAGCGACACGGGGAACAACTCGTCCGCACCGTTCACCCAGCCAGCATAGTTTTAATTCGATGTGCATATTGGCTCTTCGATTTTAATGGGGCAGTTGTGATTTCGCTCTCGTAGGGCGTGTCGCTGCATGGGGAGGCCCTTGGTCTTCCGAAGTCTGAAAGTTGCGAAGCATTCAGGCTGACGAAGGGAACCAAGGGCCGTGTCCGACGGTACGACATTGTTGTTTGGGCTGCCAGGAGTGCGGGTTGAGCGTGTCGAGCGCTGGGCCGACGGGACGCGAGTAGTGCACGCGGTGACCGCGAGCGAGTCCGCGGCGGCGTGCCCGTCGTGTGGGGTGTTGTCCACCTCGGTGAAGGCCCGAGTCGCCACCGCACCGAAGGATATCCCCTACGGTGAAGCACGAATCATGCTGCGGTGGCACAAGACCCGGTGGCGTTGCCGGGAGGACTACTGTGAACGCGGGTCCTTCACCGAGTCCATCGCGCAGGTGCCGGCGCGGGCCCGCACAACTCTGCGGTTGCGCACTCAGGTCGGTGCGGCGATCGGGGATGCGGCCCGTTCTGTGGCCGAGGTCGCAAACAGCCACGGCGTGTCGTGGCCGACCGCGCACCGCGCGTTCGTCGCCCACGCCGAGTCGCTGCTAGTCGAACCGCAGCCCACCGCGGTGCTGGGCATCGATGAGACCCGCCGCGGAAAGCCCAGGTGGGAACACTGCGCGGTGACGCAGGGGTGGGTGCGGGTGGACCCGTGGGACACCGGGTTCGTCGACCTGGCCGGCGATCAGGGCCTGCTGGGGCAACGGGAAGGCCGCACCGGCGCAGCGGTCATCGACTGGCTCTCTGAGCGCACCGAAGCCTTCCGCGCGGGCGTGGCCTACGTGGCCATCGACCCGGCCGCGGTCTACGCGACAGCGATCCGCACACCCGGCTTGTTGCCCAACGCGACGATCGTGGTCGATCACTTCCACCTGGTGAAGCTCGGCAACGACGCGGTGACCAAGGTGCGTCAACGGGTCACCTGGGATCTACGTGAGCGTCGTGGTCGCAAGATCGACCCGGAATGGGCCAACCGGCGACGGTTGCTGCGCGCTCGGGAACGCCTGTCGGGCAAGAGTTTCGCCAAAATGTGGAACGCCCTCATCGCCGCTGACGACACCGGTCAGATCCTCTCAGCGTGGATCGCCAAGGAAGAACTGCGCACCCTGCTGTCCACCGTGCGCGTCGGCGGCGACCCGCACCTGACCCGGCACCGCCTGCACCGGTTCCTGTCCTGGTGCATCGATTCGCAGATCCCGGAGCTGCTGACCCTGGCCACCACCGTGGACACCTGGTGGCCCGAGATCAACGCCTTCATCGCCACCGGCATCACCAACGCCGGCACCGAGGGCTACAACCGGCTCGTCAAGCAGGTCAAACGCACAGCGTGCGGGTTCAGAAACACAGAAAACTCGGCCCGCCGGATACGCTTCCACTGCACCCGCAAACAGCGGGCCGCAACCCAGACATCATGCTGATTGCCCGCTCAAAATCGAAGAGCCTGCATATTCGCGTCCGATGCGACGAATGAATGCTTGACACCCGGAAGCGGCTTAGGCCACGAAATGGCGCACCTACAAAATTAACGACCGATTACGGGAATCGTCTGCATACTTTATAAGCGACTAAGAACTGGCCTATTGCATCAGCCCTTGCGCTTCCGCGCCCTCGGCATCGACGCTTTCACCTCGGCACGCTTAGCAGCCCGACGTTCCTTGATGGACTGTGCGGGCCTTCGAAGAGACTTACCCGGAGATTTGTCAGCCATTGTCGCTCCTTAATATGAAGTGGCAACCACCTGACCCGACCATACGTCAAATAAAATAAAAAGCCACCTGCGCAGTAAATCCTGCTTTTCATGCTGCGGCGCGCACTCAATCTTCGGGGATCCGCGCAATGACGGGGGCCGTGTTGTCGAATCGCCACAACCGGGTGTCGGCTGCTTGTCGGGTTTCAGCTATCGGTCCGCGTGCCCGGCGCGCCATCATGGAGCTAACACCGATAGATCAAGACGCGGAGGTTGGTGATGGGCGACGAGCGCATTGACGGCGGACCCGTCACGGCGTTGTTCCGCGGCACCCGAGCGCACCGAGCGCCTGGTGCGTGAGCTACGCGCTCTCGAAAACACCAGGCAGACAATGTATGTGGGGACTCGCTCATGGCCCGGTGACTGGCCGGCTGCTCGCCGAACAGATCATCGCCCGCAAGAGCGTCCGTGATCGCCATTATTACGGGCGCCCGAGCCGTCACGGGCGGCGCCTGCGCCACCGGCCCGCCCCCTGACGACAACCGCCTACTCAGCGAAAGGGAGACCGACGATGACTAGCACCGAACGTGTATGGATGACACGCGAGGCACACACCCGCCTGACGCTTGAACTGGCCGCCCTGCGTTCACGACGCGGCATCGAAGTCCCAGATGACTTCATGGACTACGACGACGACCTCGTGGCCGTCCATGTGGCGCGACAAGCACGCATTCACCAGATTCAGGGTCTGTTAGGCAACGCTGCCCTCGGCGATGATCCGCCCGATGACGGCATCGCCGAACCAGGAATGGTGCTGACCGTGCGCTACGACAACACCGGCGAGACCGAAACCTTCCTGCTCGGCGTGCGCGGTGTCGAAGACGCCGACACCGACGTCTACTCGATGCACTCACCACTGGGCAGCGCGATCGCGGGCGCACGCGTCGGTGAACAGCGCACCTACTCCATCCCCAGCGGAGCCGCCCTACCCGTCACGCTGATCAAGGCGGTCCCATACGGAATGCATACGACGCAATCCGCGCGGCCACAGTCTGTCCCGCGACGCAACAGCACCCATCCGCGCGCCGCCTCCAAGTGCGCAACGACAGCGCGTCGCTCCCTAGCCGCAAGCTAACCGGACCGGGAGATGAACGACAACGCGCCTCCTCCGGCCACCGGCGTATGCCCGACGCAATTGAGCGGCAGCAGTGATGCGCCAAAAACTCGTGCAACGAAAGGAACTGACATGTCCACGACGACGCGGGTCTGGATCTCACCGCAGGCCCACGAGCGGCTACACCGCGAACTCGCCACTCTGCGTTTCCTCTTTTCCGCCGGAATCGACGATGCGGACTCCGACGCAAACGCCACCGCGGTGCGCCGCGTCTGGGAGACCCGGATTCAGCAGATACATGATCTGCTGATCGACGCCGTCGTGGGCGAAGACCCACCCGACGACGGGATCGCCGAACCAGGAATGGTGGTCACCATCCGCCGCGACGCCACCGGGGACACCGAGACATTTCTGTTGGGCGTACACAGCGCCGAATACGCCGACATGCCCGTCTATTCCATCGAATCGCCGTTGGGCGCGGCTATCGCAGGAGCACGTCCAGGGCAACGGCGCACCTACCACCTGCCCAACGGCATCGCTTTGGCGATCACGCTACTCGAAGCAGTGCCCTACGGCCTCCACATCGCTGACCTGACCCAGCCCGCGGCGCCATGAGAGGAGGAACTCCGTGTCTTCAACAGCTCCCACCCTTCGCATAGTCAACGACCGACTCATCAAGGCGCACGGCCGAATCCGCAAACTCGAAGCCCGCAGAGTTGAATTTTGACCCACAACAGAACGTCGCGCGCGGTCATCACCGAAATCGCTCATGGGGACGACCCACGCACCGCCGCCGCGGTCACGTCATCGTCCCACGACGCCAGTGACGGGTTCGGCATCGGCGATCGCCCCGCGCCGAAAAACGAGGCGGTCCCTTTAAGTTCGACGTCCTCACGGTCGGCGCACCTAGCACGGCGACGACTAGCCCGTCGATCCGGAGCTGTTCTACCGCGACAAACAGCATTCCGTTCCTGTCGGACTATGACAAGCCACTCACGCAAATTTATACGACCTTGGAATGTGACAACCATCGTTCACGATGAGGCGGCTGATAAGTGCGTCGCGCGCAAGAAGTCAGATCGCACAACAACGGAAGGCAGAACATGTTGAAGATCACCGAGAAAACCGCCGACACACCGGCGCACCGACCAACTTTGGGTTCCATGCGCATGCAGTTGAAACCCGCCCACCGGACGTGCGGGTTTGTCCAAGGCGCCTGGTGGCCACGATCAACAGAGCTGGGCAGCGAACTGCCTTCACTCCTGGCAGCACTCTCGCTGCGGTTCGGCACAATCGACAGCCTGCTCTACCACGAAAGCAACTGGTCCCCAGCGCCGCTGAGCATCGACCACCAGGGCGACCAGGTACTCCTGAGCGTCCACCAAGAGTGGCCGAACGTCATCTCTGTCTTCGGGGCCGGGTTCGGCAGGCTCGATCTGCTGGTGGTACCCCCATACACCGAGCCGACCCGCGCCTACAGCGTGGTGAGAACTGCGACCAGCGTCAGCGATGCATCTACACCCGACGAACTACTCGGAATTACCCGGCGCGGCGATGATCGCCTGCTCTCCCCCATCGCGCTTGAGCGATGGGAAGCCGACGGAGGAGCAGTTCCAATTACATCAAGGCGCCAGATGCAAGATGCGTGAGCAACCTGACATTCGATCGACGCTGCGGTGAGGATCCTGCGCCCCTGCCGCACGGACAGCGCCTGGGTCAAAAGGATGTGGGCGCGGACGGTATCGAACCGCCGACCGCTGGTGTGTAAAACCAGAGCTCTACCACTGAGCTACGCGCCCTCGCAGGGCAAATTACACGCCGACGAGGTCAGACAGGAAATCCGTCAGTCCGATCGAAGTGCCGCCAAGGCGTCCGTCCACACCGCCTGATCGCGCGGCTCACCGGGCTGCTTCATCTCGGCGAATCGGACGATGCCGGCGCGGTCCACCACGAAAGTCCCTCGGTTGGCGAAGCCGGCGTCGTCGTTGAACACGTCGTAGGCCTGCGCCACCCCGCCGTGCGGCCAGAAGTCCGAAAGCACCGGAAACTGGAAGCCGCTTTCGGTGGCCCAGACCTTGTGAGTCGGCGGCGGCCCCACCGAGATCGCCAACGTTGCGGTGTCGTCGTTCTCGTAGTTCGGCAGATGATCACGGATCTCGTCGAGCTCGCCCTGACAGATCCCGGTGAACGCCAACGGGAAGAACACCAACAGCACGTCCTTGACGCCCCGGAAGTCGCTCAGGGTGACCGGCTGCCCGTTCTGGTCTTTCAGGGTGAAGTCCGGCGCCTCGGTTCCGACGTCGATCAACGTCTCATCGCCTGTCTCTTCTTCGCGCAAGCGCTCATCGTGGCTGTCTCTTCTTCGCGCAAGCGCTCATCAGCGCCTGCCTGCCGCCTTCGATTTCGGCTGTACCAGCCGACTTGCGATCCAACCACCGAGATTCGCCGACGAGGTCTGCATGAGCCCCGCTGTCGGCGCAGACTCGGCAATCTCCGCAGGCTGCACGTGTCCCGGCTTGCCCGTCTTGGGGGTAACCACCCAGATCACGCCATCGTCCGCCAGGGGCGTGATGGCGTCCATCAGGCGGTCAACGAGATCGCCGTCGTCGTCGCGCCACCACAACAGCACGACGTCGATCACCTCATCGGCGTCTTCGTCGAGCAGCTCAGAACCGCATGCGTCTTCGATGTCGGCCCGGATGTCGTCGTCGGAGTCCTCGTCCCAGCCCAACTCCTGCACAACCTGATTTTTTTGGATGCCCAGTCTGAGGGCGTAGCTCGGGGCGTCGTCGTCCGCCGCGACCACCGTCGGTCCTCCTTCAGCCAGCTCGACGCACTGTGCGTCGAGCCCTATCGTCGCACGACCAGGTGCTCCAGCCACTCACTGGCGGGCAGGTTTTGGTCGATCGGGGTCAATATGCCGCGTCGCAGAGATTCAACGCGGTCGTCTTCGTCTCGTTTAGGGTGCTGATTGCGGCGTTGAATTCATCGGATCCGTAGTTGCCCTCGATCGCCACTGCCAGGCCCCTTGCGGCATCGACCCAGGAATTCATCGCGTCCTTCAGCTCCGGCGTCAGCGGATCGGACACGCTGCGGGCGACCAGGTCGGCGCTGTGGTTGAGCGCGTCGATCGCCGGGCCCGCCATGGCGTCGGCATCGGCAGCACTCCGGTTGAAAGCGTCGACGTAGGCGTTGACGGCGGTGATCGCGTCCACGCTGCTGGTGCTCAGCGACTCACACGAGGTGTGCACCGCCTCCTTGGTGAGCGACTCCTGACGCTCGGACTCGCGCGCACTGGAGCTGGCAGCCGACTCCGCGATCGACGCCGACACCGAGGCCTTGTAGACGGGCGCATCCGCTGAGTCGACCGATGCCGTGCCCTCGGTGACATTGCTGCAGCCCACGATGATCATCGCCGTGGCGGCCATGCTGCCGACCATGAGAGCGGCGATCCGCAGGCGTCTCGGACACAGCCAACCGGTCAGCACGGTCTGCAGACGTTACCGGGTCCGATCGGCAATCGCGGGTTCATTGCGGTCCGTACCCCCACCGGTGCACGTGGGGCAGGATTGGAGAAGGATGGACCGGTGGTCAGCGAGGAAAACATCCGCGCCGATCACCAGACCACATAAACCGCCTAACAAGGAGCGGAAAATGACCACCGAGTTCGCGCGCCAGGACCTGGCCCAAAACTCCAGCAGCTCAGCCGAACCCGACCGGGTCCGGGTGATCCGCGAGGGTGTCGCATCGTACCTGCCGGACATCGACACCGAAGAGACCGGCGAATGGCTGGAGTCGTTCGACGCGCTGCTCGAGCGGTCCGGGCCGGCCCGCGCGCGCTATCTGATGTTGCGGTTGCTGGAGCGTTCCCGCGAGAAGCGCGTGGCCATCCCGGCGCTGACGTCCACCGACTACGTCAACACGATTCCGACCGAGCTGGAGCCGTGGTTCCCCGGCGACGAGGACGTCGAACGCCGTTACCGGGCCTGGATCCGCTGGAATGCCGCGATCATGGTGCATCGCGCGCAGCGTCCGGGAGTCGGTGTGGGCGGCCATATCTCGACCTATGCGTCCTCAGCGGCGCTGTACGAGGTCGGTTTCAACCACTTCTTCCGCGGTAAGGCACACCCCGGCGGAGGCGACCAGATCTTCATCCAGGGCCATGGCTCGCCCGGCATCTACGCGCGTGCGTTCCTCGAGGGCCGGTTGACCGCCGACGACCTCGACGGCTTCCGGCAGGAACACAGCCATCCCGGCGGTGGGCTGCCGTCGTATCCACACCCCCGCCTGATGCCGTCGTTCTGGGAGTTCCCCACCGTGTCGATGGGCCTGGGCCCGATGAACGCGATCTATCAGGCCCGCTTCAACCACTACCTGGCCGACCGCGGCATCAAGGACACCTCCGATCAGCATGTGTGGGCGTTCCTCGGCGACGGCGAGATGGACGAGCCGGAAAGTCGTGGACTACTCCAGGTGGCGACCAATGAGGGCCTGGACAACCTGACCTTCGTCATCAACTGCAACCTGCAGCGCCTCGACGGGCCGGTGCGCGGTAACGGCAAGATCATCCAGGAACTGGAGTCGTTCTTCCGCGGCGCCGGCTGGAATGTCATCAAGGTGGTCTGGGGCCGCGAGTGGGACGCCCTGCTGGACGCCGACCGCGACGGCGCGCTGGTGAACCTGATGAACACCACGCCCGATGGTGACTACCAGACCTACAAGGCCAACGACGGCGCCTACGTCCGCGACCACTTCTTCGGCCGCGACCCGCGGACCAAACAGCTGGTCGAGAAGATGTCGGACGCCGAAATCTGGAACCTCAAACGTGGCGGCCACGACTACCGCAAGGTCTACGCCGCCTACCGTGCGGCGATCGATCACAAGGGCCAGCCGACCGTCATCCTCGCCAAGACCATCAAGGGCTACTCGCTGGGCGCACACTTCCAGGGCCGCAATGCCACGCACCAGATGAAAAAGCTTGCGCTGCAAGACCTCAAGTACTTCCGCGACTCGACTCGCATCCCGATCAGCGACGAGCAGCTCGAGGAGAACCCCTACCTCCCGCCGTATTACCACCCCGGCCCGGAGGCGCCCGAGATCCGCTACATGCTGGAGCGCCGACGGGCATTGGGCGGATTCCTGCCTGAGCGCCGCACCCATTCCAAGGTATTGCCACTGCCGGGCCGCGACACCTACAAGGCGCTCAAGAAGGGTTCGGGCAACCAAGAGGTCGCCACCACCATGGCGACCGTGCGGACATTCAAGGAACTGCTGCGCGACAAGGAAATCGGGTGGCGGATCGTCCCCATCATTCCCGACGAGGCCCGCACGTTCGGTATGGACTCGTGGTTCCCGAGCCTGAAGATCTATAACCGCAACGGGCAGCTGTACACCGCCGTGGACGCCGAATTGATGTTGGCGTACAAGGAAAGTGAAATCGGCCAGATCCTGCACGAAGGCATCAACGAGGCAGGCTCGACCGCATCGTTCACCGCGGTCGGCACGTCGTACGCCACCCACAACGAGCCGATGATCCCGCTCTACATCTTCTATTCGATGTTCGGGTTCCAGCGCACCGGCGACGGCCTATGGGCCGCAGCCGATCAGATGGCCCGCGGTTTCGTGCTCGGTGCGACTGCCGGACGCACCACCCTGGTCGGCGAGGGCCTGCAGCACGCCGACGGGCATTCGATGCTGCTCGCTGCGTCCAACCCGGCGGTGGTGGCATACGACCCGGCGTTCGCCTTCGAGATCGCCTACATCGTGGAGAGTGGCCTGGCCAGGATGTACGGCGAGGACCCGGAGAATGTCTACTTCTACATCACCATCTACAACGAGCCCTATGCCCAGCCGCCCGAACCGGAGGGGCTCGACGTCGACGCGCTGCTGCACGGCATCTACCGCTACCGTCCGGCGCCGGACAAGCGGTCGCACGTCGCACAGATCCTGGCCTCGGGCGTCGCGATGCCCGAGGCGCTGCGGGCCGCCCAGCTGCTGGCCGACGAGTGGGACGTCGCCGCCGATGTCTGGTCGGTGACCAGTTGGAACGAGCTGAACCGCGACGGCGTGGAAATCGAGAAGCAGCGGCTGCGCCACCCCGAACGGCCCGTCGGCACGGCTTTCGTCACCACCGCGCTGCACGACGCCGTGGGCCCCGTGATCGCGGTATCGGACTGGATGCGGGCGGTGCCCGAGCAGATCCGGCCATGGGTGCCCGGCACATACGTGACACTGGGAACCGACGGCTTCGGCTTCTCCGACACCCGGCCCGCGGCCCGGCGGTACTACAACACCGACGCCGAGTCCATTGCGGTGGCCGTGCTGGAGGGACTGGTACGCGACGGCAACATCGATCAGTCCGTCGCCGTCGACGCAGCGAACAAGTACCAGATCGACGATGTTCTCGCCGCACCCGAGCAAACGTCGGATCCCGGGGTCGCCTAAAACAGCGCGGCGAGAGTCCCCATAGCAGTTGGAGGATTCCTCCAGAAGTGTGGCGTAGCCTTTATCAATGGCCGACAATCGGTTCGTTCCGCCGAAGTCGACGGTCGAGGTACTCGAAACAGTGCCCGACGTCGTATTGCGGCGACTGAAGCAATACTCCGGCCGGCTGGCGACCGAAGCGGTGCGCGCCTTGGAGCAGAGGCTGCCGTTCTTCGCCGAGCTCGAGGCGTCACAGCGGGCCAGCGTGCAGTTGGTGGTGCAGGCCGCAGTGGTCAACTTCGTCGAGTGGATGCGCAATCCGCAGAGCAACGTCAGCTACACCGCCCAGGCGTTTGAGGTCGTGCCGCAGGATCTCCGGCGCAAGATCGCCCTGCGGCAGTCGGTCGAGATGGTTCGCGTCATCATGGAGTACTGCGAGGAGGTAGTGCCGCTGCTGGCCCGCTCCGACGAGCAATTGACCGCGCTGACGGCCGGAATCCTGCGCTACAGCCGGGATCTCGCGTTCGCCGCCGCCACCGCCTATGCGGACCAGGCCGAGACCCGCGGTGCGTGGGACACGCGGATGGAGGCCAACGTCATCGACGCCGTCGTGCGCGGAGACACCGGACCCGCGCTGCAGTCGCAGGCGGCAGCCTTGAATTGGGATGCCACCGCGCCGTCCACCGTCATCGTGGGCCTGCCGCATCCCGATCGCAACGACCTCGCCGGCGACGACGTCCACGATGTCGCCAAGCGCCACGGCCGCGCCGCACTCTCCGACGTACACGGCACCTGGCTGGTCGCGATCGTGTCGGGCTCACTGTCTGCGACCGACCGCTTCCTCAACGAACTGATGAAGGTGTTCGCCGACGGACCCGTGGTGATCGGTCCGACCGCAACCACTTTGGCGGCCGCGCATCGCAGCGCCACCGAGGCGATCGCCGGCATGAACGCCGTCGCCGGCTGGACCGGTGCGCCCAGGCCGGTGCCGGCACGGGAGTTGCTGCCCGAAAGGGCGTTGCTCGGTGATGCCTCCGCGATCGCCGCGTTAGAGGTCGAGGTGATGAGGCCCCTTGGGGACGCCGACCCGGCGCTGGCCGAGACCTTGGACGCCTACCTCGACTCGGGCGGCGCGATCGAAGCGTGCGCACGCAAATTGTTCGTTCATCCAAACACCGTGCGCTACCGACTCAAACGGATCACCGATTTCACGGGGCGTGATCCCACGGTTCCACGCGATGCTTATATCCTCCGCGTTGCCGCCAGCCTGGGCCGACTCAGTCGGCAAACGCACCTAGCCAGCACACGAAATGCCTCCGGCGCACAGGTGACAGAGGTCACTTCACCGCCATAGTCGATGCTCATCGAGCCCAATAGGTCGCGGACCGGTATCGATGAGGTCGCATCACGTGGTGTTTTGTGGGATATCTACAAAAACTTAAGACGAGGTTCATAATCTCTTACACCGCGCAAATGGGCTTTCACAGTGTTCTCTTAAACACGTGCCTCTTCAACCTGCGCTTGCGTTGCTTGCGCCCGGACAAGGGTCCCAGACTCCCGGCATGCTCGCCCCATGGCTAGAGCTACCGGGTGCGGCTGACCGTCTGGCGACATGGTCGCAGATCAGTGGGCTGGACCTGGCCCGGCTGGGAACCACGGCGACCGCTGAGGAGATCACCGACACTGCGGTCACCCAGCCCTTGGTCGTGGCCGCCACCCTGCTCGCCCATGAAGAACTGACCCGTCGCGGCGTGCTGGACGGCAAGAACACCGTGGTGGCCGGCCATTCGGTTGGCGAGATCGCCGCCTATGCGATCGCAGGCGTCATCAGCGCGGACGACGCGGTCAAGCTGGCCGCGACCCGGGGCGCCGAGATGGCCAAGGCATGTGCGCTGGAGCCCACCGGCATGTCCGCGGTGCTCGGAGGCGACGAGGCCGAGGTGCTGGCCCGCCTCGAGGCACTCGACCTGGTCCCCGCCAACCGCAACGCTGCCGGTCAGATTGTGGCCGCGGGCAGCCTCGCCGCGCTGGACAAGCTGGCCGAGGATCCGCCGGAGAAGGCGCGGGTACGCAAGCTCGCCACCGCCGGGGCGTTCCACACTCATTACATGGCGACCGCAGCCGAGGGGTACGCGGCCGCAGTTGAAAAGGTAACGATCGCTGGGTCTTTGAGGCCAACCGTGACTCTCCTGTCGAACGCCGATGGTCAAGCAGTGGCCTCGGCAGCCGACGCGATGGCCAAGCTGGTGAGCCAAATGACCAAGCCGGTGCGTTGGGATCTATGTACCGAGACCATGCGTCAACAGAATGTGTCGGCGCTCGTCGAGTTCCCGCCCGCCGGGACACTCGCCGGGATCGCCAAACGCGAACTTCGGGGGGTGCCGACGCGTGCCGTCAAATCCCCCGCTGACCTGGACGGGCTCGCCGAGCTCTGAAGGGGAATGACTCCTGGCTCGCCGGGAAGCAGCAACAACCGCATACCAACGTCAGTTGGCCGTAACAATTAATTAGAAGGAGCCATTGTGGGAACCACCCAGGACGAAATCATCGCCGGCATCGCCGAGATCATCGAAGAGGTCACCGGTATCGAGCCCTCCGAGGTCACCCCGGAGAAGTCGTTCGTCGACGACCTGGACATCGACTCGCTGTCGATGGTTGAGATCGCAGTGCAGACCGAGGACAAGTACGGCGTGAAGATCCCCGACGAGGACCTCGCGGGCCTGCGCACCGTCGGTGACGTCGTCAGCTACATCCAGAAGCTCGAGGAAGAGAACCCCGAGGCTGCCGCGGCGATCCGGGCACAGATGGGCTCGGGCGACAAGTGACCAAACCTTCCACTGCTAACGGTGGTTTCCCCAGCGTCGTGGTGACCGCCGTCACGGCGACGACTTCGCTCGCGCCGGACATCGAGAGCACGTGGAAGAGCTTGCTTGCAGGCGAGAGCGGCATCCGCGTCCTCGAGGACGAGTTCGTCACCAAGTGGGACCTGCCGGTGCGAATCGGCGGGCACCTCAAGGAGCCGCTTGACCCACTGATGACCCGGTTGGAACTGCGGCGCATGTCGTATGTCCAACGCATGTCCAAGTACCTCGGCAACCAGCTGTGGGACAGCATCGGACGTCCGGAGGTCGATCCCGACCGGTTCTCGGTCGTGATCGGCACCGGCCTCGGTGGCGGCGAGAAGATCGTCGAGATGTATGACGCGATGAACGAGGGCGGGCCCCGCAAGGTATCCCCGCTCGCCGTTCAGATGGTCATGCCGAACGGCGCTGCCGCGGTCGTGGGCCTCGAACTGGGCGCCCGGGCCGGGGTCATCACCCCGGTTTCGGCCTGCTCGTCGGGTTCGGAGGGCATCGCCCACGCGTGGCGCCAGCTCGTGATGGGTGACGCCGACATCGCCGTCTGCGGCGGTGTCGAGGGCGGCATCGAGGCGCTGCCGATCGCGGCGTTCTCGATGATGCGCGCGATGTCCACCAACAACGAGAATCCTGAGGGTGCATCGCGGCCGTTCGACAAGAACCGCGACGGGTTCGTCTTCGGTGAAGCCGGGGCTCTCATGGTCATCGAGACCGAGGAGCACGCCAAGGCCCGCGGGGCAAAGCCGCTGGCCCGGCTGATGGGCGCCGGTATCACGTCCGACGCGTTCCACATGGTGGCACCTGCACCGGACGGTCTGCGGGCCGGCCACGCGATGAAGCGCGCCATAGAGTCCGCGGGCCTGGAGCCCAAGGACATCAGCCACGTCAACGCCCACGCCACGGCCACCCCGATCGGCGACACCGCGGAGGCCAACGCCATCCGCGTTGCCGGTGTGGACCACGCAGCGGTATATGCCCCGAAGTCGGCGCTCGGCCACTCCATCGGAGCGGTCGGGGCCCTGGAATCGATCCTGACGGTGCTCGCGCTGCGCGATGGCGTGATTCCGCCGACACTGAATTACGAGACCCCGGATCCCGAGATCGATCTCGATGTCGTTGCAGGCGAGCCACGATCTGGCGACTACCAGTACGCCATCAACAACTCGTTCGGATTCGGTGGACACAATGTCGCCCTGGCATTTGGGCGTTACTGAGTTACGGAAGGAACTCCCAGAGCAGTAATGGCAGCGTTGACCCGGCTTTCCACGGGGAATGGTTTCCCCAACGTAGTCGTCACCGGATTCGCGATGACGACGGCTCTGGCGACCGACGCGGACACCACCTGGCAGCGACTGCTGGATGGGCAAAGCGGCATCCGACTGCTCGACGATCCCTTCGTCGAGCAGTACAACCTGCCGGTCCGAATCGGCGGGCACCTGTTGGAGGACTTCGAAAGCGAATTGACGCGGGTCGAACTGCGTCGGCTGTCGTACCTGCAGCGGATGTCCACGGTGCTGAGCCGACGGGTATGGGACCACGCCGGGTCACCGGATGTCGATCCCCGGCGTCTGATGGTGTCGATCGGCACCGGTATGGGCTCGACTGAGGAATTGCTCTACGCCTACGAAGCGTTGCGCGGCAAGGGCCTTCGGGCGGTGTCCCCGCTTGCCGTGCAGATGTACATGCCGAACGCGGCAGCCGCCGCGGTCGGTCTCGAGCGCAAGGCCAAGGCCGGGGTCAGCACCCCGATCTCGGCCTGCGCCTCGGGTTCTGAGGGCATTGCGCAGGCGTGGCGACAGATCGTGCTCGGCGAAGCCGACGTGGCGATCTGCGGTGGCGTCGAAACCAGGATCGAAGCGGTGCCGATTGCCGGCTTCGCACAGATGCGCATCGTGTTGTCCACCACCAACGACAATCCCGCCGGAGCGTGTCGCCCATTTGACAAGGACCGCAACGGTTTCGTCTTCGGCGAGGGTGCCGGGTTGATGGTGATCGAGACCGAGGAACACGCCAAGGCGCGCGGTGCCACCATCCACGCACGGCTGATGGGCGCCAGCATCACGTCGGACGGATTCCACATCGTGGCGCCCGACCCCAACGGGGAGCAGGCCGGCCACGCAATGACGCGGGCCATCCAGCTCGCGGGCCTGTCCCCCACAGACATCGACCACATCAATGCGCACGCCACGGGTACCTCGGTGGGCGACGTGGCCGAAGGCAAGGCCATCACCAGAGCCTTGGGCACCCACAAGGCAGCGGTCTACGCCCCCAAGGGGGCGCTCGGCCACTCGGTCGGCGCAGTCGGCGCCGTCGAGTCCATCCTCACCGTGTTGGCGTTGAAGAACGGGGTCATCCCGCCGACGCTCAACCTGAAGAACCTCGACCCGGAGATCGACCTCGATGTCGTCTCGGGTTCGCCGCGACCCGGCAACTATCAATACGCGATCAACAATTCGTTCGGATTCGGTGGGCACAACGTCGCGCTCGCGTTCGGTAAGTACTGAACCCCGAAATTCAAGCGCTACAGGAGGATTTAATGACCATCATGGCCCCCGAAACGGTCGGTGAATCGGTCGATCCGCGCGATCCGCTGCTGCGCCTCAGCACCTTCTTCGACGACGACAGCGTCGAACTGCTTCACGAGCGTGACCGCTCCGGTGTGCTAGCCGCCGCCGGCACCGTCAACGGCGTGCGCACCATCGCGTTCTGCACCGACGGCACCGTCATGGGCGGTGCCATGGGTGTGGAGGGCTGTGCACACATCGTCAACGCCTACGACATCGCCATCGAGGAACAAAGCCCGATCATCGGAATCTGGCACTCCGGCGGCGCACGGCTCGCAGAGGGCGTCAAGGCCCTGCACGCGGTCGGTTTGACGTTCGAGGCCCAAATCCGGGCGTCCGGTTACATCCCGCAGATCTCGATCGTCGTCGGCTTCGCCGCGGGCGGGGCTGCCTATGGTCCGGCCCTGACCGACATCATCGTGATGGCGCCGGACAGCAAGGTCTTCGTCACCGGCCCCGACGTCGTGCGCAGCGTCACCGGTGAGGACGTCGACATGGTGTCGCTCGGCGGTCCCGACGCACACCACAAGAAGTCCGGCGTGTGCCACATCGTCGCCGACGACGAGGTCGACGCCTACGAGCGCGGCCGTCGTCTGGTCGGATTGTTCTGCCAGCAGGGCCATTTCGACCGAACCAAGGCCGAAGCCGGCGACACTGACCTCAAGGCGTTGCTGCCCGAGTCGGCCCGCCGTGCCTACGACGTGCACCCTCTTGTCGAGGCGCTGCTCGATGACGGTGTGCCCTTCGAGGAGCTGCAGGGCAAGTGGGCGCCGTCGATCGTGATCGGTCTGAGCCGGCTGGCCGGCCGGACCGTCGGTGTGATCGCGAACAATCCGCTGCGCCTCGGTGGCTGCCTGAACTCCGAGAGCGCCGAGAAGGCAGCACGTTTCGTGCGGCTGTGCGACGCCTTCGGCATCCCGCTCGTCGTGCTCGTCGACGTACCGGGCTACCTGCCCGGAGTGGACCAGGAGTGGGGCGGCGTGGTGCGCCGCGGCGCGAAGCTTTTGCACGCGTTCGGCGAGTCCTCGGTGCCGCGCGTCACGCTGGTCACTCGCAAGATCTACGGCGGCGCCTACATCGCGATGAACTCGCGATCGCTGAACGCCACCAAGGTCTTTGCATGGCCGGAGGCCGAGGTCGCCGTGATGGGCGCCAAGGCAGCGGTCGGCATCCTGCACAAGAAGAAGCTGGCCGCCGCACCCGAAGACGAGCGTGAGGCGCTGCACGAAGAATTGGCCGCTGAGCACGAGCGGATCGCCGGCGGCGTGGATTCCGCCATCGAGATCGGTGTGGTGGACGAGAAGATCGATCCCGCCCATACGCGCAGCAAGCTGACGCAGGCACTGGCCGAGGCGCCCGCCCGCCGCGGTCGGCACAAGAACATCCCGCTGTAACGGCGTTTTCGGTGCGCGCACGGTCGCTCCGCGACCGCTAGCGCACCGAAATCACGAATTCCTCCGCCACATCGAGCACCCTGTCGCGATCCGCGGCGACCAATCCGATACGAGTGCGGCGGTCGACGATGTCGTCGACAGTCAGCGCGCCTTCATGCGATACGGCGTATTCGAATTCCGCGCGTATGACGTCGATCCCGTCGGCCACGGGCTCCGTGGGCCGTTCACAGCTCGCGGCGGCGATCACGTTCGGCGCTTCCGCGCCGTAGCGTGCCACCAGTGAGCCCGGCATTTCGACCGGCGAACGCAGTGTCGCAACCGGATTCGAGGGTGCTCCCACCAAGGGCAGGTTTCGGGTGCGGCACCCTGCGGCCGTCAGCCCGCGCAGCGCGACGGCGCGGTCAAGGACATCTTCTGCCATGTAGCGGTACTCGGTCAGCTTGCCGCCGATGACACTGAGCACGCCCGACGGTGACTCGACAACCCGATGCTCGCGCGACACGTCAGCCGTGCGCCCCTCGCCCGCGTCGATCAACGGTCTTAGCCCGGCGTATGCGCCGATCACATCGTCGGTGCCCAGTGCGACGTCCAGCGCGGTGTTGACCGTGTCCAACAGGAACGACGTCTCCTCCGCAGTGGGTTGCGGCACATCGGGTATCGGGC
Organism: Mycolicibacterium tusciae JS617; assembly: GCF_000243415.2. The sequence goes on from NZ_KI912270.1 coordinate 6,437,671, forward strand.
CCGGCGCGTCCTCGTCGGTGAGCCCCAGGTACACGCGTCCCAGCTGTTCGGGCATCGCAAAGACGAAGCGGTTGATCTCCCCGGGGATGGGGATGGTGAGTGCGGCGACCGGGTTTCCGAATGCCGCGGCATCGAACACGAGATGCGTTCCGCGGCTGGGACGCAGGCGAACCGAGGGGTCCACCTCCCCCGCCCACACGCCGCTGGCGTTGACCACGGCGCGGGCGGATACCTCCAACGACTCCCCGGATCGCTGATCGGTCAATGTCACCGAGGTGCCCGTCGCGTTGGATGCTGCGACGTGCGTCAGGATCTTGGCGCCGTGCTGGGCGGCGGTGCGGGCCACGGCGGTGACCAAGCGCGCATCGTCGATCAGCTGACCGTCGTAGGCGAGCAGACCGCCGGTCAGTCCGTCGCGCCGCACCGTGGGCGCGAGTTGGATGGCGCGCTGCGCGTCGATCCGCCTTGAGCGAGGCAGCGTCGACGACGGTGTGCCCGCGAGCTTGCGCAGCCCATCGCCGGCCACGAAACCGAACCGCACCAGCGCCCGCGATGCGGTGTTCATCGACGGCAGCAGCGGAACCAGCTGGGGCATCGCCTTGACGAGGTGAGGGGCGTTGCGCGTCATCAGGATTCCGCGTTCGACGGCGCTGCGCCGCGCGATGCCGACATTGCCGGTCGCGAGGTATCGCAGGCCGCCGTGCACCAGCTTGCTGCTCCAACGGCTGGTACCGAAGGCCAAGTCGTGCTTCTCGACCAGGGCAACGCTGAGCCCGCGCGTCGCGGCATCCAACGCGATACCGACGCCGGTGATGCCGCCGCCGATGACGACGACGTCGGTGGTGTCACCGTCCGCCAGCGCCGCCAGCTCGGAGGTGCGACGGGCGTCGTTGAGTGCGGTTGAGGTGGTCACCGTTTGAGGTATCCGTTCAATGAGTGGGCGAGTTCGACGGCGAGTGCGTCGGCATCGAGGATGGGCGCGACGATCTGTCCCGACTGGATCGTCGACTGGCTGATCAGCAGGCACATCGCCGCGAGTTGTCGCGGATCGCCGGGGCGAACGCTAGCTTCCTCCTGCGCGAGTTTGATGTCGGAGGCGACCGCGTCGAGGAGGACCTGCTGGCTGGTCCCCAGCCGTTCGGCGATGTAGATCATCGCCAGGTCGGGCGCACTGCGCAGCACCGACATGACCACGTCGTCGCGACGCAACCGCTCGGCGACCGTCACGATTCGCTGGACAAGCGCCTCGCGGCCGATCCTTTGACTGGGTACATCGTCGAGCACGCCGATGACCCGCGATGTCAGCAGCGCCGCCAGCACCGAACGGGTATCGGGCCACCGCCGATACACCGTCGGCCTGCTGACCTGGGCGCGGCGCGCGATCTCGGCCAGCGTCACCCGGTCCACACCAAACGCCAGCACACAGTCGGCCGCCGCGGCGAGGATCCGGTCCCCGATCGTCGGCGGTGAGTCGTTACTGATTGACAGCATGTGTAATACTGTAACGCATGACGCGTCCGGATGACCAACAGACCGCAATGCTGCCCCCGATGAAGTGGAACGCATGGGGCGATCCAGCGGCGGCGAAACCACTGTCGGACGGGATTCGGGCCCTGCTGAAGCAGGCGCTCGGCGTCGACGGCGCGAAAACACCAGACCTCGAGGCGCAGGACGTCAAGCTTCGTCCTTCCGCGCTGACGGACGCCGACTCCGACCGGCTGGCCGAGATCGTCGGAGCCGCGTACTGCCGTGTCGACGACCAGGGCCGGCTGCTCCGCGCCGGCGGCAAATCGACGCTGGACCTGTTGCGCCGCAAGGATTCCGGTGTCCAGGATGTGCCCGACGCGGTGCTGCTGCCGAGTGGCGAGGACGAGATCGCGGCGATCCTGCGGTACTGCTCCGAACGCGAGATCGCGATCGTCCCGTTCGGCGGCGGGACGAGTGTGGTCGGCGGCCTTGACCCGATCCGCGGCGATTTCAGTGCGGTGGTCTCCCTGGATCTACGCCGCCTGACGGAACTGCATTCACTCGATGAGGTCTCCGGCGAGGCCGAACTCGGCGCCGGGCTCACCGGCCCAGAGGCCGAACGCCTACTGGGCGGACGCGGCTTCTCCCTCGGCCACTTCCCCCAGAGTTTCCAGTTCGCGACCATTGGCGGATTCGCCGCCACGCGCTCCTCTGGCCAGGACTCCGCGGGGTACGGCCGCTTCAACGACATGGTGCGCGGGCTGCGCACGGTGACCCCGGCGGGTGTACTCGACCTCGGTCGCGCCCCGGAGTCGGCCGCCGGCCCTGACCTGCGGCAGTTGATGATCGGTTCGGAGGGTGTCTTCGGGATCATCACCCGCGTGCGGGTCAAGGTGCATCCCGTTCCCGCGACGACCCGTTATGAGGCCTGGTCTTTCCCTGACTTCGCGACCGGAGCCGACGCGCTGCGCGCCGTCGTACAGACCGGCGCCGGGCCGACGGTCATCCGGTTGTCCGACGAAGCGGAGACCGGTGTGAATCTGGCGACGACCGAGAGCATCGGCGAGGACCAGATCACTGGCGGCTGCTTGGCGATCACCGCGTTCGAGGGCAGCCAAGCCCACGTCGAGAGCCGTCATGCCGAAACGCGCGCGGTGATGCAGGCCGCAGGTGGCACGTCGCTCGGCGAGGCCCCGGCCCGCGCCTGGGAGCACGGCCGGTTCAACGCGCCGTATCTTCGGGATTCGCTGCTCGCCGCCGGTGCACTGTGCGAGACGCTGGAGACGGCCACGAACTGGTCCAACGTGCCCGCACTCAAGGCGGCGGTCACCGAGGCACTGACGAAGTCTCTCGCCGAATCCGGCACCCCGGCACTGGTGCTGTGCCACATTTCGCATGTGTATCCGACCGGAGCCTCGTTGTACTTCACCGTCGTCGCCGGGCAGCGCGGGAATCCAATACAGCAGTGGCGCAAGGCGAAGGCCGCCGCATCGGAGGCCATGATGCGCACCGGCGCCACCATCACCCACCACCACGCCGTCGGCGCCGATCACCGCCCGTGGATGCGCGACGAGATCGGCGATCTCGGCGTCGAGGTGCTGCGGGCCGTCAAGGCCACGCTGGACCCCGCCGGAATCCTCAACCCCGGCAAGCTCATTCCATGACCGAGCTCGGCCGCGTGACGATGCTGACCAACCCGGCGTCCGGGCACGGCAGTGCGCCACACGCCGCCGAACGCGCCGTCACACAGCTGCACAAGCGCGGCATCGACGTCGTCGCCATCGCGGGCACCGACGCCGCGCACGCGAGACGACTGGTGGACGGTGCCCTCGAGCGCGGCATGGACGCTCTGGTTGTCGTCGGCGGTGACGGCATCATCTCGCTCGCATTGCAGGTGCTCGCACAATCCGACATACCGCTTGCCATCATCCCGTCGGGCACCGGCAACGACCACGCACGCGAATTCGGTATTCCGGCAAAGGATCCCGAAGCCGCGGCCGACATCATCGTCGACGGCGTCGTGCAGACCGTCGACCTGGGCCGCATCAAGGGCGTCGACGGCACCGACAAATGGTTCGGCACCGTGATGGCCGCAGGCTTTGACTCGTTGGTCACCGACCGGACCAACCGGATGCGGTGGCCGCACGGCCGGATGCGTTACAACGTCGCGATGGTCGCCGAGCTGTCCAAGTTGCGGCTGCTGCCCTTCAGCCTGACCTTCGACGGTCGCGAGTTGGACACGGAGTTGACGCTGGCCGCTTTCGGCAACACCAAGAGCTATGGCGGCGGCATGCGGATCTGCCCGGACGCGGACCCCACCGATGGATTGCTCGACGTCACGATGGTCGCGTCGGCCTCGCGCACGAAGCTGATCCGGTTGTTTCCCACCGTGTTCAAGGGCACGCACATCGATCTCGATGAGGTGCGTACCGAGCGTGCCCGCACGATCACCGTCGACTCACCGGGCATCAACGCCTATGCCGACGGCGAGTACGCGTGCCCGCTTCCGGTCGAAGTTTCGGCGGTACCCGGGGCGCTGAAGATCCTTACCGCAGCGGGCAATAGACCGCGAGGCTGATCCCGACAAACGAGCTCGCCTGTGCCGGATCCAATCCGAACTCGCCGGCGATCCGCGCCGCGATCAGGTCGCGGGCGAGCCCGCTGGTCGACGAATCGCAGGCCAGATTGCCTGCCGTGATCGCGGTTTCCGGCGATATCGGCAGCCCGAGCCCGTCCAGAGCGCTCAGCAGAGCGTCGGTGGCGGGTGATGCTGATGCGGTTGAAGCGGTGAGCAGTGCGCCGGCAGCGAACGCCGCTGCGGTGAATACACGGATCGTGATCATGTCGTCTCCTCCTGCGAGTTGACGACAGTCTCATCGGAAATGCGCGCCGACGGCGCAAATCAGCAAATTTCGCGAGGGGCCTTTTCTAGCGCGAGCAGAGGATTAGCCGACTCGGCTACCCGACTCCGCGCGTCAGCCAGCTCACCTCAGCGGAGTCACCGCCGTCGCGATACGGCTCGAGTGCCTCGTCCCATGCCGTGCCCAGCACGGTATCGAGCTCGACGGCCAGCGTGTCGGCCCCCGATTCCATCAGTGTTCGCAGCCGCATCTCCCCGACCATCACGTCGCCGTTGGCACTCATCGTGCCGCTCCACATGCCGAGTTGGGGGGTGTGGCACCAGCGGTGACCATCGACACCCGTGCTGGGGTCCTCGGTGACTTCGAATCGCAGCACCGACCACGAGCGCAACGCGTTGGCCAGGGCGGCCCCGGTACCGACCGGGCCGATCCAGTTGGTGACGGCGCGCAGTTGCCCCGGCATGGCGGGCTGCGGCGTCCACTTCAGGTTCGCCCTCGCAGACAAGGTCGACGACAACGCCCACTCGACATGCGGGGCCACCGCAGCGGGGGAAGCATGGATGTACACCACGCCAGTCGCCGCTTCGGCGAATTGGTTCGCTGCACGCATTTGCTGCTCCTTCGGCTCCACGAGGGACGTCTTCCCCAAGCGACCTGGCGGTTCCGAATTACAGCTGTGTCGTGCGTGTCTATTGTGCCCTGTGAGGCGCCTGTTGCGCTAGTCTGGGCCGAATTCTCTCAGGACTCCATCAGAGAGCGTCGGCCAGCGCGCATACGCCCAGTCGCCGAAATTGCGGTCCGTGAGCGCCACGAGCGCCAGTTCAGCCTGCGGATCGACCCACAAAAATGTCCCTGACTGGCCAAAATGCCCGTAGGTACCGCCCGAGTTGGCCGAACCTGTCCAGTGCGGCGACTTACCGTTCCTGATCTCGAATCCCAGGCCCCAGTCATTGGGTCGCTGCGTCCCGAATCCGGGCAGCACGCCCGGCAGGCCAGGAAACTGCACTTTGGTGGCCTCGGAGTGCATCTGCGCAGAGACCGTCGACGGCCGCAGCAGGTCGCCGGCGAAGGCGACCAGGTCGGCGACGGTCGACGCCGCGCCAAACCCTGCCGCCTCAGCCCCGCCGGCCAACGCGGTGTCCGACATGCCGAGCGGCTCACAGATCGCCTCGGTCAGGTATTGCGCGAACTCGATGCCCGACGCCCGCTGGATCTCCTCGGCCAAGACGCCGAACCCGTAGTTCGAATACACCCGCCGCTTGCCGGGTTCGGCCATCAGGTCCGCCGAGTGCATCGAGTACCCCGACGCGTGGGCCAGTAGGTGGCGGACCGTGGATCCGGGCGGGCCCGCTTCGGTGTCGAGTTCGACGGCGCCCTCCTCGACGGCGACCTGCGCCGCGCGGGCCACCAGGGGCTTGGTCACCGACGCCAACTCGAACCGGTGCCGAAGGTCGCCGTGCTGGGCCAGAATGCCGGACGGACCGACGACCGCGGCGGCGACGGTTGAGACCGGCCAGTCTTCGATCGCATCAAGCGCTGCCACGCATGCAGCCTATTCGGCGCTCCACGCCGCGCAGATCGCTGCCACATGGCGGGCATCGGTGCCGCAGCATCCACCGAGCACCGTCACGGCCGGTAATCGGTGTCGCAGACCGGTGTGCCGGGCCGCGAGGTCCTCAGGATCGCCCTCGTCGAGTTCGGTGGATTCATCAAGTTCGGCGTGACTCTTCGACGAGGCATTGACGCGCAGCCCGACGAGCCGCTTCCGCCACGCTCCGTCGTGGTCGAGCGCGTCCGCGAAATGTGTCGGATGCGCACAATTGACCATGAAATATGCTGCGCCGCTATTTGTTTCGGCGTCCACCTGCTCGATCGCCTCATGTAACGGCTGTCCGGTCGGCAGCCGACCATCGGTCTCGACCGTGAATGAAACCGCCGCGGGAATGCCTGCCGCGGTCGCGGCCCGCACGACACCGATCCCCTCTGCCGTGTTGGTCATCGTGATTGCGGTGACCTGGTCGGCGGTCGTATCGGCGAAGGTCCCGATCTGGACCGCGTGATAGCGCTCGGCCTCCTCAGCAGTCATCGCGTCTCGCGGGTCATAGCCGTCGCCACGTGGCCCCACACAGCCACTCACCACCGCGGTCAGGCCGTCGGCCATCGCGGCCGCGCGGACCTCCTCCGCGAGGTCCGCCGCCGCACGGTTGAGCATGTCGAGCTGCGCCGGCGAGTATCCGAGCTGCGTTGCCCAGTCCTGATTGGCGCGCCACGTCGGTGTCTCGATGACGAAACCTGTTCCGTGCCTGCGTGCGATGGCCAGGTATCCGTCGTAGTAGCGACGCAGCCGGTCCCGCGTCTCGGGGCTGTCGAGCAGGGGGAACGCGGCGAAAGCAGGCAGGTCGATGCCGTCGTGAAAGACCAGCTCCGTCTCGAGTCCACCGTCGGTCACGAACAGTGTGTTGCCTGTCAGTTGGGGAAGTCGCTTTTCGGCGATGTCAATGCTCGTCATGGTCGTCTCCTGAACCGAGAATCAGTATGTGCTTGTCACGCTAAGCGCAGCGGCAGCGCCGGACATCGGGCGATTCATGTGTCTTTTTCGCACCGATATGGTGCAAATGATGTAGGCGGTCGTATCAGCCTGTGGCGGGGGCCGCGTTGTCGACGACCTTGTGGGCGTACGCCCATGACACCGCGGCAGTGCGCGACGAGACGCCAAGCTTGGTGTAGATGTTCGCCAGGTGTCGGCCCACCGTCTTGTCGCTGATGAACAGCTCTGCGGCCACCTGCCTGTTGGTCGCACCGCTGGCGATCCGGGTAAGGATCTCGATCTCGCGCCGAGTCAGTCCGCCGGCAAGCGGAGCCGACGCGATATTGCCGTGGAGTCCGAGCTGACTGTAGATACTTTGCGCGGTCGCTGCGTCCGCAGCCGCAGTGTCGTCGGCTCCCAAAGCTTTGTGCACAATCGCCATGCATTCGTACACCTGAGCCGTTTCATGCCGGCACTGCTGCGTTCGGTATTCCCGCAGCGCGGTCCGTAGCGCCTCGAGTGCCGGGCCGTGATCGCCGCGCCGCGCCAGGAGGGCACCGCGGGCGTGCGCCGCCCATGCCTTGAATCCGGGAGTGCCGAAAGCCTCTGCTCCGCTTTCGAGTTCGCGGCACAGCTTCTCGGCTTCATCAAGGGTGCCGCGGCCCAACGCGACCTCGACCGCAGGACGCAGCAATCGCATCCGGCCGACCCGGTCCTGCCACGCCAGAGAAGCCTGCAGCGCAGTCCAAGCGGACTCGCTGTCACCTTGGCTGTGCTGCAGCAGTGCCTCTCCGGGTTGGGGGTCGACGCCAAGCGATCGGGCCTGCGCGAACGCCGCGACCGCGCCGTCCACATCGCCACGCAGCCTGCGTATCTCGCCCAGCTCGTAAAAACCCTCAGCAGCGGCAAACACGTTGACGTCCTGAAGCTTTCGGCTTGCCACGAACAACCGGTCTTCGACCAGCCGGTAATCTTCCGTCGCGGTCAACAGCTGCAGACGGTGCATCTCGCACACCCCGCCGTACACCGCCGAAGCGACGTCCTCACACCATCGCTCCATCGACTGCGTCCATGCCCGCATTCGCGGATGATCGGCGACCCGGTTGCAGTGGTGCAGGACGAGGCAGTAGACGTCACCGGCCCACTCGATCGGGAGCTCTTCGGCGACCACAGGCAACATTGCCTCGTCAAGATGACCGAATGCGTCGGCCATCCTCGCCTCACCGATCGCGGCAAGAGCCTCGACGACCCCACGGAGGGACGTCATCGCGGGGGTGTCGAGCCGTGCGGACATGTCCCGCAAGGTGGCGACCTGTCGACGGAGTGCGTCGTCGTCGCCGACGCATGTCGCGATGTAGGCGTCGAGGTAGGCGAGGTAACCGACGGTCGCGCTCTCCGGTGCGCCTTCCAGCAGGCGACGAGCCCGGTTCATCCAACCCTGTCCGACGTTGAGATCCCCGCGGGTGAGCCAGGCCAGCGCGACGTCCACAGCCTTCATCGCCGCCGCCGAGGGATCGCTGCGCGAGAGCTGTTTGAACACCTGCTCGGAATACCGAACCGACTCCTTGCACTGCCCGAGCCGCCACGCGGCCGCAGCCAGCGCGTCGAGATCGTCAGTGCTGAGCGGCGTTGCCTGACTCGCACGGACGAAGGCGACGTAACTGGTCGCCCAATCGCGTCGAAGATGCGCGCCGCGCGCCGACATCAACAGGGCATTGTGTCCGTCGGGGTGTCCGTCGGGGTGTCCGTCGAGGTGTCCGTCGGGGTGTCCGTCGAGTTGCAATTCCATCGTGGTCACAACGCTATGCCACTTCGCGAACGGCACGGAACGTTTGGCAGCGCTGGTCCGAGATCCCGCGAGGTCTACTTGCGCGCGATGTAGTAGTAGTTGAGCGGGTCGGATTCGATCTCGCCGACCGTCACATCAACGAAGCCGGCGTCCGCGAGCATCGACGTCGCCAACTGGCGACCCCAGCACGTGCCGAGCCCCTCGCCGTCGAGACCCAGCGACACGCTCATGCAGTGCATCGTCGAGACCGTGTACAGGTAGGTCGCCATCGGCACGCCGACGTTGTCTTCCAATTGCGTCGATGCCTTGATGTCAACCATCAACAGCACGCCCCCGGGCCGCAGCGCGCGGTAAATGTTCTCCAGCACCTTCGCGGGTTGAGCCTGGTCGTGAATCGCATCGAAAACCGTGATGACATCGTAGGTTTCGGAGACCTCGAGGGCGGCGACGTCCTTGGCGGTGAAGTTCGCGTTGGTCAGACCCAGTCGATGAGCCTCTGCGCGCCCGACGGAAAGTCCCTCGTCAGAGAAGTCGATACCGGTGAACCGACTGGCCGGGAACGCTCGTGCCATCACGTTGATGGCGTGTCCGCTGCCGGTGCCGATGTCGGCCACGTCGGCACCGTCGCGAAGCAACTCCGGCAGACCGTCGGCCATCGGCAGGATGATGTCGACGAGTGCAGCGTCGAACACCTCACCGCTCTCCTCTGCCATCAGCGTGTGGAAACGTGGATAGTCGCCGTACGACAGCCCGCCGCCATTGAAGAAGCAACCGACGATTTTCTGCTCGACCTCCCCGAGCAGCGGAATGAATTGAGCGACGCGCGAGAGGTTGTCCGGGCCCGCGGCGCGGGTGAGCACCGCGGCACGATGCGGCGGCAGCGCGTACGTCTGCGCCGTTGCGTCATATTCGACGACCCGCGCCGCTACGACCCCGCCGAGCCACTCCCGGACGTACCGCTCGTTGAGACCCGCGGCATCGGCGATCTGAGCACTGCTCGCCGGCGGAAGCTCGGCAAGTGTGTCGAAGAGCTTGGTCTGGTGTCCGATCGACAGCAGAATGGCCAGGCTGGCGCTGTCAATCGCACCCACAATGCGGTCAGCGAAGTCTTCGGTGGTGTCGGCGTTTGTATGGTCGATGGTTGTCATTGTCATTGTCCCTGCTAGGTCGGTAGTTCCTGCGATGCTGTCGATACCACAACGGGCGATGAACCTGCTCGGTTCGAATCGAATTCATTTTCACGTTCGACGTGGACCAACGCTACGTCCACTCGCCCCGCCCGCATATCGGGAAATTGATGTGTCTTGCGTCAGCCGTGTGGTGTGAACGCTGTAGTAGCGAGGGTCCGGGAGCACCCTGCCGGCTTTCCATTGAGGACGCTATGTTGTCCCCATGACTCAGACGGTGCGAGGTGTGATTTCGCGGACGAAGGGTGAACCGGTCGAGTTGGTGGAGGTGGTCATCCCCGACCCGGGCCCGGGTGAAGTCGTAGTCGACGTGATCGCCTGCGGGGTGTGCCATACCGACCTGACGTATCGCGACGGCGGGATCAACGACGAGTTTCCGTTCCTGCTCGGTCACGAGGCCGCCGGCACGGTCGAATCCGTCGGCGCGGGTGTGACGAACGTGGCGCCCGGCGATTTCGTGATCCTGAACTGGCGTGCGGTCTGCGGTCAGTGCCGGGCATGTAAGCGCGGTCGCCCGCATCTGTGCTTCGACACATTCAACGCCGAGCAGCCGATGACACTCACCGATGGCACCGCACTGACTCCGGCACTGGGCATCGGCGCGTTCGCCGACAAGACGCTCGTGCACGAGGGGCAGTGCACCAAGGTCGATCCCGCTGCCGACCCGGCGGTGGCCGGTCTGCTGGGGTGCGGGGTGATGGCAGGCATCGGCGCGGCGATCAACACCGGCGCGATCAACCGTGACGACACCGTGGCGGTCATCGGCTGCGGCGGGGTGGGTGACGCCGCGATCGCAGGCGCGGCACTGGTCGGTGCGCGACGGATCATCGCCGTGGACACCGACAACAAGAAGCTGGACTGGGCGCGCGGCTTCGGTGCCACGCACACCATCAACGCGCGCGAGCTCGACCCGGTCGAAACGATCCAGGATCTGACCGACGGGTTCGGCGCGGACGTGGTGATCGACGCCGTCGGGCGGCCCGAGACGTGGAAGCAGGCGTTCTACGCCCGTGATCTGGCGGGAACCGTTGTCTTGGTGGGTGTTCCAACCCCGGACATGACGCTGGAGATGCCGCTGATCGACTTCTTCTCCCGCGGCGGATCACTCAAGTCGTCGTGGTACGGCGACTGCCTGCCCGAGCGCGACTTCCCCACCTTGATCAGCCTCTACCTGCAGGGCAGGCTGCCGCTGGAGAAGTTCGTCTCCGAACGCATCGGCTTGGAAGATATTGAGTCGGCATTCCACAAAATGCACGCCGGTTCCGACGCAGACGCTGTACTGCGCTCGGTGGTGATCCTGTGAGCGAGAACATTTCACGAGTCGTCACACACGGCACCTTCGAGCTCGACGGCGGCAGCTGGGAAGTCGACAACAACATCTGGCTCGTCGGAGACGACACCGACGTCATAGTCTTCGACGCCGCCCACGACGCGGGCCCGATCGTCATGGCGGTCGGAGGCCGAAATGTGGTGGCGGTGGTGTGCACCCACGGGCACAACGACCACATCACCGTGGCCCCCGAACTATCAGCGGCGCTCGACGCACCCATCCTGCTGCACCCGGCCGACGATGTTCTTTGGCGAATGACTCACCCCGACAATGATTTCCGAACTGTCAGCGACGGTGAGATGCTGCAGGTCGGAGGCATCGAGCTGCACGCCCTGCACACTCCCGGACACTCGCCGGGTTCGGTGTGCTGGCATGCACCGGAGTTGAACGCGGTCTTCAGCGGCGACACCCTGTTCCAGGGCGGCCCGGGCGCGACCGGCCGATCGTTCTCCGACTTTCCAACGATCTTGTCCTCGATCTCCGAACGGCTCGGCAAGCTGCCCGGCGACACCGTCGTTTACACCGGACACGGCGACAACACGACCATCGGTGATGAGATCGTGAACTACGACGACTGGGTGAAGCGCGGCAGCTAGTCCCCGTTGAGGATGCGACGCTTCTCGGCGGTGTACTCGTCTTCGGTCAGCGCCCCGGAATCCCTCAGCGCGGCCAGCTGCCTGATCTGCTCCAGCCGCACGCCCTGGTCCGTCGGCGTATAGCTGGCCGCGGGGGCAGGCCCGGCACTCCAGGTCGGCGGCTCGCTCGGCGGCTCGCTCGTCACTTGCTCGTGCGGTTCCAGGGGTCGCGCTTTCTTGGCTATCCGCGCCGACCAGATCAACGCGGCGAACAGATCGAACAGGCCGAAGATGAAGAGGCCACCGAAGATCCACAGCAGCCAGCCGCGGGAGCCGTCGTGTCCGAACGCCAGCCTGGGGGTGATGTAGCCGTCGACCGATCCCTTGACCTCGACCTCGTAGGTACCGGCTTGCCGAATATGCGCTGTCCAGATCCGCACTCGTATGTCGCTGTTGACCGACGTTGTCCCGCCGATGTTTTCGGTGACCGTCGGCTCTGGGAGTCCGTTGGTCGGGGTGATGCCGAAACTCAGGTTGGGGATCGGGAATCCGCTCGTCGGCCGGCCTGTGGTCACCGTATGGAAGCTCACGGTGATCTCTCCCTCGGGGAGCTGCAGGCTGGTCGAGCCAGGGATTGGCACCTCACCGTAGGCGTCGTACTCATCGAGCACGAAGGTGTTCAGTACGAGCGTGGCGACGAAGCCCAGAATCGACGCGACCAACGTGAGAATGGAAACCACGATGACGATCCGCGACGCGCGCTTCATGGCCGAAAGTGTTTCACGACTTGGGCCGAAAGTGGGTTATGCCCCAGCTTGCGCCGCCGCGCCAATCAGCCATGTAGCGCTCCCGCACCGCAGCCATCGAGCCGAGTAGTCGCGCAATAACGGGCACGTTAATACCGATCCGCGAGCACCGTAACCACCCGGATCTCGTTGGCATGATCGCGCGGCTCGGGCCTGGGAGCGGCTGACTTCGGTGACCTATCCGGCGTAAGGGGACTACCGTCATGGCTGTCGCCAGTTGCCCGTACGTCTCGGAGGTTGTGATTGCCTGAGTCAAGCATCGTCGTGCGACCTGAGCCGGAAGACAGCGGCTTCTACACGGCCAGCTCACGGCTTCAGGCCGCAGGCCTGACGGGTGCATTGGCGATCTTCGAGGAGGCGGCGGCCCTCGTGCCGCTGCCGAAGCCGCCACAGCCGATCGTGATCGCCGACTACGGAGCGTCGACCGCCCATAACTCCCTGCTGCCGATCTGTGCGGCAATCGACGTGCTGCGCAAGCGGACCCGGCACGACCATTCGACCCTCGTCGTGCACACCGACGTGCCGGACAACGACTTCACGGCGATGTGGCGAACCCTGGCGGAAGATCCGGACAGCTACTTGGCCAAGGACGCAGCGACTTTCGCGTCGGCGGTCGGGCGATCGTTCTACGCGCAGATCCTGCCGTCGAGCAGCGTTAACCTGGGCTGGAGTTCGTACGCTATCCAGTGGCTGAGCAAGGTTCCGTCGCCGATACCCGACCACATTCAGGTCGCCTACAGCACTGACGAAGATGTGCGGGCAAAGTACGCGAGGCAGGCCGCGCACGACTGGCACGAGTTCATCGCGTTCCGCGGCAGGGAGTTGTGTCCAGGGGGCCGCCTGGTGGTGATGACGATGGCCGTGGATGACGACGGAGAGTTCGGCTACCGGCCGATGTTCGCCGCCTTGCTCGACGCCCTCGACGAACTCCAGGGGGCAGGCCTCGTCACCGCCGAGGAGATCAGGAGGATGTGCGTCCCCGTGGTCGGGCGCAAGGCCGCAGACTTCTTCACGCCGTTCGCGCCGTCCGGTCGTTTCGAACAGCTCCAGATCGACCACCTCGAGGTGTTTGACGCCGAGGACAGATTCTGGTCGCAGTACCAAAGCGATAAGGACGAAAAGACTTTCGGCAGGCAATGGGCGTCCTTCGTGCGCGCGTCGGTGTTCCCGACTTTCGCGAGCGCACTCGACGGTGGCGTCGCCGACGCCCGCACCGGACAGTTCCTCGACCAACTCGAAGCCGGCGTCGCCACGCGGCTGGCGGCCTCGCCCGAACAGATGCAGATCCCGCTGGCGCATCTGGTGCTGATCAAGCGGCCGAAGCCCCGCTAGCCCGCCATTCGTTCACGAAACGTGTTGCGGTAGTTCAGCGGTGCGACTCCAGTGAGCCGGCGGAACTGCTCGCGAAAGTTCGTCGGAGAGGTGAAGCCGACCTCGCGACCGACCTTTTCGACGCCGTACGCGGTGCTCTCGAGCAGCTGCTGGGCGTGCCGAACCCGCACGCCGGTCAGCCACTGCATCGGTGTCTGGCCCGTCTCTGCCTGAAAACGTCGATTCAGGGTTCGCACGCTTACCGAGGCGTGGGCAGCGATGTCGTGCAAGGTCACGTCCCGATGGGCTTCCTGTTCGATCCACGCGAGCACGTCGTCCAGTTCGGTGCGCTCGGCAATGTGCTTGACAGCAGCCTGGTTTCGGAGGATGAACTGCGCCTGTCCCCCGCTGCGGTGCAGCGGCGCGACGGCAAGGCGGGCCGCGTCGGCGGCCACCGAGGCGCCGTAATCGCGGACGACCATGTGCAGGCAGAGGTCCAATCCGGCCGATGCGCCTGCCGATGTCAGAACCTGACCCTCGTCGACGTAGAGGACGTCGGGGTCCAGGTCGACGGCGGGGAAGCGGACACCGAACAGTTCGGCGGCGATCCAATGTGTCGTCGCGCGCTTTCCGTTGAGCAGTCCGGTGTCGGCCAGCGTGAAGGCCCCTGAGCAGATCGACGCGATGCGCACTCCGCGTGCGTGGGCGGCCGTCAACGCCGCCAGCACCTCCTCGGGGGTATCGACGGAGGCATCGTTGCGGCCGGGGATGACGATGGTGTCGGCCTCGGCCAGCGCCTCGAGGCCGTGGTCGGTGACGATACGGAATGGGCCGGCAGAGACCTCGGGTTGCGATCCGCACACCAGAACGCGGTATCCGGGCGCGCCAGAGGGCAACCGGACCCTTCCGAACGCCTCAACCGGAGTCGCCAGGTCGAACGCGATGGTGTCGGGAAGCGCCAGGACTGCGACGACGTGCATATGGCCACGCTACCTGCTCTGGCAATATTTCGTCGAAAGGTGGCGATCTTGCCACTGTTCTGGCGCTTACGACTCGCCAACGATGATCGTGTGTACGCGCAAATCGTGTTGTTCGACGGCTTCGACCCCCTGGATGCCACCGCACCGTTCGAGGTGCTTGCCGCCGGCAGTGATGCCGCCGGAGGTGACCTCCAGGTCGAACTGGTGTCGGCCGAGGGGCCGAGGGACGTGGTGAGCGGGACCCTGCGCATGGTGCTGCACGCCACCGCGCAACTCGATCCATCGAAACCCGGCTACATCGTGGTGCCCGGCGCATCGGGTCCGATCGAGGGTGACCCCGATCTGATCGACACCATTCCCGTTCTGCTCGCGCGGTTCGCCGAATCGACCGCGATCCCGCTACTGCGCAAGGCGATGGAGAATCCCGACGTCACTGTCGCTACGGTCTGCGGTGGGTCACTCGCGCTGGCGATGGCGGGTCTGCTGGAGGGCCGCAACGCGGTTACCCACCACCTCGGCATGGATCTCCTCGAGGCCACCGGGGTGAAAACGGTGAACGCGCGCGTCGTCGACGACGGCGATCTCGTGACGTCCGGAGCCGTCACCTCGGGCCTGGACCTCGCGCTGCACCTCCTCGAGCGCAGCTACGGCGCACAGGTCGCCCTCGAGGTCGAGGACTTGTTCGGCTACCAACGGCGAGGAACGGTGTGGACGCGATGAGTGTGCTCGGAGACTGGGACGTCACGATCAAGACGCCGATCGGGTCGCTGGCCGTTGCCTATACGTTCACCGAGCACGACGGCGTCGTCGCGGGAACGGCGACCGGTAAGGACGAAGCCGTACCGCTGCAGGGCATCGTCGTTGACGGGCAACGGATCACGTGGCGCCAGTCGGTGGCCAAGCCCATGCGGCTGAACCTCGACTTCGACGTCACAGTCGACGGCGATCGGCTCACCGGGCACTCCCGCGCCGGCCGCTTACCGCGCTCGGCGGTGACCGGCAAGCGCCGTCGCTAGGGCGTCATCTCGTAGGCGCCGTCGTAGGCCTTCACCCGTTCCCAGACCCGGTGGAACCGCTCGGCGTCGGGCACCGGCTTGCGGATCACGCTCAGCGCCCAGCCCTGCTGGGCCGTCGTCGCCGTCGGCTTACCGTGCAGCGCAACGGCATACATGTTGAAGTCGCGCACCTGGAAGTCGAAGATCTGGTCCAGCATGTCTGAGTCGAGGCCCGTGAGCGCCGCTTGCTCGAGGATCAGCTGCCCGTACACGATCAGCGAGAACAGGTGCCCGACGTTGAGCAGGAAGTCCAGGTCCTTTTGCTGATCGGCGTCGGGCGCGGCGGTGAGGAGGAATTCCCGGAACGCCTTGGCCTGGTCGTAGAACACCGCGACACTCGGGATGCCGGCATGCTCCTCATAGATCGGTGTCCAGTCGGCGAACTGCACCTTGCCCGCACCCCGGGTCGGCCCCTGGTTCCAGAAAAATGTGTCGTCCGCGGCGTCGTTGCGCATTCCGATCTCGGGATACTCCTTGGGGTTGAGCATGTAGTTCGGCATGAACTTCAACACCAGCCCGACGTTCACATGCACCGTGCCCTCGAGGCGCGGCAGGGTCCCGATGAACTGTGCGACCTCGCGGAACATCGTGTTCTTCTCATATCCCTTGGCGGCGATCACATCGTGCAGGGAGCGCAGCACGGTCTCACCCTCCATGGTGACCTTGGCCTTGGTCATCGGGTTGAACAGCAGATAGCGACGGTCGTCGAGGCTCGCGGCGCGGAAGTAGTCCACGGAGCGCCGGCTGAAGAGTTTCATCGCGATCAGGCGGGAGTACGCGTCGACGAAGTTGGTTCGCACATGGGTGAATTCGGTGACGGGGTTGCCGTACAGGATGCGGTTCTGCGCGTGGGTGATCGCCTCGTAGAAGGCATGCTCGGTCATGCCGATCGAGCAGGAGCACAGGTTGAACTTGCCGACATTGACCGTATTCAGCGCCGCGGCAAACGCTTCCACGCCCGTGTGCAGAACATCTTCCTCCCGCACCGGATAATTCTCGAGCCGGAACGTGCTGACGTAGATCTGCATGTGCACGACATTGTCGATCAGGTGATAGTCATCGTGTCGACTGTCGGCGGCGAACCAAATGTAGGCGTCCTGCCCCTCGATATCGCCACGCCGGCCAAACACCGACACCATGCTGGCGACGTTGCCGTTGCCGATGTAGTACTTCTCCCCCGTCGCCCGGTAGAGAATGCCGTTGGCGCGGTCCTCCTCGCTCGCCGGCGTCAGAACCATGTCGGTGTTGTAGACATCGGCGCCGCGTGCGCGTTCGGACAGCCCGAAGGCCATCACTTCCCCGGCCTCCAGGTCGTCGGCGGCCTTCAGCTTGGCGTCCTTGTTCTCGCTCTGCCAGATGGGTCCCAGCCCGAGAATGGTGACCTGCTCGGTGTACCAGTACGTCAGCCCATAGAACCCGAGGATCTCGGAGAGGGCGGCGTTGCGTGCGGCGTCCCAACGCTTGTCCGGATTGCCCGCGGCGAACTCCGAGGGCGTGAGAAACGTCGCGAACAACTTCTCGCGCTTGACGAAGTCGACGAAATCACCAGGCCATTGCGCGCTCAGATCGTCGTCGAGAAGGCGCTTCTTGCCCTGACCTTCGAACCAGTCGATGGTCGCACGCAACAACCGGCGCGTTTCGGCGTCGAACTGCGGCGGGTCGTAGGTGTTGGGGTCGAAGAGCAAGCCGTCGGTCTGCATGGGCGCCAGCCTAGGGCGGCCGCCGACGCTAGGGCGCCGGTTGCGGCGGTTGGATCGGGTTCGGGACGAACGGCAGACCCGGAATGGTCTCGTAGGGCAGCGTCGGGATGGTCGGCGGCGGGGGCGGCGTGCTCGGTGGTGGCTGAGTCGTCGTCGGCGGCGGCGGTTCGGTGGTCGGCGGTGGTGGTTCGGACGGCGGCGGACTGGTCGGCGCCGGCTCGGGCGGTGGCGCGGTGACCGTCTCGGTCACCGGTGGCGGCGGCGCCTCCTGTGTGATGATCTCCGGTGCCGGCGTTTGCGTTTCCGACGGCGGAGGTGGGGCCGCGCTTGTGGTCGACGGCGCTGCGGGGGCGGTGGTCGGCGCCGGAGGCGTGTCGCCGGTGCGCATGACGAACACGACGGCCGCCGCCAGCGCAGCCAGCACGACGAGCACACCTGCCCCCATCGCGACCTCGGGTCGCCGGTACCACGGCAGCGATCGCGCTGCGCGCTCGTCGTCATGCGGATCACGCTGGAACGCAATCTGCGGCCGGACGTCGTCGACAGCGCCAGATTCGGAGGGTGAGTCGTAGTCGTACGGATCGGTCGGCTCGACTTCGGGAACATCAGCGGCGTCCGACCATGCCAGTGCGCCGAACTCGCCCGACGGTGCCATCTCGTCGGCAGGCGCAGCCAGTTCGGGCGCCATCGCCGTCGCCGCAGCAGCCGAAGACGCGGCCGCGCCCACGGCTGTCTGCCCGTCCTCGACCGTTCCGCGCACGGCCGTCAGGCCGGCACCGATCGCCGCAGTCAACTCGGGCTGGCCATGCGTGATGACCGGCACCCGGAAGTGTTCGGACATCGTCGTCGTGACGATCGGTATTCGCGCTCCCCCACCCACCGATGCCACTGCCGCCAGCTCACGAACACCGTTGCGCTGCAATGTATCTTGAAGAACTCCCGCGAAATCGGCAACGGGTTGCCGGATCGCGTCGTCGAGCTCGTTGCGAGTCAGTCGCACCTCACCGCGGTGCCCGGGGACATCCGCCATCAGCGAGGTGACACTGTCAGTGGACAGCCGCTCCTTGGCGCCACGGCACTGGGCCCGCAACGCGGTGAGCGATCCGATGGCCGACGTGCCGGACAGGTCGATGCTTCCGGCGGCCGACAGATCGTTGATCACGTGGGTGAGCAATGCCTGGTCGACGAGGTCGCCGGAGAGATCGGTGTGGCGAACGGTGGGTGCGAGCGGCGCGTAACCCGCGTCGGCGTCGAGGAGTGTGATGCTCGTACCGGTGCCGCCGAAGTCGCACAACGCGATGACACCGCGGGTCGGCACACCGGGGTCGTCCTGCAACGACGTCAACGCCGCGGTGGCATCGGAGTGCAGAGTCACGGGCCCTGGGTTGCCGAACAACGGCACCGCAGCCAGTGCGCTGCGCAGGCCCTCGACGGCCGTCTGACGCCAGTGCGCGGGGTATGACACCGCGACGGGCCCAACCGGCGGCCTGCCCCCCGTGAGCGTGAGGAGCAGTGCGCGCAACGCGTCGGCGAGCACTCCGTCGGCCAGATGAGTCGAACCGTCGGCCGCAACGATGCCGACCGGGTCACCGACGCGATCGACGAAGTCGGTGAGGATCAGCCCGCGCTCGTTGAGGTTGGGATTCTCGCTCGGGACCCCGACCTCCGCAGGCCGGTGGGGAAAGCGCGTCAGCACCGAGGAGCGCGTCAAGGCGGCCCGGCCGACGACCACCGCGGCCAGGCGCGTGGCCCCGATCGAGAGCCCTACCCCGTCAGACATCATTTCCCGTCTAGATCAAAAAGCTATCGGAGGTCCATCTGATCCGACGGCCATTGTGTTACTCAGCGGATCGTGCCGACCCCTGGAATCAGTGGTAGATCCAGTGCTGTGACCCAGCCCGGCGACAGGGCGTTGATGGCCGGCACCGCGTTGAGCGCGCGCAGACCGGTCGAGAGGCAGCCGGCGGCAGCCGCATCGCGCCCCGAGCCGTCGGTAAATCTGAACGCGGTCTCCTGGAAGATGCTGGGCGTGCCCTCGATGTCGACGCGGTAGACGTCGTTCTGGTTGCCCGTCGGCCAGTCGGGAGCGGCGTCGTCGCCGATCCGGTTGACGTGCTCGAGCTGGATTCGGGTCTCGCCCTTGTACAGGCCGTTGATCGTGAACCGGACGGCCGCGACGTGTCCGGCCGGGATGACGCCCTTGGCGGACTTGCGCTCGTTGGGCGTCACCCACTTGTCGTATGTCGTGGTGATCTCGTCGAGCATGATGCCCGCAGCGTGCGCGATCATCGGGACGGTTCCGCCCCAGGCGAACACGAGGATGTCCGAGGTTTCGAGCATTGCCTTCTTCTCGGGCGGCCTGCCAATGCCCATCTCACGCTCGTAGTCGCCGGTGTAATTGGTGTAGTCCAGCAGTTCGGATGCTCGAACGATGCGGACCTCCGAGCACAGGCCCATCAGCGTCAACGGGAACAGATCGTTGGCGAAGCCGGGGTCGATGCCGGTGGTGAAGCAGGACGCCTCGCCCAGCTCACAGGCCTCGGTGATGGGTTCGATCCAGTTCGGCGGGTTGAGGTGCATCGTCGGCCACACCCATGGCGTCATGGCCGTCGAGCTGACGTCGATCCCTGCCCGCAGGAACCGCGTGATCAGGGCGATGTTCTCCTCGGCGTGTGCAGCGGTGGGGCCGTAATGCACGAGCGCGTCGGGTTTGAGCGCAATCAGCGCTTCGACGTCGTCGGTGGCCGTGATCCCCAGGGAGGTGTCGAGTCCGCAGATCTCACCGACGTCGCGGCCCACTTTGTCGGGATTGCTCACTCCGACGCCGACCAATTCGAACAACGGGTGTTTGATGATCTCGGCGATCACCATCTTGCCGACGAAGCCGGTGCCCCAGATGACGATCCGCTTCTTCTGCGAGTCAACAGTCACGCGGTATCCATTACCTTTCAGTCGGCCCCCGCCCAGACCCTAGCCGCCGGGCGAAGCGCCGGTGCAAGAGTTGCCTTGGCACACCGAGCACGCTCCCGATTTCACCCCATGACAGCCCACAGTTGCGCGCCGATCGAATTGCCTCCTCGTACCGCCTCTGCGCGCAGGCGAGATCGTCGCGCGCCTCGCCAAGCTCTCGCGCGCTCGCACCGGAGAGCATGTCGGCCAGCACCAGGTCGGGCTCGGTGTAGTCCGGCCTGTCGGGTGCGCGCTCTATCTCGTCGAGCACCCGCCGCCGCGCAGCCTCCAATTCCGGATGGTCAAACCACCACGGCTTCGGACCAACCCCGCCCCAGGCACGACCCGTGTTGTCCTCACTGTCCATGCCGGCGAGCTTGCCGGGCCCGTGTGACAACTACAGATTGATCGCCGCCGGGATTTACTGCCGGTTCTGCGGCATTATCCAGGCCATGACATCACCACTGGCGGGACGACGGGCACTGGTCACCGGGGCATCGCGCGGAATCGGGGCTGAGATCGTGCGGCGACTGGCCGCCGACGGTGCCGCAGTCGCATTCACCTACGGCGCGTCCAAGGTGGAGGCCGAGAAGCTGGCCGCCGAGGTGGCCGCCCACGGCGCGACGGTCGTGGCACTCCAGGCCGACGCCGCCGACCCCGAACAGGTGACCCGGTCAGTCGAGGACACCGTCGCCAAGCTCGGCGGGCTCGACATTCTCGTCAACAATGCGGGCATCGCGATACTGGGTGACGCCGCGACTTTCGCACCCGAGCAATTCGACAAGATGGTCGCGATCAACATCCGCGGGGTGTTCGTCGCGATCCAGGCCGCGCTCGCCCATCTCGGCGAGGGCGGTCGCATCATCAACATCGGCAGCATCAACGCCGACAAGGTGCCGGGTCCCGGACTCGCGGTGTACGCGATGACCAAAGCCGCGGTAGCGGGTTTGACCCGTGGCCTGGCCCGCGACCTCGGGCCCAGCGGCATCACGGTCAACAATATTCAGCCCGGTCCCATCAACACCGACATGAACCCCGACCAAGGCGAATTCGCTGAAATGGCAAAGAAAGTCATGGCAGGCGGCCACTACGGGCGGCCCAGCGATATCGCAGGCGTGGTCAGCTACCTGGCGGGCCCGGATACCGGATACATCACCGGCGCACACTGGAACGTCGACGGCGGGTTCACGGTGTAGCTACAGGTTGACGGGGTCCGACGGGTCTGGCGTCTTCGTGGTGTCGCGCAGCGCCGCCTTGAATTGCATGGCGCGATACGGCCATCCGTCCGTGGTGTTCCACTGCGACACCACCAATCCGGCGCCACCCTGGACGTCGAACCGCGATCCGGGCAACACATATCCGCCGTACAGCTGAGCGACCTGATTTTCCACGTGGTTCTCGCCCTGCCACGCCGAGCCGAGCACGGGCGTCTGCAGCGGCGTCGTATGCATGTTGGCGACAGGCGATTTGACGACCCGGTAGCCCAGCGCGTACCTCGAGGCGAGAAAGCCGCCGAGGATCCACTTGCCCGTGGCCATCCGGCGAAGCGTGAGTTCTCCCCATGTCTCACCGGCCGGGGTGATCGGGGTCGCCACAGAGCCCCACCCCCAATGTCCGTCGGCAAAACCCCAACTCGAATAGCGCGAACGGTGTCCGATGTTCTCGGGCCGCACCCGCATCAGGATGATGCCCTTGTCGCGTTGAAATCCCGTCGCCACCACATAAACCCAGCCGTCGTCGGGATCGAAGTCCCACGACCAACATTGCGCGTGGCCCCCGTGCAGCGCGGCTCCGAACTTGGCGTCGCGCCCCATGTGGGCCCACGAGACACCGCTGTCATCGGAACGCCAGATCTCGGTCCAGACGACGTTGCCGAAGCCGCGGTTGACGATGGCGTGCAGATAGATCGAGTCGTCGACACGAAGCAGATCGGACGGGATCACGGTGCTGATCCCCCCGCGGGTCCAGCCCGACGATGCGTCGTCGTGGACGTAGTGCCAGAGTTGGCGGGCATAGTTCGGGTCCCCACCACCTGCCCGTTCATAGACGATTTCGTGGTCGGCATCCCCGGTGCCGATCAGCACCACGGGTGAGCGCCAGTCGCCCTGGCCGACCCTGTGACCCGAGAAGGTGTCGCCGAAGACGGACACCAGCTTCCCGTTGGGCGCCACCACCGACGCCCCGAGATCGGTGCACGTGACGCCCCAGCGCTCGGTCAATCCGGGACCGGTCAGATCGGCGACCTTGCCGTTGAGCAGCGGAACTGCCGCCCGCCTGCGAGTGCCCAGACCGCGGCCGGCTTGCCGACCGATCGAGGAGTCGCCGGGCAACTCAGAAGCAGCGGCGCAGGCCGCCCGGCTCGCACAGCAGCGGGTACTGGTTGACGGGAATCCCCAGCGGCCGGTTGAACTTGAGGGTGAGCGGCGCAACGACCATCGCGGGTGCGTCGCCGCACTCGTCGCCGTGCAGAACCTTCATCTGGCCGCGCAATGAATACCCGTCGAATCGGAAGATCATCTGCTGACGGGCTGTGCTGCCGTCGGGACATGTGCGCATGGCGTCGTTGTAGACGAATTGCCACTGACCGTCGACCATGTTTGCGTCACGACCAGCCAAATTGGACGGACGTATCTTCAGCGTGCACGCGACCGGCAACAACAGGGGGTCACGTAGGTCGCCCACGGTCGGCACGCAGATCGGATAGATCTCCCAGGTGCTCTGCGCCTGTCCGTCGATGTTGACGTCATAAACGCCTTCCGGCGTACCGGGCGCCTTGGCGGCCGGGCCTTGCGCATGACCGGGCCCCGCGAGGCCGAGGGCGGTGGCAATCCCGAGGAGGGCCAGCACAAGCCCCTTGAAAAACCTCACGATAAGCACCCCTTCACCTGGCAGCAATCCCGTGCAGTATTCCAGTGCACAGGCACGTCCGTCACCCCTTTGACCACGCTCGGCGTTTCAAGCACCACGGACAGCGGGTAGAAGCGTTCGGGGTGATGGCAATGAGAACAGTGGCGGCGCTGGTCGCTGTCGTCACCCTGTTGTCGGGTTTGACCGCATGCTCAACCGGGCAGCGGGTCGACCTCGGCGGCGAGTCGTCGGGCAATGTCATCGCCGCCATCGCGGGTGAACCCGACCAACTCGACCCCCACAAGACCAGCGCCTACTTCTCGTTCGAAGTGCTGGAGAACGTCTACGACACTCTCGTCGAGCCCGATGCCAACCTCGAGATGAAGCCGGCGCTGGCCGAGTCGTGGACCGTCAGCCCCGATCAGCTCAGCTGGACCTTCCATCTGCGGCCAGGCGTCACGTTCCATGACGGGAGCCCGTTCACCGCTGACGACGTCGTGTACTCGTATCGCCGCATCATCGATGAGCAGCTGACGAACAGCGACAAGTTCAGTGCCATCGCAGATACCAGCGCGCCCGACCCCATGACCGTCGTGATCCGACTGAAGCAGCCGACACCGAACCTGTTGACGAACATCGGCGGCTTCAAGGGCATGGCGATCGTGCAACGGCGCAACGTCGAAAGCGGTCAGATCGCCACCCACCCGATCGGCACGGGACCGTTCTCTTTCGTAGGACAGACGAGCGGGGATTCCATCACACTCAAGGCGAACCCGTCGTACTTCGGCGGCCCACCGAAAGTTTCGGGCGTGACTTTCCGGTTCATCTCCGAGCCGACGACGGCGCTTTCGGCGCTGCAGGCCGGCGAGATCGACTGGACGGACTCGATTCCCCCGCAGCGCGTGGCGCAGCTGCGCGACGACGACTCGATCAACTTGGCGGTCACCGCGAGCAACGACTACTGGTACTTCGCGCTCAACGAGAAACGCAAGCCGTGGGACGACGTGCGGGCGCGTCAGGCCATCGCGTACGGCATCGACCGGGACGCCATCGTCGCGGCGACGAGCTATGGCACCGCCGCGACGAACCAGCTCGCGATCCCCAAAGGCAATCCCTGGTACACCGATTACCACCGCTACGGCTTCGACATCGAGAAGGCGAAAAGCCTCTTACAGGAGGCCGGGGTGACGGACACCGATCTCGACATGCTGGTCACCAGTGAGTATCCGGAGACGGTGACGGCCGCGCAGGTCATCGCCGACAACCTCGCACCGCTGGGCATCAACGTGAACATCCGCACCGTCGACTTCGCCACCTGGCTGGACGAGCAGAACACCGGCAACTTCGACATGCTCATGATGGGCTGGCTGGGCAACATCGACCCCGACGACTTCTACTACGCGCAGCACCACACCGACGGCACCAGCAATGCGCAGAAGTTCTCCAATCTCGAAGTCGACCAACTCCTCGACGCCGGCCGGGTCGAGACGAATCGTCAAGCGCGCGCGGACATTTACACCCGCGCGGCGACGATCATCGCCGACCAGGTGAGCTACATCTATCTCTACAACCCGTCGGTGATCCAGGCATGGACCACCGGTCTGTCCGGCTTTGAGTCACGTCGCGACGGCGCCGTCCGGTTCCGCACCACCACACTCACGCAAGGCCAGACACAGTGACCCGCTTGGTGACTCACCCGATCGTGCGCTTCTTGGCGCGCAGGCTGGCTTACTCGGCCATCGTCCTGATCGGCGTTCTCATTGTGGTGTTCGCATTGGTGCACCTCGTCCCGGGAGATCCCGTACGCATCGCGTTGGGCACGCGCTACACCCCGCAGGCGTACGACGCATTGCGGTCGGCAAGCGGGCTCGACAAGCCGATCGTCGAACAGTTCTTCAGCTACCTCGGCTCGGCGCTGACCGGCGATCTCGGCGTCAGTTTCCGCAACGGTGATCCGGTCACGGTGATCCTCCTGGAGCGACTGCCCGCGACGGTGTCGCTGGCCGTGGTCGGCATCGTCATCGCACTGCTGATCGCGCTGCCTGCGGGCATCTGGTCGGCGCTGCACGAGGGCCGCGTCAGCGACGCGATCATCCGGGTTGCCAGCCAGTTCGGGGTGTCGGTGCCGGACTTCTGGATGGGCATCCTGCTGATCGCACTGTTCGCGACGACGCTCGGCTGGCTTCCGACGTCGGGATACCAACCGCTGCTGGACAATCCGGGTGGGTGGTTACGCCACATCGTGCTGCCCGCGCTGACGGTGGGCCTGGTGGCGGGGGCGATCATGACGCGCTATGTGCGTTCGGCGGTGCTGGAGGTCGCCTCGATGGGATACGTGCGCACCGCCCGCTCGAAGGGGCTTTCGCCACGGGTGGTGACGTTCCGGCACACCGTGCGCAACGCGCTGATCCCGGTGCTGACCATCACCGGCATCCAATTGGCGACGATCCTCGGCGGCGTCATCGTGGTCGAGGTCGTGTTCGCGTGGCCGGGCCTGGGCCGTCTCGTCTACAACGCGGTCGCGGCCAGGGACTACGCCGTCATCCAGGGCGCGGTCCTGCTCATCGCCGCGCTGTTCCTTCTCATCAATCTGATCGTGGATGTGCTCTACGCGGTCGTCGACCCGAGGATTCGGCTGTCATGACCACCGCCGCCGACACGAATACCCGGGTGTCCTCGTGGCGCCTGCTGCTGGGAAACCCGGTCACCGTCGTCAGCGGGGCGATCCTGGTCGTCATCGCGATCGTCGCGGTGACCGCGAATTGGATTGCGCCTTTTGGTGTTAATGACGTGAACGTGCCCGATGCGCTGCAGGGTCCCAGTGGCTCACATTGGTTCGGCACCGACGAGTTGGGCCGCGACGTGTTCTCCCGTGTGCTCGTCGCGACGCAGGCATCGCTTCGGGTGGCGGTCATCAGCGTGGCGTTCGCCGTCATCGTCGGCGTGACGATCGGCGTCGTCTCCGGGTATCGCGGCGGATGGCTGGACACGATCTTCATGCGGGTCGTCGACGTCATGTTCGCATTCCCCGTGCTGCTTCTCGCGCTCGCGGTGGTCGCGGTCCTCGGACCCGGGATGACGACGACGATCCTCGCGATCGGAATCGTCTACACGCCGATCTTCGCCCGCGTCGCACGCGCAAGCACGCTGAGTGTGCGTGTCGAGCCGTATGTTTCGGTGTCACGCAGCATGGGCACCGGGCACCTGTACATCCTGGGTCGGCACATCCTGCCGAACATCGCCGGACCGCTGGTGGTGCAGACGTCGCTGTCGTTGGCGTTCGCGATCCTGTCGGAGGCGGCGCTGTCGTTCCTCGGTCTTGGCATTCAGCCGCCGCAGCCGTCGCTGGGCCGGATGATCTTCGACTCGCAGGGCTTCGTCACAATGGCGTGGTGGATGGCGGTGTTCCCCGGTGCCGCGATCTTCGTGACGGTGCTGGCGTTCAACCTGCTCGGCGACGGACTGAGGGACGTGCTGGATCCCAAGCAGCGCACCATGATCGAGGCCCGGAGGCAGCGGTGAGCGATCCGACCCTGAGTGTGCGCGATCTACAGGTGCGCATCGGTAAACGCGATATCGTGCACGGCGTTTCGTTCGACGTCGCGCCGGAACAGACGCTGGGCATCGTCGGTGAGTCCGGATCCGGCAAGTCGATGACCGTGCTGGCGGCCACAGGCCTGCTGGATGCACCGGGCGCGTCGGTCGCCGGCACCAGCACGCTGTCCGGCGGCGTTCAACTCGTCGGCGCCTCCGGCCGACTCCTGCGCAGCGTTCACGGCAGCCGGATCGGGTTCGTGTTTCAGGATCCGGGCACATCGCTGAATCCGCTGCTGACCCTCGAGAGACAAATCACCGAATCCCTTGAGACGCACCGCCATATGACACGCAGGCAGGCCCGGAGCCGAGCACTCGAGTTGCTGCAGGCGGTCGGGCTACCGGACGCCGAGACGCGTCTGCACGCATACCCGCACCAGCTGTCCGGCGGACAGAAGCAGCGCGTGATGATCGCGATCGCCATGGCATGCGATCCGGAGTTGCTTGTCGCCGACGAACCGACCACGGCACTCGACGTGACGACGCAGGCGCAGATCATCGCGCTGGTCGGTGATCTGCAACGCGACTTCGGCACCGCCGTGGTGTGGATCAGCCACGATCTGGGCGTCATCGGCCAGGTCGCCGACGAGGTGACGGTGCTGCAGCGCGGCGATGCCGTGGAGCAGGCACCCGTCGTCGATGTGTTCGACCGCCCGCAGCATGCCTACACGCGCGAACTGTTGACGGCCCGCCCCCTCGTCGGAGCCACCGGTCCCCCGCCGCCTGGAGCCGACGCAGAGACGCTGCTCGAAGTCCACGGCCTCGATGTGCGTTTCGACGTGAACACGCCCGTCGGTAAGTCGGTCGTCCACGCGGTCAAGGATCTGTCGTTTCGGATCAGGCGCGGCACCACGCTGGGCCTCGTGGGCGAGTCGGGGTCGGGCAAGTCAACAGTGGCAGCCGCCCTGACCGGCCTCGTCAAACCCGACGCCGGCACCGCCACGTTGGGGACGTCCGACGTTTTGGGCGTGCGCGGTTCCGCGGAGAAGGCGCTGCGCCGCCGGATCAGCTTGGTGTTCCAGGATCCGTTCTCCACACTCAATCCCCGCGTCCGCATCGGCACGGCCATCGACGAGCCGTTGCGGGTGCATCGAGTGGTAGAAGGCAAGGGTGCGCGCAAGGCACGAGTCGACGAGCTACTCGAACTCGTCGGGTTACCAACGTCGTTCGCATCCCGGTACCCCCACGAGCTGTCCGGCGGGGAACGTCAGCGGGTCAGCATCGCGCGGGCCCTTGCCGGCGAACCCGAGCTGCTCATCCTCGACGAAGCCACTGCGTCGCTGGATGTTTCGGTGCAGGCGCGGGTGCTCGATCTGCTCGCGACGTTGCAGCGCGAAATGGGGTTGACGTACCTGTTCATCGCGCACGACCTCGCCGTGGTGCAGCAGGTGAGTCACGATGTCCTGGTGATGCGCGACGGTGAAGCGGTCGAGTACCGGCCCGCCGCGGACCTGTTCGCCGCACCGCAGGACGAGTACACGCGCGCGCTGCTAGCCGCGGTTCCACCGGAGCGACCACGGGTCTCGACGTAGGCGCTAAGCCGGCGTGAGAAGGTGTCGGCATGACTCAGCTCAGCGGCAAGGTCGCTTTGATCACCGGCGCATCATCAGGATTGGGCGCCCACGTGGCGCAGGTTTTCGCGGAGCGCGGTGCGAAGGTATTCGGAATCGCCCGCAGAGCCGACGAGATGGCAACGGTGTTCGAGACGGTCCCCGGCGGCAAGTATGCGTCGGTGGACATCGGGACGTCCGAGGCGTGCGGTGATGCCGTGGCCCAGACCGTCGATGCGTTCGGCCGGCTCGACGTGCTGGTGAACGTCGCGGGCTTTCACCAGATGCGCCACACGACGACGATGACCGACGAGGAGTGGGACCTGGATCTCGCGGTGAACCTCAACGGACCGTTCTACCTCTGCCGCGCCGCACTGCCCCACCTTCTGGAGAGCAGCGGCAACATCGTCAACGTCACGTCGATTGCGGGCGTGGAAGGTGAGGTCTACTCGGCCGGCTACTGCGCGGCCAAGCATGGGCTGGTCGGGCTCACCCGTGCGCTGGCCGTCGAGTACACCAAGGAGAAGATCCGGGTCAACGCCATCTGCCCGGGTGGAATGCCGACCCCGCAGGCCACCGAGTTCACCGCACCGGAGAATGCCGACTGGGATCTGATCATGCGCATCGCATCCCCGCGCGGGTTCATGGAGCCTGACGACGTCGCCAAGGCGATCGCGTTCCTTGCCAGTGACGACGCCGCCGCGATCCACGGTGCGGTGTACCGCGTGGACAACGGAAAGGGCGCCGGCTGAACCGGCGCCCTTCCGCATGTAACTCAGATCAGATGCCCTGGTTCCTCCGACGGCCGAGGAAGAAGGCCAGTCCGATTGCGCCGAAGCCCAGCGTGCCGATGACACCGGCGGACACCATCAGGAAGATGTCGCGACCGGAGAGGCCGCCCGTCGAGGTGTCGTCGGACGCCAGCCGCAGTCGGTAGTCACCCGGCAGCGGACCCTCGGCCGGCGCCTCGAGACCCGGGAACTGTTGGGTCCGGTGCACCTCGAATGTCCGTTCACCAGAAGGTGATTCGTTCCAGACACCCCACGCGGGAGTGACACCGTCGAGCAGCACCTTGCGCTCACCGAACTGGGCGTCGTCGCCGACGTCGACGATGCGGTTGACTCGGAACGGCTCGTACCGTGCGTTGCTGTAGTTCACGAACACCGGCACGTTGTCGTAGCGCATCACCGGCGGCGGGGGCGGCGGAGGAGCCATCCCGACACCCGGGTAGTAGCCACCGCCGAAGAAGCTGCCCACCGCGATGTTGGACACCATCTGAGCGACGTTGGCAGCCGCGATGACCGGGGACAGCAGGGCCGCAGTGAAGCTGTACGCGGCGTACTGGGCGGCCTCGAAGACCATCCTGCCCAACGGCGGGACGATCATGATTCGCGGCGTCATCTCGTACATGTAGACGATGCGCACCGGATCGCGATACGGGTTGAGGATGATCGGCCGGTAGAACTCGTCGTACTGGACCCAGTCCGGCCGCCACTGCTTCACGGGGCTGATCAGCTCGACCGGCGGATCCACGGCGAAGTTCGTCGTGGCGCTCGTGTTCACGTCGAGACCGGGGAGCTTCAGGCTGGTCTGGATCGAGTTCGAGAACTCGGCGAGCTCAGGCTCCGGAGCGGGCGCCGGAATCTTCTCGTCGACAGGCGCTGCCTTGCTGGCGAGTTGGACGTCCTCCTCGGGAGCGACCAGCGTCTGAGGCTCGACTGTCTCGATCTCCTTGGAGGTCTGCGAGATGGACACCGTCGGCGTCTCGGACTCGTCGCTGCTCGTCTCGGATGTAGTTGCCTCAGCCGACTCGCTCGTCGACGTCGCGGTGCTGCTGGTCGTCGACGTTGGGCTCGTTTCCGCGCCCGGCTCGAGCGCCTCCGACGACGGCTCCGACGTCGCCGAAGTGGCCGACGTCGCCGCCGACTCACTCGCGGTCGTCGCAGTGGACGAGGGTGACTCGCTCGCGGTGGTGGCCTCGGCCGAGGGCGCAGCGGTGGTGCCCGGCGCGGTCGTGATGGGAGCCTGCGAGGCCGTCGTCACGTCCGCCTCGCTGGGCTCAGCCGGCACGACAGTGGTCACCGGAGGAGCGACCGTGGTCGATGGTGCTTCCACGGGCGCCTGCGTCTCGACCGGGGCAGGCGCCTGCGTCACTGGGGGCGCTTGCGTCACAGCCGGCGCCGGTGCCTCGGCGGGGGCCTGCGGGGCCACCTCCACAGGCTCGGGAGCCGAAACCTCCGGCGCTGGGGCGACCACGGTGGTGGTCGGCCCGCTGTCGTCGCCTGGGGCGGCGATGGCCGGGGCCATCCCACCGGTCAGCGCGGTCAGACAAATCACGACGCCAGTCGCCAGAACTGCGACGACGCCTCGCTTCGAGCAAAACTCGAGGGGTGCACCCACGTTAATCGACTCCTTCATTTCCCCCGACAATTGCCTGGCACAGGAGCGGTCGCCGCTCCCGTCTCAGAAGGTTCATCGCTAGGCCGACGGAGGTGTTACACACCGAGCGAAGAGGCGGACGATGTGGAACCGGATCAGTCGAATGACGGCCGCTGCAGGGGCCGCGCTGACCCTCGTGGCCTGCGGTTCCGGTGGTCAGACGGCGGTGACGACGGACAACCCGTTGCCGAGCACCGTCATCTGCCTGCTCCAGGCGGCCGGCGGCCAGCAGCTGACCGTCAGCGCGCAGGCACTAGGGACGGCGGCGGGCGCCGACGACTGCCAAGGCGATGCCGACCAGCGCGATGATCGGTCCGAGGACGGACCACGTCGTGGTGTTGGTCATCGGACTGTCGCTGACGATGACGCCGAAACCCTGCAGGGTGAACACGATCCCGAAGAACGCGACGAGTAACCCAAGCGCAATGATGGCGATCCGCATGCCTTCACCCTACGGTTTCACCATGATCTATCGATGGCTCGTGCGGAAGGCGGCGCAGACCGGATGGCAGCGGCTGTCCGATCACCGACTCGACGACCTGCCACTCGCCGGCGACGTGCACTTCGTCTTTCTCGGCGACCACGAGCTGGCAACCGACCTCCGCGGCCCCGAAGCGCTCCGCGGATGGCTGAGCGACCTGTTCGAACGGTTCCCGCGTCTGCGCTTCGAACCGGAAGACGTGATCGTGGAGGGCGGGCCGTGGTCCACCCGGCTCGCGACCCGCTACAACGCGACGCAGGACGGCGAGTTGATCTATCGCGCCGTGCAATTCGCCCGCATCAGGTGGGGAAAGCTCGCCGAGGAAACCATCCAGCCGGACACGCAATTAGTGGCCGCTGCGCTGGCCCGAGAACGTCGCGACTAGCGGCGTGTGATGGCGGTACGACGTTGAACGGCACTACCGATTGCGCTTCCTACAGTCGAAACTGAACTCAGGGTCGTTCGGCCAATCACAACCATGGCTTCAATCTCGACCATAGGACTGCGAGGGGACTTAGCGCTCCTCGACCAGTCCAAGTCGTCAGCGGCGACGGCCCAAATACTTCTGGTACGCCTCGGCCGCGGCGGCCAGCTCCGGCCGCGCGTCGAGCAGCGGCTGCATCTTCTTTCGCGCCTCTTCCCTCTTGTACGGCAGGAATTCGGTCGGGAAGTTCCCTTCGTGACGGGTGTAGCCACCGAGCACGCGCCGGGCGACGGTCGCCTTGTGTACCTCGTCGACACCGTCGGCGATGCCCATCGTCGGCGCGGCCGCGTACATAGCCTGGATCGGCGTGAGGTCGGTGGTACCCAGCGATCCGAGGATGTGCAACGCGTTGAACGACACTTCGCGCAGCACCTTGGCCATCGTGAACTTGACGGCGGCGATCTCGGTGCGCGCCTCCTGGGTTGAGGTGTTGTCGATCTTCCAGGCCGTCTCGAGGACGAACAGGCGCAGCATCTTGATCATCGCGTAGGACTCGGCGATCTTCTCCTGCACCATCTGGTGATCGGAGATCAGCTTGCCGTGCGACTCGCGCGACAGCGCCCGCTCACACATCATGTCGAAGGCCAGGTTGCACTGCGCGATGGTGCGCATGGCGTGGTGGATGCGCCCACCACCAAGTCGTCTCTGCGCCAACGTCTTTGCGCCGTCTTCCGGCCCGAGGAGGTGGTCCAGCGGCACCCGCACATCCCGGTAGATGATGTGGTTGTGGTTGCGAGGTTCGGGCATGATCTCCACGCCGGGCGTCTCCCGCGGCACCACGAACATACCGTTGGTACACATCACGAACAGAATGTCGGCGACCCGGCCGGCCGAGGTGAACCATTTCTCGCCGTTGATCACCCACTCGTCGCCGAAGCGGACGGCGGTAGTCCTGAAGAGGTTGGGGTCGCTGCCGCCCTGCGGCTCGGTCATCGAATAAGCCGAGAAGATGTCCTGGTTGATCAGCGGTTTGAGCCAACGCTCCTTTTGCTCCTCGGTGCCGTACGCCGCGAGCATCTCCATGTTTCCCGTGTCCGGCGCCGACGCGCCGAACATGTGCGGGGCTCCGGCGTAGCGTCCGATCACCTCGTTGAGCAGACCGAGCTTGAGCTGACCGAAGCCGGGGCCACCGAGCTCCTCGTCGAGGAAGATCGCCCAGAGACCCTGATCCTTGACTTCCTGTTGCAGTTCGCGCACATAGGCTTTCACCGCGGGGTCGGGTAGCCGCACGGCATGCGGAAATACGTGGTCGAGCGGCTCGACCTTCTCCTCACAGAATTGCTTGACCCAGTCGAGTTTGCTCTGAAAATCCGGTTCGGTACTGAAATCCCAAGCCATTCAAATCTCCTCGGCCGCCGGCATCCGTGTTTCTCGAGCCAGACGTTACGCCCCGACCTGGGCACGAATCCGGCCGCACACAGGTCCAGGAAGACCGGAGGTTTGAAATTGACGGATCTGGCAAATCACATGTCCGTTAGTTCCATCGCTCCACCCACAAGAGAAGAGTTTGACAATGATTGTGCTCGGCATCATTTTGTTGCTGATCGGCTATTTCACCAGCCTTTCGATCCTCTACACCATTGGCGCAATCCTCGTGGTGGTCGGTGTCGTGTTGTGGATCCTTGGTGCAGTCGGCCGCCCGGTTGGCGGCCGAAAAGTCTGGTTCTAGCGCAGCCCGCTCACCGATAACCGCGTCTCAGCAGGTGCTGGGCGCCGGCATTCATCGCGGCGGGGTTCGCGACGTCGAAGTCGAACGCATTGGCAAGTCGGGCAGTGATGCCGAAAGCCAACGCGACGGCCAAAGCGTCTTCGATCTGCGCGGCGGTGACACCGGCGTCCAGTACGGACCGGATGTCGTCGACACCAATCGAATGTTCGGAAGCGAGCTTGGCAAGCATACGAAGCGTGGCGCGCAGCGGCTCTTCTATCGGAGCGGTGTCCAGATTCTCAAGGACAGCACTGACTTTCGCGGCATCACGGAACCACAGGGTTGACGTGGCGGAGTGCGCGGCGACGCAGAACGGGCTCTCATTGGCCCGGGAGACGACCGCCGCCATCAGCTCACGATCACCGATCGACCAGTCCGAGGGCCCGCGCATTGCTTCGTGAGTGAGGTCGCCGGCACCGTAGAAATCACGGCGGTAGAACGCAAGCTTGACGGCGTCGACCACCGGCTGGCGACTCACCACCCGGATCACGGCGAACAGCGCTTTCGTCCGCAACGGGTGGCCCCGATCGAGGACTTGAAGTCTCATGTGGAGGCCCCGCTTTCTCCCGTTGCGGCGGCCAATGCGGCGAGTGCGTTGTTGAACTCACGGTCCGATTGGCCGATCGCGGCGCACACCACGACCTCGAAGATCTGGTCCTCGCTCAGCCCTGCCGCGCGGACGGCGCCGATGTCGTCGTCGGTGATTTGATCGGCATGGCGGGCCACCTTGTCGACCAGCGTGCGCATCGGTTCATCCAGGCCGGCGTCATCGAACGCGGCCCGGCGCAACTCCGGGCGCGCCGTTCCGCTGCTGCCGAGGATGCGGGTGACGAGCTCGCGGTGCAGTCGGACGATGTCGGTCACGATGGCCGTCTCCTTTCAGTCGTCTCCATCCATGATGCGAGGGACCAAGCGGAATCCCGACTCCACCCACCTGACGCGGCCGCCGTCGTCGCGGACGAACGGAAGGCGCGCCCGCCTGCTCTGCCCCATGTCCCGGCCGAGGAAGGCGACTTTTGACGGCGGTGGCCATGGCGGCGCGACGGCGGGTTCCCACGAATTCTCCTGTTCCCGCCGCTCTACCGTCACCTCCAGCTCGCCGTCGGAGGGTGCGAACGACATCACCCTGGCGGGATCCCCATAGCGGCCCGCGTACTCTCCGGCCTCCGCTTCCGACAGGGGCACCGTCGGCGCGTCCGGCGGTGCCAACAACGTGCGGCTGAATCCCATCTCGCCCGACAGTTCCGCCAGGCCCGGATAGCTCGCCAGCGCCTTGTCGAGAACATCCACTTCGACGGGGACGCCGGCCATCACGTTGTTGATGAACAGCACGAAGGCGAATTGCCGCTCCGGGATCGCCACGAACACCGTGTGCTGGCCGGCCGTATCGCCGTTGTGCATGATGGCCCGCACTCCCCCGACGTCCTGCACGAACCAGCTTCGTCCGATGCTGATGTTCAGCCCGGGGACGGACTGGACCGGCTCCTGCATCCGGCGCAGGCTCTGCGGCGAGACGATGCCGTCAGTGCCGTCGGCGCCCGCCGAAAGGTGAAGGCGCGCATAGCGCATCACATCGCGCGTCGTCGACCAGATACCGCCGGCAGGGTCCACACAGCGCGGCACCCACAGCGGGGACTGCACGGCCACGCCGTCGGTGCCGTTGATGGGGCCTGCGTAGTGACCGTCCGAGTATTGGCGCGCAAGAACCTGGCGACGGTCGAGCACCGTGTCGGCCAATCCGAGCGGGCCGAACACCAGGTTCTGCATCGCGGTGTTGTAGTCGGTTCCGGACGCCACCTCGATCAGACGACCCAACAGAATGAAGGCCGCGTTGTTGTAGGAGAAGAAGCGGCCGAGCGGGAACTGCTGGGGCAGCTGCGGGAGTCGTTCGTCGACGAAGCGGGCGATTCCGTCGTCGTCTTCTCCGGTGTAGGTGGTGTCGTCGCCGAACCAGCCCGCGGTGTGGTCCAACAGATTGCCGACGGTAACGCGCGCGGCCGTCTCTTCGTCATGAAGCCGCAAGTGTGGGAGATAACTACGAACCGGGGCTTCGAGCGCCAAGGCGCCCTCATCGATGAGACGCCAGATGGCGGTCGCGGTGTAGGTCTTGGTCAAAGAGCCGATCTGGAAAAGGGTTTCGGGTCCCGCAGGCGTCAACGTATTCGCGCTGGCGACACCGAACGTGGCGTGTTCCTCCCGCCCGTCGGAAAGAATGCCGAGCGCGGTTCCTGGCGCGCGATGTGTGCGCATGGAGTCCATGAGCGCCTCGGCGGTCGCGCGGAACTGTGGGGACGCGTCGTCGGTCTCCGTCACGGCCGGAGTCTATTCCTGATCCGATCGCCTGCATGTGACGGATCAATGCGACAGACTCGGGCCGTGAGCGGACAACATCGAAGTGCGCTACTGGTGTTCGCTGCCGGAATGTGCGTGCTTGGCGGATGCTCACCGAGTGCGCCGTCGGATCCATCACCTGCGCCGACGGTGTCGCCCTCCACAGTCACCGCGCAGACGATGGACCAGCCGACCTCACCCAGTCCGCCGGCCGCCCCCTCTGGCGCGCAGCCAAAGATCTCGTCCGACCCGGCACAGCTGGCCGACGATCTGGTTGCCGACGAGCTGGCACTACGTGACCCGGCAACGCCGGAGCCGGCGCTCGCCGCCGCGGCACGCCGCCAGCAGGCCGCCTACCGCGCCATCGGGCGCAACCCCGACTGGGATGCGGTCATCCACCCGCGAATTCCGCCGTGGCTGGTGGCGACCTACGACCTCAACGTCGACGCCCGCCGTCAGCTGTATCCGATGACGGAAGTGAGGGACACCGTCCCCGCGTGGCGGATCGTCGCGCCCGCTCCCGCGGACGCGTTGATGGCGCACTACCGCGAGGCCGAGGCGGCCTCCGGTGTTCCGTGGAATTACTTGGCGGCGATCCATCTGATCGAGACACGCTTCGGCAGCATCGAAGGCACCAGCACGGCAGGTGCGCAGGGCCCCATGCAATTTCTGCCGTCCACATTCGAGGCCTACGGCGACGGCGGCGACATCCACTCGCTGCGTGACAGCATCATGGCGGCGGGCCGGTACCTCGCCGCGAACGACTTCGCCAACAACCGCGATCACGCCATCTTCCGGTACAACAACTCCGACCGGTACGTGCAAGCGGTCAATGATTACGCCGCGGTGCTGGCGGCTGACCCCGCCGCATTCGCCGGCTACTACCGATGGGATGTGTACTACCGCACGACCGCCGGCGACGTCCTGCTGCCGGTCGGGTACGTCGCGATGGAACCGATTCCCGTCCAGACCTACCTGGCCGACCATCCGCAATAGCTACACCGCCTGCAAGGACCGATGCCGACGAACGTTGTACGGCAGGTCTTCCGCGAGCATTGCTGGTAGCGCGGGGTCATGTACAACCCGCACTACGTGGAGATCTTCGCGGCCCGCTAATCGACGCTGTCGTCGCGTTTAGAAACCTCCAAGATCATCGACCAACACTGCTCGAAACGGTTCCCGCAGTGCGGAGCCATCCAAAGTACGATCAGCGGCGTCACGGTAATCCGATCGCCGCTCACGAGGCGAAAGGAACATCGTCATGAATGATTACTGGAAGGCCGTCGAGGTCGCGGTACCGGTCAACATGCATCCCGCGCTCATCAAGAATCTCATCATCGCCGAAATTCACCTCCGTGCCCGCCGGGCCGGAGAGGCCGTTGCCGACTTGCGGATCGGCGCTCCCCGCGAGCCCCGAGGTGACTTCATCGCATGGTCGGCGTCCTACTTGCCCGCGCCGCAAATGACTGCTGCCTGACGAGGACGCGCGAACAGCAGTGAGGCGTGCGTATTACCAGGTGGGGCGAGCGGGCTTGTCTTCCTGGCGAACTCGGATCAGATGGCAACACGAAAACTTCGTCTTTATCGAGTAGCAGTGGGCGCCAACCGCTTTGCCAGATACGGCGCCGTGCGGCTCTGTTTCGCGCGTGCGACCCTCGTAGGCGGGCCCGCGGCCACGACCCGACCGCCGTCGTTGCCGGCTCCCGGTCCCAGGTCAATCACCCAGTCCGCACCCGCGACCATCCGCATGTCGTGCTCGGCCACCACCACGGTATTGCCCGCGTCGACCAGGCGGTGCAGTTGACGATCGAGCAGATCGACATCGGCGGGGTGGAGGCCGGTGGTCGGCTCGTCAAGGACGTAGAGAGTATGCCCTCGTCGAGGTCTCTGCAGTTCGGAGGCGAGTTTGATCCGCTGCGCCTCGCCGCCTGACAGCTCGGTCGCGGGCTGTCCGAGACGCAGATATCCCAGTCCGACCTCTTGCAGCGTGGTCAGGCTTCGCGCTGCACTGGCGACGTCGGCAAGAAACTCCGAGGCTTCATCGACGGTCATCGCGAGCACGTCGGCGATCGTCCGGTCGCGATAACGCACCTGGAGGGTCTCGTCGGAGTAGCGCGCACCTTGACACGCCGGACATGTCGCGTATGTGCCGGGAAGGAACAACAATTCGACGGACACGAACCCCTCCCCCTGACAGGTGGGGCACCGGCCTTCGGCCACGTTGAACGAGAACCTGCCCGCGGTCCAGCCGCGGCGACGGGCCTTGGGGGTCGCGGCGAACTCACGGCGTACGGCGTCGAACAAGCCGGTGTAGGTCGCCAGCGTCGAGCGCGGCGTACGTCCGATCGGGCGCTGGTCGACCGAGACCACCCGGTTGATCGCCTCAACCCCCTCAACCGTCACACCGACACTGGAGTCGTGATCGAGGTCGACGATCTCGGTGTCGGTTTCGTCGATGGGTTCGGCAGGTTCGGTGGTGCGTCCCGTGCCGAGATGGCGGTTCACGACGTCGCCAAGAACCTTGACGACCAGCGTCGACTTGCCTGAACCGGACACTCCGGTGACCGCGGTGTAGACACCCAGTGGCAGGTCGACGTCGAGGTCCCTCAAATTGTGGAAGCAGATACCGCGCAGCTGCAGCCGCCCGGTCTCCGGGCGGGATTGACCAGAGGGCCGCCCGGCCTCCTCGAAAAGGTATCTGCGAGTGACCGACTCCTCGATGTCGGCGAGACCCGGCACCGGCCCGCTGTAGAGGACGTCCCCGCCCAGCTCCCCTGCCCCCGGTCCGACGTCGACAATCCAATCGGCACGGCGCACCACGTCCATGTCGTGCTCGACCACGAACAACGAATTGCCCGCGCGACGCAGGCGATCAAGCACGTCAAGTAGCGGCTCGGCGTCCGCGGGGTGCAGTCCAGCGGACGGCTCATCGAGCACATAGAGCACGCCGAACAAGCCGGCACGCAGCTGAGTGGCCAACCGCAACCGCTGCAGTTCGCCGGGTGACACCGTCGGAGTGCGGCGGCTGAGCGTGAGATAGCCGAGGCCGAGATCGATGAGTACTTGCAGGCGTGCGACGAGATCGGCGGCAATCATGGTCGCCACTTCCGTCAGCTCACCGGATTCCGTCGACTCGTACGCGGCGGCGGAATCGGTCCGAGAAGCCGTGGGGCGCAACGTATCAGCGAGGTCGGCCAGCGGCATCGCCACGTAGTCGGCGATCGTGCGCCCGGTGAATGTCACCTTCAGCGCCTCCGGCCGCAGACCGGAACCGTCGCACAGCGGGCACTCGACGCTGTCGACGAACTGCAGCACGCGGCGCCGCATCATCGCGCTCTGCGAGTTGGCCAGCGTGTGGCGGACGTGTCGCTCGGCGCTGGAGAACGTGCCGTTGTAGTAGTAATCGGCCTGAACGGGGTGTTGGCCCGGGTCGATCTCGACAGTTGGCTGCTCATCAGTGAACAGAATCCAATTGCGTTGCCGCTTCGAAAGTTTCCGCCACGGCTTGTCGATGTCGTAACCGAGCGTGACCAGTATGTCGCGTAGGTTCTGGCCCTGCCACGCCCCCGGCCACGCGGCAACGGCGCCTTCGCGGATGGTCAGCGACGGGTCAGGTACCAGTGTCTCTTCGGTGACCCGGTGGATTCGTCCGAGCCCGTGGCACTCGGGACACGCACCGACCGCGGTGTTTGGGGAGAACGCGTCGGAGTCCAGTCGTTCTGTGGCCCCTCGCGGGTAGGTTCCGGCGCGGGAGAACAGCATCCTCAGCAAGTTCGACAGAGTGGTGACGGTGCCGACCGTCGACCGCGATGTCGCCGAACCTCGACGCTGCTGCAACGCGACGGCCGGCGGTAACCCAGTGATGTCATCTACCTTTGGCGCGCCGGTTGGCAACAGGAGGCGACGGGCGTACGGAGCGACCGATTCGAAGTAGCGGCGTTGGGCCTCGGCATAGATGGTTCCGAAGGCTAACGACGATTTGCCGGATCCCGAGATCCCCGTGAACACAACCAGTGCATCACGTGGCGCGGCGACGTCGACACCCCGCAAATTGTGGACCCGTGTCCCGTAGACGCGTACACAAGGGTCGATCTCGTCCGCGCTTCTGTTGGACAATTCTGTCATCGTGTTCGACGAGTACCCGGCTCGCGGCAGCGCAAGCCTGGTGCCGGCTGCTTGAGACCGAGTCCGACACGTCATCGTTGCCGCGCTTGCCTACAGGTGGATGGTTGAACCGGCCGGTGAACACCTTGCCCTTGTCGGTCAGGATCTGCTCGGGATCCCGTACTTAGCCAACGCCGCACGCAACCCATTGCACACCTCGCGGGTGCGCTCACGGGCCATCAGCTCATAACCAGCGGTTTTCGTACTGTGGGGCGGGCGGGGCTCGAACCCGCGACCAATGGATTATGAGTCCACGGCTCTAACCAACTGAGCTACCGCCCCAGATTGTGCGGCACCAATGGTCGCATACGCCCGACACTGTGCACCGCCACCGGTCTGCGCTGAAGAAGAGCATGGAAGGTGCCGCCCGCAGCTACGCTCACTAATCGTGATCCGCTTCCTGCTGCGCGTGGTGATTTTTCTCGGCTCGTCCGCCATCGGCCTGCTTGTCGCAGCGTGGTTGGTCCCCGGCGTCAGGGTTTCGGCGTGGGGGTTCATCGCTGCCGTCGTCATCTTCACCGTCGCCCAAGGGATTCTCTCGCCGTTCTTCCTGAAGATGGCCAGCCGCTATGCGTCGGCATTTCTCGGCGGAATCGGCTTGGTGTCGACACTGGCGGCACTGATCCTGGCTTCGATTCTCACCAACGGGCTGTCCATCCGCGGAATCGGATCCTGGATCGCCGCGACCGTCGTCGTCTGGTTGGTCACGGCACTCGCCACACTGCTGCTGCCGATGCTCGTCCTGAAGAAGAAAGCGACGTCGACTTAGCCCGTCGAGACCGTCTGCCCGTCGGTATCGACGGTGAACAACTCCGTGCCATCCGTCACCAGCGGCGCGTCCACCCCCAGCGACACCATGATCTTGTTGGCCGCGTTGCGCATAATGTCCACCGTCAACTCGAACGCCTGATCCTTCGAGAAGTGCTGGCGCACCCCGGCGACGATATCGGGGCTGATCTTCGACGGCGTCCAGATCATCGCGTCGACGAACCGCAGCGCCGCCTTGTGCGCATCGGTCAGCTTCTCGGAGGACTCATACTGCTCGATCTCGCCGTAGAGGTCCTCTGACCCGCCCGAGTCCAGCGCATTGGTCTCCCGCCGCGACTTGCACAGCCGGCAGTTGTGCTGCGCCGCGCCCCGCAGCCGAACGACCTCCGTCGTCACCGGATCCAGCCCGCGCATCCGCGCCACCGCCGGCAGGAACCCGTTGAGCAGGGCGTCGGTCGGATCGGAGTCGTGGTCCCACTCGACGGCACCGCCGTTGCCGGCCTTGCGCAGCCCCAACGCCTCGAACCCGGCCCACACCCTCGGCACGAAGTCGGCGACGAACATCATCACGACTGTGCGAAACACATTGTCGCCCAACGCCTTCGCCAGCTGCTTACGCTGATTGTCACCAATGCCCGACACATCGACGGCGAACTGCTCGGTGAATGCGCACACCAGCGGCTCATGCTCGGCCGCGCCGTCGATCAGATCGACCTCCATCGGCAGCGGCGGCAACGACAGCGCCCTGCTGCACGTCAGCCGCATCAACGTGTCGAGCCGTCCGTCCCCCGACGACATCGCCACCAGCCCGCCGATCCGCTCGGCTAGATTCTCGTCACTCACCCATGGATTATTGCGCCTGGCTCACCGAGGACATGTGGAAGTCGGGGATCCGCAGCGACGGCATCGTCACCCGCGTCATCCAGTCGCCCCATTCCCGCGGCAGCGTGCGGTCGGTGGCGCCGGCTTCGGTGGCCCGTCGCAACAGGTCCAGCGGGCTTTCGTTGAACCGGAAATTGTTGACGGCCGCCGTCACCTCGCCGTCTTCGACGAGGTAGACGCCGTCGCGGGTCAGGCCCGTCATCAGCAGCACTGCCGGGTCGACGACGCGGATGTACCACAACGTGGTCAGCAGCAGGCCGCGCTCGGTGTTCGCGATCATGTCCGCCAGGCTGGCCGTGCCGCCGGTCATCAGCAGGTTGTCCGCGGCCACCGCGACCGGCGCGTTGAACTCGGCGGCCGACGCGCGCGGATACGCCAGCGTGCTGATGCTGCCGTCACGTATCCAGTCCACGCGTCCGATGTCCAGCCCGTTGTCGAAGACCGAGGCCCGCTCCGACGACGCCGACGCCGTGACGAACGGCGTACACCCCAACCCCTCGGCGAACGGATCCGAGTACATCGTCAGCGGCAGATCGGTGAGCTTCTCGCCCACCCGCGTACCGCCGCCGGGAGCCGAGAGTGCGGTGCGACCCTCCTCGGCGCCGCGGCCGTCCATCGTCCACCACAGGTAGATCATCATGTCGGCCACTGTCGACGGAGGCATGATCGTCTCGTACCGTCCGGCCGGCAGTTCGACGGTGCGTTGCGCCCAGCCCAGCCTCGTTGACAGCCGCTCGAGCAGTGAATCCGTTGGCACATCGAAGAAGTCGGGGGTGCTGTGTCCCACCCATGCGCTGGCGTCGTCACGTTTGCCGTTGATCTCCACCGAACCCGTCGGCTGGGAATAGCGGCGCCGCAAACCGTTCGAGGTGGCCAGGAACGTCGTCTCAACCTCGTGCCGGGCGAACCCGTACAACTGATCGGCACCGCTGAAACCCCGCGCCGCCAGGCTGCCCGCCACTTCGAGAAACGCCTGGACGCTGGTGCCCGGAACCAGGTCGTCCCAATCGTCGAGGGCGCCGTCACCAGGCAGCGGCGGCGCGCTGTCCGGCGCGTCGGGGGCCGAACGTGCGACATCCTGCGACTCCGCCACCAAGCCGGCGATTGAGGACGGGTCCACGTCACTGGACCGCACCGAGCCGACTCGCGCCGTATTTCCCTGCCGCACAATCGATATCACCGCGGTGCTTCGGCTCACCGATTCGCCGTTGGTGGTCATCGAATTGCCCGCCCAGCGCAACGACGCGTCCGCGCGATCCGTCACCAGGACGATGGTCTCGTCAGCCTTTCCGAGCCGGCCGGCCTCGGCCAGGACAGTGTCGACTACCTGCTGTGCTCCGATCACCGACTACCGCCCCGACTCGTCACGCGTATTGAGCACGTTCACACCACGGAACAACGCCGACGGACAGCCATGGCTGACGGCCGCGACCTGGCCCGGCTGCGCCTTCCCGCAGTTGAATGCGCCGCCGAGGCGCCACGTCGACGGCCCGCCGACCGCTTCCATCGACCCCCAGAAATCGGTCGTGGTCGCCTGGTACGCGACATCGCGCAGCTGGCCGTCCAGGCGCCCGTCGCGGATGCGGAAGAACCGCTGCCCGGTGAACTGAAAGTTGTAGCGCTGCATGTCGATAGACCACGACTTGTCGCCGACGATGTAGATGCCGTCCTGCACGCGGGCGATCAGATCATCGGTACTCAGGTCGTCGGTTCCCGGCTGCAGCGACACGTTGGCCATCCGCTGGATCGGCACATGATGCGGCGAGTCGGCATACGAGCAGCCGTTGGACCGCGCGACACCAAGGCGCGGGGCGAACACGCGGTCAAGTTGGTAGCCGACGAAGATCCCGTCGCGCACCAGGTCCCAGCTCTGCGCCCGCACCCCTTCATCGTCGAAACCGACACTGGCCAAGCCGTATTCGACAGTCCGGTCAGCGGTGACGTTCATCACCGGCGAGCCGTAGCGCATCGTGCCCAGCTTGTCCGGGGTCGCGAACGACGTGCCGGCGTACGCCGCCTCGTAGCCGATCGCGCGGTCATATTCGGTGGCGTGCCCGATCGATTCGTGGATGGTCAGCCACAGGTTGGTCGGGTCGATCACCAGGTCCGTCGGCCCCGCCGAAACGCTGGGCGCCTTGGCCTTCTCGGCCAACAGCGACGGCAGCTGTGCCAGCTCGTCGGACCAGTTCCACACGTCGTCACCCGCGACGATCTCCCAGCCCCTGGCCATCGGCGGCACCAACGTGCGCATCGTTTCGAACGTGCCCGCCGCGGCGTCCACGGTCACGGCGTCCAGCGTCGGCATCAGCCGGACCCGCTGCTGGGTGATCGACGAGCCGAACGTGTCGGCGTAGAAGGTCTGCTCCTTCATCGCGTGCAGGCCGGCCGACACATGGTCGACGCCGTCGGCGGCCATCAACCGTCCTGAGTACTCGCCGAGCACCGCGATCTTGTCCGGGGCGGCGACGGCGAACGGGTCGATG
Organism: Mycolicibacterium tusciae JS617; assembly: GCF_000243415.2. The sequence continues at coordinate 6,481,939 of NZ_KI912270.1, forward strand.
CGATAGTCCGACACCCAGCTGACGTCGGAGTACACCGGTTCAGGGGCCAGTTCGATGCGCTCGGCGTTCAAGGGCTTCAGCGTCGCCGCCACGTGCACGGCCCGTCGTGCGGTCTCGGCGGCGGTGCCGGGCTGCAGCTCGGCGTGCGAGGCGAAACCCCACGTGCCGTCGACGATGACCCGCACCGCCAGGCCGATTTCGCGGTTGACGACGGCGGCCTCGAGCTCGCCGTCGCGTAGCTGGACGTGTTCCGTCGTGATCGCATGAATACGCAGGTCGGCGTAGCTGGCGCCGGCGGCCACTGCCGCGGATAGTGCCGCATCGGCCAGGTCATGGCGCGGCAGCTCGAGGAAGTCGGCGTCGACTTGGCGTTGCGCTGTCACACCCTCCACCGTAATGGCGGCCCCGAGGCGTCGCGAAAGCGACAGGGAGCCTCAGCCCGTGACGGCGCTGGTGCCCAGGATCGTGAGCTCCAGGGCGAGTGCAGTGCCGCACACCACGGTCACTATCGCCAGAGCCCACCAGTCAATCGCCTTCGGGCCCGACGGCGACGCCGAGATCTGGCCCGCGCCACCGCGAGCGGTGATGGCATCGCCCATCTCGTCGGCTCGCCGCAATGCAACAACCACGGCCGCCGCGAGCAGGTCGATCAGCTCGAGCCACGCGTTGTGAAAGCGCCCCCGCCTCGTCGACGCCACATCCTTGGGCCTGAGCCGGCGCGCCGCGTAAAGGACACGGAATTCGTCGATCAGCATCGGGAAAGCGCGCAATGCCAAAGCCAGCGCCACCGCCCACTCATCGACGGGGATGCGCAGCGCACGCAGCGGCCGTCCCAATTTGGCGACAGCGGGGGCGATTTCGGCGACGTTCGTCGTCCACGACACCATGGCACCGAGGCCCAGCAGGACGATCGACAGCGCAGTGATGCGCAAGAAGTTGAACAACCCGCCCAACCCGATCTCGACCGAGCCGACATCGATCACGGGGCCCCCGCCCGCGAACGTCGCAGTCAGGCCGCCGAAAAACACCAGAATCCAGAGCCAGCCCGGAATCGAGGGCAGTACACCTCGGGGAATCCGTGCGATCCGTGCGGCAACCAGCACCAAGACGGCTACCGCGCCGATGGGAACCCAACCGGGGTAGAAGGTCATCAAGATGCCGATGGCGGCCACCATGAGGAGTTTCGTGCCGGCCCAGAGTCGATGGACGGCGCTGTTGCCCGGCACGGGCCGTAGCAGCACGACCTGCCTGCGCTGCCGCGGGTTCGCGGTCGGGGCCGTCACGATCTGCCTCCCGCCGTCGTCGGTGTCGCCGCCAAAACCCCGTCCTTTAGATGCAGGGTGCGCGGACACACCTCCTCCAGACCCGAGAAGTCGTGGGAGATGATGACCAATGTCAGGCCTGCGTTGCGCCGTAACTCGCCAAGGAGTCGCAGCAGCCCACGCTGACTGGTCGCATCCAGCCCGGCGAGCGGCTCGTCGAGGATGAGCGCGCGCGGCTTACGGGCCAACAGCCCGGCGAGCACCACACGGCGCATCTGGCCGCCGCTGAGCTGATCGATGCGTCGCTTCGCGAGGCCCGAATCCAAACCGACGGTGGCCAGCGCCTTGTCCACCCGGCTGCGGTCACGCGGCGAGAACCCGGCTGCCGAAGCAATCTCCAGATCCACCCGGCCGCGCATCAACTGCAGGCGGGCCGCTTGGAACGAGATCGCTACGGCGCCAACTTGATCCGATACCGGGGTGCCGTCGAGGAGGCAGCTGCCTGCGGTCGGGACGGTCAGTCCGGCCATGATCCACGCCAGCGTCGACTTTCCGGAACCGTTGAGGCCGTGGATCAGCAACCCGTCGCCCTCGTTGACGGTGAAGGTGATGTCGCGCAGTGCCGTTGCGGCCCAGGGTGTTCCGCTGCCGTATTCGTGGTTGACACCCTTTAGTTCGAGCAGGGCCTTGTCGGAGTGGTGGCCCGCCGCCACCGTCGCCGCGGGTGCCGACGCGGTCTCGACCATGTCGGTGTTGTCGGCGGCGCCGCCGTTTCCGGTGAGGTTGACGGCGCGGTCGGCGACATCGGCCTCGTCGTTGTAGTGGGTGATGTGTACCAACGACATGTCGTGATGCTTCGTCAGCCCGGAAAGCACCTCCATCAATGCTCCGCGACCGTCCTGGTCCACCATGCTGGTGACCTCGTCGGCGATCAGCAGGGAGGGCTCACGAGCAAGCGCCGCAGCCATCGCGAGACGCTGCAGTTCACCTCCGGACAGGCCACCGGTGTCGCGCTCGGCCAGCCCGTCCAAGCCGACCTCGCCGAGCAGCTTGGGTATGTCAGTGGTCGTGCCGGGCGGCAAACCCCACACCACGTCGTCGGCGACACGGGTACCCAGTACCTGGCTCTCGGGATGCTGCATGATCACCGCCGTGCCACCGAGGCGCCCGAGCCCCACCGCGCCGGGCCGTTCGATGGTCCCGGCAGTGGGTTCGCGTCCGGCCAGCATCAGCATCAGCGTCGTCTTGCCCGAACCGTTGGCACCCGTGATGGCGAGGTGCTCGCCCGGTTCGACGTTCAGCGATACCGGCCCAAGCGCGTCGTGATCGGCGCTCGGGTAGCGGAAGCGCACGTCGCGCAGGTGCGTCGGAACGGGCGCGATCGCCCCGGTGTCGGCCGAGGACTCGAGCTTGTGCACATCGGGAATGGTCAGCAGCCGCGACATCACCCGCGACAACGCCCACCAGCCGATGAGGGTGACCATCGCGATGGACCAGACCGAGGACGCGAAGAACAGGTACGGCCAGTAGTCCAGTGCAGTGGCGAAGTCGCGTTTGAGTTGGTCGGCGAAGCCTTCCATGTTCGGGATGCGCGCGATGATCGCGGCGAGTCCGGTGACGTTGGCGGTCACCGATTCGAAGACCAGGTGGCGCAGCCGCACGAGGATGGTCAGCGCGGTCACGGTCAGCACGCCGAAGAACGCGCCGGCGACAAGCGAACTGAGAAAGACGGTCAACGTGCCGCGCCCGCGTCGCTTGACGATGCCGGTCAGTCCACCGATGTAGGCACAGTTGACGACCGTCATGAAACCGCCGAGGCCGGCGATGAGAAACGCGATGATCGCGCCGGCCACAGTGGCGGTGAGCAGCACGCGCAGTCGGTACCGGTAGGCCAGCAGTCCCATCGGGACGGTGGCGAGCAACGATAGGCCTGCCGCGAACGGAACGACGACGGCAATGATCGCCGTGGCGGCGGAAAGCGCCGCAATCACCGACGCCTGGGCGAGTTCGCCCGGGCTCAGCGCGCCGGAACGTCGAGTCACGCTCGAATCCCCGGTCACGGCCATTGCACGATTCTGCCAGTCGTTCTCTAAGAACGGGCATCGCCTCACTGCGACCAGCAATCAAACCGGCCGTGGTTTGAACTGCATAGTAAATCTATGTAATCATAGAACCATGACTCAGACCCTCGGCGCTGACCTGCTGGCCGTGGTCGCCCGGATCAATCGACTCGCCACCCAACGTGCCCGGCTGCCGCTGCCGTTCGCTCAGGCGCGGCTGCTGTCGACCATCGAAGACCAGGGGCCGACCCGCATATCCGACCTCGCAGCGCTGGATCACTGCTCACAGCCGACGATGACAACCCAGGTGCGCAGGCTCGAAGACGGCGGTTACGTGTCACGCACCGTTGACGCAACCGACGCGCGGGCCGTGCTCATCGAGATCACGACCAAGGGAATCGAAACACTGAGGCAGGTGCGAGTGGACCGCGGCGCGGCCATCGACCCGTATCTCGAGCGCCTCGATGCCGCGGACCGGCGGGCACTCGGTGAGGCCGTCCGGGTTCTGCGCGGACTTCTCGCGGACGTGGCCTCCCCCACCACCACCAAATAACAGCGATTTAAAGGAGCATCCGCCCGTATGTGGCGTCAACCCAAAGCTGTTTGGGCCGTTGCCTTCGCGTCCGTCGTCGCGTTCATGGGTATCGGTCTCGTCGACCCGATTCTCAAGCCGATAGCCGACAACCTGAACGCATCCGCGTCGCAGGTGTCACTGTTGTTCACCAGTTACATGGCGGTGATGGGCGTGGCCATGCTGATCACCGGCGTGGTTTCGAGCCGGATCGGTCCGAAACGCACACTGCTACTCGGCCTCGTCGTGATCATCGCCGGCGCGGGCCTGGCCGGCATGTCGGGCAGCGTCATGGAAATCGTTGGCTGGCGGGCACTTTGGGGGCTAGGAAATGCGCTGTTCATCGCGACGGCGTTGGCCACCATCGTAAATTCGGCGCGCGGCTCGGTGGCGCAGGCGATCATCCTGTACGAGGCCGCGCTGGGGCTGGGCATCGCCGTCGGCCCGCTCGTCGGCGGTGTCCTCGGGTCGATCTCGTGGCGCGGGCCGTTCTTCGGGGTGTCGGCGCTGATGGCCGTCGCCGTCGTCGTCACGGCATTCCTTCTCCCGTCGACGCCACCCGCGCAGCGTGCGACGACGTTGGCCGACCCGTTCCGGGCACTGCGCCACCGCGGGCTGCTGGGCGTGGCAATCACCGCACTGCTGTACAACTTCGGCTTCTTCACGCTGCTGGCGTTCACGCCGTTCCCGCTCGACATGAACGCGCATGAGATCGGGCTGATCTTCTTCGGCTGGGGCGTCGCGTTGGCGTTCACGTCGGTCGTCGTGGCGCCGCGACTGCAGCACCGCTTCGGCACGGTGCCGACGCTGCTGGTGAACCTACTGGCCATGACGGCAACCCTGGTCGTGATGGCCGTCGGCACGGAAAACAAGACCCTGCTTGCGACATGTGTGGTGGTGTCCGGCCTGTTCATCGGCATCAACAACACGTTGATCACCGAAACCGTGATGAAGGCGGCGCCCGTCGAGAGAGGCGTGGCCTCTGCGGCTTACAGCTTTGTGCGGTTCTCCGGAGCCGCGCTGGCGCCGTGGCTGGCAGGTGTGCTCGGCGAGCAGATCAACATGCACGTCCCCTACTGGGTGGGCGCCGGCGCGGTGTTGCTCGGTGCCGGGGTCCTGGCGCTTACCCGCTCGCATCTGACGGGCATCGACGACGAAGAGGAACTCGACGATGTCAGCGAGGCGGTCGCTATCACCGTCGGCAGCGATACTTAGACGGTATGAGGGGCTGGGGCCCCGCTCACATGTGAACGTGGGTTGCCGACAGGAATGTGGTCCTGGCCGGTAGAGCCACAGATGTGGGAGGCCCCAGTGAAGGTTCAGCGTACGAGTGTTGGTTTGGATGTGCACGCACGATCGGTGGTCGCATGCGGTCTTGATGGTGAGACCGGGGAGCTCTTCGAGCGGCGGTTGACTCCGGATCACGGGGAGATTCTGGCGTGGTTGGGTGATCTGCCCGGGCCGGTTGCTGCGACCTATGAGGCGGGCCCGACGGGTTTCGTGTTGGCCCGCAGCATCAATGCCTCCGGGATCAGGTGTTCGGTCGCCGCGCCGTCGAAGTTGCAGCGCCCGGTCGGCGATCGGGTCAAGACCGATAAGCGCGATGCCCGTCATCTGGCCCGGTTGTTGCATCTGGGCGAGATCGTCGAAGTCGAGATCCCCAGCGTGGAGCAGGAATCTGCGCGTGATCTGTTCCGGGCGCGGGAGGCCTGCCGCAAGGACCTGATGGCCGCCCGTCATCGGCTCTCGAAGCTGCTGCTGCGCCGAGGGATCGTCTACTACGGCGGAACGGCCTGGTCACGAAATCACGAACGGTGGCTGCAGAGCCAGCGGTTCGACGACCCCGCGCTGGCGATCGCCTATGACACCGCCTTCGACACGGTGTTGACCACCACCGCTCGCCGGGGCCGCCTGGATGCGGCGATCACCGCGATGGCCGCCGATTCCACGTTCACCCCGGTGGTGACGCGGCTGGGGTGTCTGCGCGGGGTCTCGACGTTGACGGCGTTCGGGTTGGCCACCGAGATCGGCGACTGGCACCGGCTGAGCGGGCGTTCGATCGGCGCCTATCTGGGGCTGGTGCCATGCGAGTACTCCTCGGGAGACAACAGGGTCCAGGGCGGGTTGACCCGCACCGGCAACGGCCACGCCCGCCGGTTGTTGATCGAGGCGGCTTGGCATCACCGGCCGTCGTATCGGCCCGGTGAGGTGATGCGGCGTCGCTGGGATGCCGCCCCACCGGCAGCGCGAGCTCGCGGGCAGGCCGCCAACCGGCGACTGCACGCCCGCTGGCTGCGGTTCAACGAACGCCGCAAGCGTCCAGTGGTGGCCAATGCCGCCATCGCCCGCGAGTTGGCCGGCTGGTGCTGGTCGTTGGCCGTCATGGACGACTGAGAACAACTGAATCGTCCAGGTGTCCGTATCGAGGTGATCGGCAAGCGTCTTGGAGTGACCCGCGGAAATCGCTATGAGCAATCATGTTGCCCTGCAACTGATCACGCTCGATTACTAGACCTGCGATCCACTCCGACTCGAAGACCCGTCCTGCGGTAACCAACCCGCGCATATCAGACTGACACGCGTCGACACGACACGCTCGGCACCCACGAACGCTCACCTGGTCAACGAAGCGGCGGCCGCAGCGACGGTTGCGGCCGCCGCTTCACCCTGCCCACTTGACAAACCACTCCCCATATCAGCGATTTCGGTGCGCGTACGTTCGCTCATCGAACTGTCCTGTTCGGGGACATCGCTGACACCGGTATGTCTTGAGACATCGCTGACACCTGAGTAGGGCCTCGACCACGATGGTTCATGGCCCAGAAGGTGACGGCAATGGACATTCGGATGGCTGCGGCGTTGGCCGGGCAAGTGGACAACGTGGCGGAGTTCTGTCGCCGCGAGCACATCAGTCGGCAGACGTTCTACAAGTTTCGTGGGCGCTTCCGTGACGGTGGGATCGACGGGCTGCAGGATCGGTCCCGACGGCCATTGACCTCGCCGGGTCAGACCTGCCCCGAGGTCGAGGACCTGGTGGTGCGCCGCCGCAAACAGTTGATCGAGCAGGGGCGAGATCACGGCGCCCAATCGATCGTGTGGTCATTGCAACGCGACGGTGTGCAGGCAGTGCCGTCGCCGTCGACGGTGTGGCAGATCCTGACCCGCCGCGGGCTGATCACCCCGCAGCCGCAGAAACGTCCGAAGTCGGCGACGAAGCGGTTCGTGTTCGCGCGGCCCAATGAATGCTGGCAGTCAGATTGGACCGGATGGTGGCTTGCCGGTGGCAGTGCGGTGGCCATCGCGGGCAGCCTCGATGACCACTCCCGCTATGCCGTGGGGTTGCGCGCCGATGCCGGCGACGCCGACGGTGACCTCGTCTGGTCGGTCATCATGGCTGGTATCGACGAGTGTGGGATACCGTCGATGTCGTTGTCGGACAACGGAATCGTCTACACCGGTAGATTCCATGCGCATGAATCGGCGTTCGAGATCAACCTGCGCGCCCTTGGTGTGCGCACGATCAACTCGGCACCGTTTCATCCGCAGACCTGCGGCAAGATCGAGCGGTTCTGGCAGACACTGAAGAAGTGGCTGTCCGCGCGGGACCCGGCGGCCACCGTCGCCGAACTCAACGACCTGCTCGAGGAGTTCCGCAGCTTCTACAACCACCAACGGCCCCACCGTGCGCTGCGTGGAGCCACCCCGGCCGAGGCGTTTCACGCCACCGCCAAGGCCCGCCCAGCCGACCGCCCACTTCCCGCACCCGTGTTCGTCAGCCACCACACCGTCGGCGAGCAGTCGGGCTACGTGTGCGCTGCGCCCTACAGGATCAACGTCGGCCTGCGCTGGGCCGGCCACGAATGCGACGTCATCCGCGACGGTGACCACATCGCGATCTTCAGCGGCAACCGACTCGTCCGCGCATTCACCGCCGACCCCGCCCGCTACCACCAACCCGCCGAACCAAACACCCGTACCTATCGCACTCGCGAGCCCAAACCGGCACCATGAGTGTCAGCGATGTCCCAAGACAAAAGTGTCAGCGATGTCCCGAGACACCACAAGTCGCTCAGCGAACGTCAGCGCACCGAAATCACGAGAGCGCGAACGCGTAGAACTGCGTCATCTGGTCGTCTGAAAAGTTGTCATCGGTCACGAGCACCACGACCTGCCTGCCGTCCGACAGCTTCGGACCCAACGTGATTCCCTCGACGTTGTCCAGATTCTGAACCTCGGACATCGTCGACAGGTCGGCGACCCAAGCTCTTGGTCATCGCCGTCGGCGTCGCATTCGCAAGTGAGGCTCTGCCCAGGATGTTGTCGGCTCCGGCGATGCTGGCCCGGTAGATACGCGCGACGTTGTGGGTGCCGTGCGAGCGCTCGATGACCAGGAAGTTGTCGTCGTCGAGCGCCACGAGATCCGACAGCCCGTTCGCCCCGCCGTTCGGCGCGGTGATCGGGTCCAACGGGTACGCGTACTGCGCGGTGGCGGCACCCGTCGACACGTCGAACCGGGTGATGCGCGTGAGGGCGCCGGCGTCGGCGGTCGGCAGGCTGCCGTCGGTGAATCCTGGGTCTTCCATACCTGCGAACAAAAAGTCGCCGCTCGGCGTCAACGTGAGGCCCTCGAGGCCGCTGTTGCTCCTGGTTCCCGTCTCCCGCTGCGACATCGACAGCACTGGCGGCAGCGCGAACTCGCTGCGGAACGCGCCGTCGAGCCCGGCGGCACGGACCCACGGATCCAACAGCACCGGCCGGTTCGGGTCTTTGATGATCCGCTCCCCCTCGCTGGACCAGTACAGCTGTTGACGGCGTTCGTCGAAGGCGATGCCCTCGGGGTCCGGCGGGATCACCGGCGGCGTGGCGTCGGGCGACAGCGGCGGGAAGGGCGCGCCGCTGCGGTCCAGCAGCGGCGTGGAATCGAGCCACTCGATTCCGGTCAATCTGTTGTTCGGCAACATGATTCGGATGGTGTAGAACCTCGCGGGATTCCGCACCGAGCGGTCGTCACTGATCACGTAGTAAACCTGACGAACCGGGTCGTAACTGATCGCCGAAAGTCCCCCGACCGTCGTGTCATCGAACGCGGTGCCCGTCGGGAAGCTGATCTGCCCGAGGTAGTCCAAGCCCGTCGATGATGTGTGCGCAGGGCTGCAGGCGACAAGGCACAAAGCGACGGCCAACAGGCCGCACCGCAATTGCCTCACCCGGTGACTGTACCGATGAGGGTCCCGACCAAATAGGTGGCGGCGATGGCGACCGCTCCGAATGCCAGCTGCCGCAACGACGCAAACCACGCTGGCCGCTTCGTGAAGCGCGCGGCCACACCGCCGGCGACGATCAACCCGACACCGCCACACAGCAGGCCGGCCCACAGCGACTCGAACCCGAGCAGGTACGGGATCAGCGGGACGATCGCACCGACGGTGAACATCGCGAATGACGATCCTGCCGCGACCCACGGTGAGGGCTTCTCGCTGGGGTCGATACCCAGTTCCTGGACGAGGTGGAAGTTCAGGGCGCGATCCTCGTCGCGGTGGATCTCCTCGGTGGCCGTGACGGCGGTGTCCCGCTCCAACCCCATGTTCATCAGCATCGCCACCAGCTCGCTCTTCTCGGCCTGCGGATGCTTGCGAAAGGCGCGTCGTTCGACGATGACTTCGGAGTCGATCTGCTCGTTGGCGGTCGTGACCGACGTGTACTCCCCCATAGCCATCGAGGAGGCGCCGGCCAACAACCCCGCCACACCGCTGAGCAGGACCGTATGTGCGCTGGCCGCCGCCCCGACGCCCGCAATGAGTGCCGTGTTGCTCACTAGGCCGTCCATCGCCCCGAAAGTCGCCGCGCGCAACCAGCCACCCGTCACGTCGGAGTGCCGGTGTGTGGCGCTGTGCGGTACGCCCGTCGGGGCTACCGGTCCGTCCCTACCCGACCGTGACATGGTGTCGATTCAACGCCACTGGTTTGGCCTGGTCCAGCAAGGTTTGGCTACGTTTGCCACATCACAGTTTCCGGGCACGCCCGAAGGGCTACGGTCGAGTCATGACCACCATTGCGCAACATCTACGCAACGCTCTCGACGGCCGCTGGCGTGATGTGAAGAACCAGATGCGTGAGGAACTCTCCAGCGAGGTCTTCCGGCCGCACTACACGCCGAACACCGTCATCGCCCGCACCAAGGTGGCGGAACAGTTGAAGATCATGGCCTCCCAAGGGGCCGCCGAAGACGGGTTCAGGAAGGAACACGGCGGCAACGGGAACGTCGGCGCGGCGGTGACTCAGATCGAGATGCTCGCCATGTCCGACCTGTCGCTGATGGTCAAGGCCGGCGTGCAGTGGGGCCTGTTCGGCGGGGCCGTCGAGAACCTGGGCACCGAACGCCACCACGAGGCGTACGTCCAGCGCATCATCGATCTGGACCTGCTGGGCTGCTTCGCGATGACCGAGACCGGCCATGGCAGCGATGTGCAGGCCCTGGAGACCACGGCGACGTACGATCCCGCGTCGCGGGAGTTCGTGATCGACTCGCCTACCCGTACCTCGCGCAAGGACTACATCGGCGGTGCCGCCGAAACCGCCCGCGTCGCCGCGGTTTTCGCACAGCTGATCACCCCCGACGGGGAAGGACACGGCGTGCACTGTTTCGTCGTGCCGATCCGCGACGACGAGGGCAACGATCTGCCGGGGGTGACGACCAGCGACTGCCACTACAAGGGCGGCCTGCCCGGCGTCGACAACGGACGGATCCAGTTCGACCATGTCCGCGTCCCGCGCGAGAACCTGCTCAACAAGTACGCGGATGTGGCCGAGGACGGAACGTACTCCTCGCCGATCGAGAATCCGGGCCGACGGTTCTTCACGATGCTCGGCACGTTGATCCGCGGACGGGTCACTGTCGGCGGAAGCGCGGGTGCGGCCGCGCGGGTGGCGCTGGACATCGCGACCCGATATGCACTGGAACGCAGGCAGTTCGAGGCGCCCGGCGAGGACAACGAGGTGCTGATCATGGACTACCTGGTGCATCAGCGCCGGTTGTTCCCGTTGATCGCGAAGTCCTATGCGCTGCAGTTCGCGCAGAACGAGCTCGTCGCGAAGTGTCATGAGCTTCAGACGGCCGACGATCCCGATCCCGAGGAGCAGCGTGAGTTGGAGTCACGGGCCGCGGGGCTCAAGGCCGCCAACACCTGGCACGCCACTCGCGCGATCCAGGAGGCCCGCGAAGCTTGCGGCGGCGCAGGGTATATGGCCGAGAACCGGCTGATCGCGCTGAAGGCCGACACCGACGTATTCACCACTTTCGAAGGCGACAACCACGTGCTCACCCAGCTCGTCGCCAAGGAATTGCTCACCACCTACGCCGACGACATCAAGGGTATGAGCCCCGTCGAGTGGGTGCGGTTCGCGGCCAACTTCGCCGGCGAGCGGGTGCTCAAACGCACTGCGGCCGAGACGATCATGCAGACGATTCTCGACACTCGCCAGGACAACGAGGAGGAAGGCAGCCTTTTCAACCGCGGCACTCAGGTCAAGATGTTCGAGGACCGCGAGGAGTACATGCTCTCCACCGTGGCGCGCCGGCTGCAGGGCAAGTCCAAGGAGATGAGCGCGTTCGATGCGTTCAACTCGGTGCAGGACCATGTGCTGCACACGGCGCGGGCACACATTGACCGCATCATCCTGGAGGCGTTCGTCGCAGGCATCGACTCCTGCGAATCCACGTCTGTTGAAGGGCAGGAGGCGCGAGAGATTCTGAATTTGGTCTGCGACCTGTACGCGCTGACGGTGATCGAGGAGGACCGGGCGTGGTTCATGGAACACCGCTTCCTGTCGACCGAACGTGCCAAGGCCGTCACCCGTGGCATCAACGAGCGATGCCGCGATCTGCGGCCCCACGCCGAACTACTCGTCGACGGCTTCGGCATACCTGAGCAGCTTCGCTACGCCGAAATGCTGCATCCGGAGAACATCGTCGACACATAGGCAACACACGCCCCAACTGGCGTGCGGCAAGTCACAATTCCAGCGATTTCTGAGATGTTCCGTGTCAGACGCTGACAGAATTCATGATCGGTGGTCCGAGCGGGCCCGCCACACCCAGAGGGGGTAGTCGATGTTCTCGTCCCACCGACCCAAGATGGGTCTTTCGATTGCCGTAGCTGTAGCAGCAACCGCCGCGGTCGTTGGTGCGCTCGCCCCGCCGGCGCACGCTTTTCAGATCCAGAACCACGACCGCATCACCCGCGACGCCTTGCAGCCTCTCGGGGTTGATCAGGCCGCGATCGGCCAGATCCTGGTCGGCCCGCCACCGGGTGCCGGTGCGGTCGGCAGCGACGCGTTCTTTGCCGACGAGTTTCGCCACATCGACAACGCCAACAACCCCGTTGAGATCTGCAATCTGACGCAGGAGGCGTGGAACTTCTTCACCCCGATCATCCTCGCCGGCGCCCGACCCGCAGGCCCCGGCGGCAGCGATCTGGTCGACGGACCCGCCGCGCGCGCCGCATTCGGCGGACTCGCACACGCGCTGCAGGACTTCTACTCCCACTCCAATTGGATCGAAGACAGCATCGCGATCAACCAGCCGGACCGGATGCCGCCCCCGCTGATGCCCACCTGCGACCCTGCGGCGTTCCCTCCGGGTCTGCACACCGGCTACTTCGATATCCAGTCCAACCACGACGACCCGCTGGGTGGTTGCCCTCCAGGCGGACCGCCACCGGGATTCATCGAATGCCACTCCACGCTGAACAAGGACGCGTGGAACACGCCACGCGGCATCATCCAGGTCCCAGGCAGCAACCCACCCATCAACAATTTCGATCTCGCCGCGCGACTGGCCACCACGGCGACGGTCGATCTGTACAACCAGGTTCGGGATCTGGTGTCGGCCAATGCGGGACCGTGTGCCGCTGACAACCTGTTCCAGGCCGACCGGCGTCAAGCCTGCTGGTAGTCACACTCACGCAGCGTGTTCCGCGGTGGCGTGCGCCACCGGGATGTGCTCCCATGCGTCGAGGTCGGGTTCGAAGGCGTCGGCGAAGGCCTCCGCCATCCGCCTCAAATGCGTAACGTGCGTGGATTGCGCGACGGCTGCGGCCATCGCCGTTCCGAGGATCCAGTCTGAGGTGCGTCGTATCAACATGGGCCCAGACTCGGGCAGGCGCCTTGGAGAGTTCTTGGAAAATGCGCGATACCTGGGCCATCGCGCATTCGATAGACCTTGCTCCCCCGGGTGGACTCGAACCACCAACATTCCGGTTAACAGCCGAACGCTCTGCCAATTGAGCTACAGGGGACTGCCCGTCCGCGGCGGTGTTGTCAGCGCGGATCGAGGGATGACTTTAGCGTACGTCCCACTCGCATCGCCAATGCGCCGCCGCCCCACGCGCACCCGGCCAAGTGAGGCAGGATGGATAGCAATTACACCGTCGTTCGGGAGGGATTTTGTGATCCGGTATCTCGCCGTATTGGCTGTCGGCTACGTCTTGGGTACGAAGGCGGGCCGACGGCGGTATGAACAGATCGCTGGTACCTACAAGGCGGTGACGGAGAGCCCGGCGGCCAAGGCAGTGCTCGACGCAGGTCGTCGCAAGATTGCCGATCGTGTCTCACCGGATGCGCCGATGGTCACGCTGACGGAGATCGACCACGGAACGACCGTGATCGGACCGGAGGCCGCACCAAAAGGCCGGCGGCGCTAGTTAGCCGATCGGCCGGTTGATGGTCTGGCCCGGCATCACAGGTCCGCTGGACCAGTTCCCGCCGACGACGCCGGCGCCGCCGAATTGGAATGACGGCGTACCGCCGGCAATCGGAAAGCCGTTCGAATACGACAGGCAGTGACCGTCTTCCTTGTTGCCGAACCACGCCAGACAAGCCGGACCGGCGAGATCCTCGGAAGCAGCGGTCGAGGTCAACGCTGATGCTGCGAACGGCGCCGCCACCGCGGCGACCGCAAACGCGCCTGCAGCGAGGAGCCGCCGAGCCTGGTGCTTGGTCGATGTCACGAGTGGCCTTTCTCTAACCGTCCCCCGACGGTTGATTCGCGGGCCTACCCTATCGCGTTACGTGACATCACGCAGTGAGGTCGTCGCCGCTGGCCTGTTCTAGCAGGCTGCGGCGATACGCCTCCATTGCGACCAGGTCCCCGAACAGCGCGTGGTACTCGTCGCCCTGGTCGACCGGTGACATGCGCTGCAGCTTGGACTTGACCTCGGCGATCTGGCGTCCGACCCACACTTCCTGCAGTCGGGCCAGCACTCCGGCGATGTAGCGCGGCATTTTGTCGTCGTCCTCGACGTTGATGGCTTCCACACCGAGCTCGTTGACGAGGCCCGCACCGGCCTCCGACGCCGCCTGCGACCGCACCGCATCGATCCACTGGCCGCCCGAGTGTCCCGCGGATGCGCCCCCGGCCGCACCGATCGCTGACCGGACCGCCGCATAGCCGGGATGGGTGAAGCTCTCCACGGTCAGCGAGTCGAACACCGGCCCGGCCAGCGCGGGATATTGCAAGGCGGATTTCAGCGCTTCACGCTGGGGCCACAGCGTGGGGTCGGCCGGATCGGGGCGTTCGGCCGCGGGCGACGCGGGGCGGGCCTGGCGCGCCGCGGCCTGTTCGGACACCGCGGCGCGACGGCGACCCCCGCGCTCGGGCATACCGCGCTTCTGCGCCTCCTCGCGCACCCTGCCGATCACCTGCGCGACGTCGGCCCAGCCGACCCAACCCGCGACGCGTCGCGCGTACTCGTCGCGCAACATGCTTTCCTTGATCCCGGCGACCATCGGCACGCACTGCCGCAACGCGTTCACCCGGCCTTCCGCGCTGTCGAGGTCATGCTCGGCCAGTGCGGTGCGAATTGCGAACTCGAACAGCGGGGTGCGCCGCGCCACCAGGTCGCGCAGCGCCCCGTCGCCGAAATGGAGCCGGATGTCACACGGATCCATCCCGGCCAATTTCTCCTCTGAGGCCACGGCGACGAAAGACTGCCCGGCGAGGTTCTGTTCGCCCTCGAAGGCCTTGACCGCCGCTGCGCGTCCCGCGGCGTCGCCGTCGAACACATAGATCAGCTCACCCCGAAAGAAGTTGTCGTCCATCATGAGTCGGCGCAGCATCGACAGATGCTCGTCGCCGAACGCGGTGCCGCAGGAGGCGACGGCAGTGGTCACCCCGGCGAGGTGCATCGCCATCACGTCGGTGTAGCCCTCCACCACGACCGCCTGGTGGCTCTTGGCGATGTCGCGCTTGGCCAGGTCGAGGCCGAACAGCACCGCCGACTTCTTGTAGAGCACGGTCTCGGGAGTGTTGATGTACTTGGCTTCCATCTGATCGTCGTCGAAGATTCGTCGCGCGCCGAAACCGATCACCTCCCCACCGCTGGCCCGGATCGGCCACAGCAGACGGCGGTGGAAGCGGTCCATCGGGCCGCGCCGCCCCTCCCGCGACAGGCCGGCGGCCTCCAGCTCCTTGAACTCAAACCCCTTGCGCAGCAGATGCTTTGTCAGCGTCTCCCAGCCCGACGGGGCGAAGCCGCAGCCGAACCTCGCGGCGGCCTCGGCGTCGAAGTTGCGCTCGACGAGATACTCGCGAGCTGGGGCGGCTTCGTCGGACTTCAGCGCCTCGGCGTAGAACTCCTGGGCGGCGGCGTTGGCTGCCAGCAACCTGCTGCGGCTGCCGCGGTCGCGCTGCACGTTGGTCGTCGAACCACCGGTGTAGGTGACGGTGTAACCCACGCGGTCAGCCAGCAGTTCGACCGCCTCGACGAAGCTGACGTGCTCGATCTTCTGGACGAACGCGTAGACGTCGCCACCCTCGCCGCAGCCGAAGCAATGGAAGTGGCCGTGGTTGGGCCGGACGTGAAACGACGGGGACTTCTCGTCGTGGAACGGGCAGAGGCCCTTCAGTGAGTCCGCACCCGCCCGCCGCAGTTGCACGTAGTCGCCGACGACTTCCTCGATGCGAACGCGTTCACGAATGGCCGCGATGTCACGATCGGGAATTCTCCCCCGACCCCGTGTCACTTCGTTCCTACCCGCCGTCCCGGCCACCGGGCCAGTCTAGAGCGCGCGGCGTCGGGCGCGATCAGGCTTTAGGCCGGTTCCAACCGCTCCAATCGCCCCTCGGTGAACGATGCGACCTGATCGATCACCACCCGCAATCGGGCGCCTTCGGTGGCAGCGGCGTTGAACGCCGGCACGAAGATCGGATCGAGTGTGGCGGGTGCGCCTGCGAGCGTCCATTCGACCACGCGGTGGACGCGTTCACGCTGCTGAGCCTGAAGTTCCAGGTGCCGCGGATCGGACATGATGAACTGCAGCGCCAGGATCTTGAGCACAGCCACCTCGGTCCGGACCAACGTGGGCACTCGAAGCTCGGCCTGATAGCGCACCAGCGGACCCGCTCCGGCCACCTCCCTGGTCGCGGCGATGGCCGCGGAGGCGAAGCGCCCCACTAACTCGCTCGTCAACCGTTTGAGCGCCACGGACGCGGTCAGCGTGCCGTCGTACTTGCCGACCGCCGCGACGACAGGCAGGTTCGACAGTCGACCCGCGGCGGCCACGAGATCGTCGGCGGCCAGTCCTGCGCCCATTCCGCTCGATTCACCAAGCCGCCCGAGCACGGCCGCCGAATCGTCGTCGGCCAGCACCCGCATGTCGATCCGGCCCGAGACCACACCGTCCTCGACGTCGTGCACCGAATAGGCCACGTCATCGGCCCAGTCCATGACCTGCGCCTCCAGGCATGGCCTCTCGTCGGGCGCACCGGACCGGAGCCATTCCGCGGCGGCGGCGTCGTCGGTGTAGAAGCCGAACTTGCGCTGCCGTCCACCCCGGCGCCACGGGTACTTGGTCACCGCATCCAGGGCGGCCCGGGTGAGGTTCAGTCCGGCACTGTTTGCTTGGGGGTCAAGAACTTTTGGCTCAAGACGGGTCAGTATGCGGAAATTCTGCGCGTTGGCCTCGAAGCCGCCGTATTCGGCGGCGAGTTCGTCGAGGGCACGTTCACCGTTGTGGCCGTACGGCGGATGCCCGATGTCGTGGGCCAGGCCAGCCATATCGACCAGGTCGGGGTCGCAGCCCAGCCCGATGGCCATCCCGCGGCCGATCTGGGCGACCTCCAGCGAGTGGGTCAACCGGGTGCGGGGAGTCTCACCCTGGCGGGGTCCGACCACCTGGGTCTTGTCGGCCAGCCTGCGCAGCGCGGCGCAGTGCAGCACCCTGGCCCGGTCGCGGGCGAAGTCCGTGCGGTGCTCGGTGTCGGTTCCCGGCAGCGCGGCAGCCTTGCGCGGTTCGACCACCAACCGCTCTCGGTCGAACTCGTCGTAGAGATCCTGATTCGCTGCCACCGCCGCACAGTCTGCCAGCACCAACCGGTCCGACCGTGCCGCGCACTAGATTGGCGACCATGCGGATCGCCCGGTTGCTAACCCTCCTGCTCGTGACGTTCGCCGCCGGTGCGCTTGTTGCGCCGTCGGCATCTGCTGAGCCGCCGTTCCGCCTGCCGGGCTATGTCACGGACAACGCGGGCATCCTCGACAGCGCCGGCCTTTCTGAGGTGACGTCGGCGGTCGACGAGCTGTACGCCAGTCGCAAGACCCGGTTGTGGGTCGTCTACGTCGAGTCGTTCTCGGGCCAGCCGGCGGAAGTCTGGGCGCGCAACACGATGCGGACCAGCGACCTCGGTGATTTCGATGCGCTGCTGGCGGTGGCCACAGCCGATCGTGCGTATGCCTTCCTCGTGCCCGACAGCGCCACCGAACTGAGCTCAAGTCAGGTGGAAAGAGTGCGGCGCAACGAGATCGAACCCGCTCTGCGCGAGATGGACTGGGGCTGGCGCGGCGGTGGGCGCGGCCGACGGGCTCGCTCAGTCCTCAGGCTCGGGCGTGGGTATGAGCTGGCTCGGGTTGGTGGTGGCGCTGGGGGTGATCGCACTCGCGGTCGTGCTGTTGATGATCTGGCAACGACGACGACGACGCAAGCGTCGCGAGGCCGAGTTCGCTGCGGCACGCCGAATCGATCCCACCGACCCACGCGCACTGACGGCGGTGTCGCTCGACGCCCTCGACGACCTGTCGCGTGCCATGGTGGTCGAGGTCGACAACGCCGTGCGCACCAGCGCCCACGAACTCGAACTGGCCGTCGAGGAGTTCGGCATGGACCGAACCGAGCCGTTCACGCGTGCGGTCAACAACGCGAAGACGACGCTCGCTCAAGCGTTCAACGTCCGTCAGATCCTCGACGACGCCATTCCGGAGACCCCCGCGCAGCGTCGCGACTTGCTGACTCGTGTGGTGGTTGCCGCCGCCAAGGCCGATCGTGAGTTGGACGCGCAGCAAGAAGGTTTCGCTGAACTGCGGAATCTGGTGATCAACGCGCCGTCCCGGCTAGACGCGATGACCCAACAGGTGGTCGACATCACCGCCCGGCTCGGCCCGTCGCAGCAGAAGCTCACTCAACTGCACAGCGAGTTCGACGCGACGGCGCTGAGCTCGGTGGCCGGCAACGTAGACGCGGCCAAGGAACTGCTCACTTTCGCCGACGAAAACGTCACCCGCGGGCGTGATCTTGCCCTCCGGCCGGTGGCAGGGCGTCAGACCGAACTCGTCGAATGCGTCCGCGCGGCCGAGTCCGCCTTGGCCCAGGCGCGCGGGCTGCTGGACGCGGTGGACAGCGCTGCCAGCGATATCCGCCGAGCGGCGGCCACGCTGCCGGCGGCGATCGAAGACATTCAGAACGGCATCAAGCAGGCCGGCGCTCTGCTGCAGCAGGGCAACGCGCCGCAAGCTGCCCAACTGGCCGAGGCCCGCGACGCGGCGGCGGCCGCAGTGGCCACCGCACAACGCTCGAAATCGGTTGACCCATTGGGATCTTTCACCGAACTGACCAAAGCCGACGCGGATCTGGACCGGCTGCTGGCCGCCGTTGAGCAGGAGCGGGAGGCGACCGAGCGACTCCATCGGGCGTTGGACGAGGCGCTGTTCACCGCGCGGTCGCGGATCAGGTCGGTGTCCGATTTCATCGATACCCGGCGCGGGGTCGTCGGTCCGGAGGCCCGCACCCGCCTGGCCGAGGCCGTCCGGCACATCGGCGCGGCAGAGGAGAAGCGCTCGACCGACCCGGCCGAGGCCATCGCCCATGCCAACGGCGCGGCGATGCTGGCGTCGCAGGCCCAGACCCTCGCCAACACCGATATGCAGAACGCGCAACGCTCGCAGATGGGTATGTTCGGCGGCGGCGGCGGAGGTGGTGGGGGCAACATGGGCGCGATCATCGGCGGCATCCTCATCGGCAACATTCTCAGCGGAGGGATGCGCGGCGGCGGCTTCGGCGGCGGGTTCGGCGGCGGCGGCTTCGGTCCCGGTTCGTTCGGCGGCTCCGGCGGCGGAGGCGGAATGTTCGGTGGCGGCGGCCGCTTCTAGGAGCTCTAGGCGCCCTTGAGTCGGGTCGCGAGGTAGTCGCTGACGGAGTCGAGCGCGACGCGATCCTGCGTCATGGCATCGCGTTCGCGAATCGTCACCGCCTGATCCTCGAGCGAATCGAAGTCGACCGTCACGCAGAACGGCGTGCCGATCTCATCCTGGCGGCGGTAGCGCCTGCCGATCGCGCCCGCGTCGTCGAACTCGATGTTCCAGGACTTGCGGAGCTCGGCGGCCAGATCGCGTGCCTTCGGAGAAAGCTCTTCGTTGCGCGACAGCGGCAGCACGGCGGCCTTGATCGGAGCCAACCGTGGATCGAGTCGCAGAACTGTGCGCTTGTCGACACCGCCCTTGGCGTTGGGCGCCTCGTCCTCGTGGTACGCGTCGACCAGGAACGCCATCAGCGAGCGGGTCAGACCGGCTGCGGGCTCGATGACATACGGCACGTATCGGGTCTCGGTGGCCTGGTCGTAGAAGGACAGGTCGACGCCGGAATGCTTTGAGTGAGTGGACAAATCGAAGTTGGTCCGGTTCGCCACGCCCTCGAGTTCACCCCACGGGTTGCCCTGGAAGCCGAACTTGTATTCGATGTCGACTGTGCGGTCGGAGTAGTGCGACAGCTTTTCCTTGGGATGCTCGTAAAGCCGGAGGTTGTCGCGGTCGATGCCAAGGTCGACGTACCACTGCAAGCGGGTGTCGATCCAGTACTGGTGCCACTCGGGAGCTTGAGCGGGTTCGACGAAGAACTCCATCTCCATCTGCTCGAACTCGCGGGTGCGGAAGATGAAGTTGCCCGGGGTGATCTCGTTGCGGAAGCTCTTGCCGATCTGGCCGATGCCGAACGGTGGCTTCTTACGTGCGGTCGTCACGACGTTCGCGAAGTTGACGAAGATGCCCTGCGCGGTCTCTGGACGCAGATAGTGCAGGCCGTCCTCGGTCTCGATCGGGCCGAGATAGGTCTTCAGCATCATGTTGAAGTCGCGCGGCTCGGTCCACTGCCCCTTGGTGCCGCAATCCGGGCACGCGATCTCCGACATCGGCACCGTATCTGGATCAACGGCAGTGTCGCGCGTCCCCTTCTTGAGGGCGTAGGCCTCCTGCATGTGGTCCTGCCGGTGCCGCTTGTGGCAGTTCAGGCATTCGACGAGCGGATCGTTGAACACCTCGACGTGCCCGGAGGCCACCCACACCTCGCGCGGCAGGATGATCGCGCTGTCCAGACCGACGACATCGTCGCGGCCGGTGACCACCGAGCGCCACCACTGCCGCTTGATGTTCTCCTTGAGTTCCACCCCCAGCGGGCCGTAATCCCATGCCGACTTGGTGCCGCCGTAGATCTCGCCGGACTGGAAGACGAGCCCACGACGCTTGGCGAGGTTGGCCACGGTGTCGATGATGGATGCCACGAGGTAACACCCTATCGAGAAGCATCCGCAGCATTGACATGCGAAACCCTGCATGTATTCTGGCGCCATAATGAAAACGGTTTCCACTTTCGCCGGCAGCGAGCGCGAAGAGGGTTCGGTACCAGTCGAGAACGGACACGACCACAGCGGTGAGCCGTTCCCGGAGCTGCCGTCCCGCGATGTGCTCGACACCTCCGGAGATCTGCTGCGCGCGCTGGCCGCACCGGTGCGCATCGCGATCGTGCTGCAGCTTCGAGAGTCGGCGCGGTGCGTCCACGAACTCGTCGACGCCCTCGCGGTGCCGCAACCACTGGTCAGTCAGCATCTGCGGATCCTCAAGTCCGCAGGGGTTGTCGCGGGAGCGCGGTCTGGACGTGAAGTGATGTATCGATTGGTCGATCACCACCTCGCCGACATCGTCGTCGCGGCCGTAACTCACGCGGCGGAGGGCCACGAGTGACGACGCCTGCAGGGACTTCTGGAACCCTTGGGGGGGTTCGCTCCACCCGACAGCGCGCCGCGATCGCGGCGCTGCTGGACAAGCTCGATGAATTTCGGTCCGCCCAGGAGCTACACGACGAATTGCGCAGGCGCGGTGAGGGTATCGGGCTAACCACCGTGTACCGCACGCTGCAGCAGATGGCGGCCGCCGGCCTAGTCGACGCGCTGCGCACCGATACCGGTGAGGCCGTCTACCGACGCTGCTCCGACGACCACCATCACCATCTGGTGTGCCGGGCCTGCGGGTCGACCGTCGAGGTGCAGGGCGATCAGGTCGAGACGTGGGCCGCCGAAGTCGCACGTGAGCACGGGTTCTCCGACGTCAGCCACACCATCGAGATCTTCGGCCGCTGCGACGGGTGCACGAAGGGCGTGCAGTCAGACTAGGGCGCGGCGCACATCCGAACCCGTGGAGAGCACCATCAAGATGAGTGTGCGTAACGCGTCGTCGGTCAGCCCTGCTGCGGGAAAGTTGTAGCGCAGCAACACATCCGCGGCCTTCTTGGAATTTCGCTTGGCGCCTGCCGCGACCTGGGTGTGGCCGCCCTTAGTCGCCAGCGACACCGTCCCCAGAAGCGTGTTGTGCGCGTGATCAGCCACTGCCGCACGGAGTTTGGCGTCTAACGGCAGGTCCCACGCCAGGATCTGGGTGAGTGAAACCAGCTCCAGACCTTCAGCGATTTCGACGACCCGCAGCGAGGCGACCGTGCCGTCGTGGTGCAGGGTGATCGCGCCGTCGTCTTCCCGGTTCAGTTGTAGGACCTCTTCGAGGACGGCGGCCAGTCGATCCTGCAGCGTCATCTACGCCCGACCGAATCTGCGGTTGCGGTGGACATACTCCTCGCACGCCTCCCACAAGTCGCGGCGGTCGTAGTCGGGCCACAGCTTGTCCTGAAACACGAACTCCGCGTAGGCCGCCTGCCACAGCAGGAAGTTGCTCGCCCGCTGCTCCCCCGATGTCCGAATGAAAAGGTCGACGTCGGGAATGTCGGAGCGGTGAAGATGCTTGGCGAACGTCGCCTCGCTGATCCGGCCCGGGTTGATCTTGCCGTCGGCCGCCTGCTGCGCAAGCTCGCGGGTCGCTTCGACGATCTCGGTGCGGCCCCCGTAGTTGACGCAGTAGTTGATCGTGATGACGTCGTTGTCGACCGTCATCTGCTCGGCGATGTCGAACTCCTTGATCACGCTGCGCCACATGCGCGGTCGTGAACCCACCCAGCGCATCCGGACGCCCATGTCGTTCAGGTTCTCGCGGCGCCGACGAACCACCTCGCGGTTGAATCCCATCAGAAAGCGCACCTCTTCGGTGCTGCGTTTCCAGTTCTCGGTCGAGAAGGCGTAGACCGTCAGATGCTTGATACCGATTTCGATTGCACCACAGGTGATGTCGATGAGCACCGCCTCGCCCATCTTGTGCCCTTCGGTGCGGTGCAGCCCGCGCTGGGTGGCCCACCGTCCGTTGCCGTCCATCACCACGGCCACGTGTTTGGGCACCTGGCCGGCCGGGATCTGGGGGGCGGCGGCCTTCGAAGTGTGTTGCGGCGGTCGGGCGAACTTGCCGTGGCTGCGGGGCGTCAGTTCGGGGAAGACGACCGGCCACGTCGACTTGTCGGGAAAAGTGGGATAGTCGTCAGGCGCCTGGGGCAGCTGTGGGTACTTCTGCTTGCCCTTCTTGGTAGCCATGCGCCATATCCTGCCCGACCAACGACACTCGTAGGTCAGCGACTGTCGGATCGACCCGGTACATCCGCTCGACCAGCGGCAACGTTCGCAGCTGGCGTTCCAGATGCCACTGCAGATGCGCGGCGACCAGACCGCTGGCCTGGCTGCGATGCGACGACGTCGACGTCTGCGCGTGCTCCCAGTCCCCGTCGTACAGCGCGGCCATCAGATCCAACACCCCCTGCGGCGGTGTCATCGACCCCGACGGCCGGCAATGTATGCACACACTGCCCCCAGCCGCGACGTGGAACGCCCGGTGCGGACCCGGCGCCGCGCAGCCGGCGCATTCGATCAGCGCCGGTGCCCAGCCGGCAATTCCCATGGCGCGCAACAGGTAAGCATCCAGCACGAGCTCTCGCGGCCGGCTGCCGTCGGCCACCGCCCGCAATGCGGCGACGGTCAGCCGGTGCAGTGCGGGCATCGGCGCCCGCTCCTCGCCTGCCAGCCGCTCGGCGGTCTCGAGGACCGCACACGCGCAGGTGTAGCGGCCGTAGTCACTGACGATGTCCGTGGCGAACGCATCGATGGCCTGGACCTGGGTGACGATGTCGAGATTGCGACCGGGATGCAGCTGAACATCGATGTGCGCGAACGGCTCCAGCCTGGCCCCGAACTTGCTGCGGGTACGCCGCACACCCTTGGCCACCGCGCGCACCAGCCCGTGGTCGCGGGTGAGCAGGGTGACGATCCGGTCGGCCTCACCGAGCTTGTGCTGACGCAGCACCACCGCTCGATCCCGGTACAGCCGCATGACAACAGTCTCCCATTGCGATCGGACAGATCGGTGTACGCAGCGCCGATATTCTTGTAGGCGATGATCGAGACCGCCCGCTTTCCGACGCTCACTGCGCAGCTCTTTGCGCTGGCGAGTGGGTCCGTCACGTCCGAGGCCCTGGTGCGCCGATCGCTCGATGCGATCACGGCCAGCCAGCCCGCGCTGAACGCATTCCGGGTGGTGCTGGCCGACCAAGCGCTGGCCGACGCCGCCGAGGCCGACCGCAAACGCGCAGCGGGCCAGAACCTTCCACTGCTCGGCATCCCAATCGCGGTGAAGGACGACGTGGACGTCAAGGGTGTGCCCACCCGGTTCGGCGCCGAGGGCACGATCCGGCCGGCACTCGAGGACTCCGAAGTCGTGCGACGGCTGAAGGCCGCAGGCGCGGTGATCGTCGGCAAGACCAACACCTGCGAGTTGGGTCAATGGCCGTTCACCAGCGGACCCGCATTCGGCCATACCCGCAACCCGTGGTCGCGCGAGCACACGCCGGGCGGGTCGTCGGGCGGCAGCGCCGCGGCTGTGGCCGCAGGCCTGGTGACCGCGGCGATCGGGTCCGACGGCGCGGGCAGCGTCCGTATCCCCGCGGCGTGGACCCACCTGGTCGGTATCAAACCGCAGCGCGGCAGGATCTCCACCTGGCCGCTGCCCGAAGCGTTCAACGGCATCACGGTCAACGGCGTGCTCGCCCGAACGGTCACCGACGCGGCAATCGTGCTCGACGCGGCGTCGGGCAACGCTCCCGGTGACCTGCACAAGCCTCCGCCAGTACAGGTGTCGGATTACGTCGGCCAGGCTCCCGGCCCACTGCGGATCGCGCTGTCCACCAAATTCCCCTACACCTTCTTCCGGGCCAAGCTGCATCCGGAGATCCGGGCGGCCCTGGAAGCCACCGCGACGCAGCTCGAAGAACTGGGGCACACGCTCGTGTCCGCCGACCCCGGCTACAACCTCGCGATGTCGTGGAGCTTCCTGTCGCGGTCGACGTCTGGGTTGATCGAGTGGGCGGACCGCCTCGGCACCGACGTCGCGCTCGACAAGCGCACCAGGGCCAACATCCGCACGGGCTGGCTGCTGTCGCAGAACACGCTGCGCAAAGCCCGCGCAAGAGAGGCCGCGTCGCACCGTCGCATCGGGTGGATCTTCAACATTGCCGACGTGGTCCTGGCACCGACTACCGCGCAGCCGCCCCCCGAAGTGCACGACTTCGACACCCTCGGCGGCCTGGCCACCGACCGCGCCATGATCCGGGCGTGCCCCGTCACCTGGCCCTGGAACCTGGTGGGCTGGCCCTCGATCAATGTGCCGGCCGGGTTCACGTCCTCGGGTCTGCCGATCGGCGTGCAGTTCATGGGCCCGGCGAACAGTGAGCCGCTGTTGGTCTCGCTTGCCGCCGCGCTCGAGGCGATCAACGGCTGGGCGAGCAAGCAGCCGCACGTGTGGTGGACGCCGTCATTGGCACCGGATCCGGACCCGACCGGCCAGAAGGACAATCCCATTGCGGAGATCAGGCCCGGTGAGGTGGCGTAAAGTCATCGCCCATGACTGCGCGGAACTGGGCATATGCACTGTCGGCCCTGGTGGTGGCGGCGGGTAGCGTCACCGGAACGCCGACGGCAGGCGCCGACAACAAGCGGCTCAACGACGGCGTGGTCGCCAACGTGTACACCATGCAGCATCAGGCCGGCTGCACCACCGACATCAAGATCAACCCGAAACTGCGCCTGGCCGCGCAATGGCATACCAACGACGTGCTCAACAACCGAGCGCTGGCCGGCGATATCGGTTCTGACGGTTCGACGGTGGCTGATCGTGCGCGCAACGCCGGCTACGCCGGACCGGTCGCCGAGACGACGGCCATCAATCCGGCGCTGGCCATCAGCGGCATCGAGTTGATCAACCAGTGGTATCACCGACCCGACTACAACGCGATCATGTCGGACTGCTCCAACGTCGACATCGGTGTGTGGTCCGCGAATCTGATCGACCGCACCGTCGTGGTGGCGGTCTACGGCAAGGGCGACGGCGCCCCTCCGGTGCAGTCACCCGGTCGGCCGTTCGGCACACCGGGCGCAGGCGCGCCGGGCTGACGGTCCGCTGGAGGAGAATCCATGGAAATCAGTTTCACGAAGGTAGCGGCGCTGACGTTCGCGGCGGCCGCAGTATCGGCAAGCGTCGCCGTCGCGCCGGCGTCCGCGCAGTCGCGCACCGTCGTCTACGAAGTCACGGGGTCGGGCACCGTGTACTCGATCGACCTCGATCCCGGCGGCCGGATCCCCGAGGACACCCCGGCACCCTTCACTCAGACCGTCTCGATCGGTCCTGACGTGGCGCTGCTGCAGGTCGTCGTGGTGACCAAGACCGGAAGCCAGGGGTGTCGCATCACGCTCGATGGCACGGTGGTGGCCGAGCAGGCCCCCGGCGACGCGGCGCACTGCATCGCCTACCTGTGAGCTGACGGCGCTGCATCGTTGTTCGCGCGAGCGCTCAGAACCCAAGCCGCCCAAGCTGTTTGGGGTCGCGCTGCCAGTTCTTGGCTATTTTGACCCGCAGATCGAGATAAACCTTTGTGCCCAACAGCTTTTCGATCTGAATGCGGGCCGCGGTGCCGACCTCTCGCAACCTCGCCCCGCCCTTGCCGATGACGATGCCTTTCTGGCTGTCCCGCTCGACGTAGATGATGGCGTGGACGTCGACCAGGTCCCCCTGTTCCGGTGAGCGGCCCTCGCGTTGCTCGACCTCTTCGATGACCACCGCAAGCGAGTGCGGCAGCTCGTCACGCACTCCTTCCAGTGCGGCCTCGCGGATCAGCTCGGCCATCAGCATTTCCTCGGGCTCGTCGGTGAGCTCCCCGTCGGGGTAGAACGCCGGGCCCGGCGGCAGCTGCGACGCCAGCAGGTCGGTCAGCACGTCGAGGTTCTCGCCGGACGTCGCCGACACCGGAACGATCTCGGTGTCCGGGCCGACCAGCTCGCTCACCGCGATCAACTGCGCGGCAACACGATCCCGGGGCAGCTTGTCGGTCTTGGTGACGATCGCGATCAGCGTCGTCCTTGGCGCGATTACGCGGATCTGTTCGAGGATCCACCGGTCCCCCGGCCCGATCCGCTCGTCGGCGGGAATGCACAGCCCGATGACGTCGACCTCGGAGTAGGTGTCCTTCACCAGTTCGTTGAGCCGCTGACCCAGCAGCGTGCGGGGCCGGTGCAGCCCCGGGGTGTCGATCAGGATGATCTGAAAATCTTCGCGATGCACGATGCCGCGGATGGTGTGCCGGGTGGTCTGCGGCCGGTTGGACGTGATCGCCACCTTGGTGCCAACCAGGGCATTGGTGAGCGTCGACTTGCCGGTGTTGGGCCGTCCGATGAAACAGACGAACCCCGAACGGAACTCGGTCATTGTGGTTCTTTCGCGCCGAGACTGCTGTGAGATCGCGAATTTGGCCAGATTCGCGATCTCTCCGCAGTTTCGAACTTCATAGGGGGTTGCCTGCGCGATCGGTGACGATCACCACGGCGTCGGCCGACAGCTCGCGCGCCGCGGTGACGCCGGCGTCGTCAGCTGTTCCACCGACCAGCACGACGGCCTCGAGTCCGGCCGCACCGCTGGACACGGCCGCCGCGACAGCGGCCTGCAGCGCGGTCAGCACGAGCGTGTCCAGCGACACGGGCGCGCCGGCATAGGTGCGCCCGTCGAGGTCGCGCACCGCCGCACCACTAGACGCGTCGGCCCGCCCCATCGCGCCGCGCGCCAGCGTCACCAGCTTGGCGTCCTCGGCATCGAGTTCAGTCATCGCCATCCTCCGTGCGCTCGGTCGGACTCACCAGCACGGTGCCGACACGGACCCGTCCGCGGTGATCCGGCCCGCCCTCCGCGCGCAAGAGCAGCCCGTCCCACGTCACTTCGGCGCCCGGCAGCGGAACGCGGCCCAGCTCGAAGGCCACCAGACCGCCGACCGTATCGACGTCGAAGTCCTCGTCGAACTCGATGTCGTACAGCTCACCGAGATCCTCGATCGGGAGCCGCGCCGATACCCGATACCTGTTGCCGCCCAGTTCTTCCACCGGAGCGACTTCGTCGGTGTCGTACTCGTCGGCGATCTCGCCGACGATCTCCTCCAGCACGTCCTCGATCGTGACCAGCCCTGCGATCGCCCCGTATTCGTCGACCAGCAGCACCATGTGCACGCGATCGCGCTGCATCTCCCGCAACAGCTCATCCAACGGTTTGGAGTCCGGCACGAATGCCGCGGGCCGCATCACCTCGGACACCTTGGTGTCCCGTCCGCCGTTGTTCGAGTAATACGTCCTCTGGACAAGGTCTTTCAGGTAGACGACACCGATGACATCGTCAACGTTCTCGCCGATCACCGGGATGCGCGAATGCCCGCTGCGCACGGCCAACGAGGTCGCTTGGCCTGCAGTCTTATCACTTTCGATCCACACCATTTCGGTGCGCGGCACCATCACTTCGCGGGCCGGGGTGTCGCCGAGTTCGAACACCGACTGGATCATCCGCCGCTCATCGTCGGCCACCACACCGCTCTGCTGCGCCAGGTCGACGACCTCACGCAGTTCGATCTCGGATGCGAACGGGCCGTTGCGGAAGCCGCGACCCGGTGTCAGCGCGTTACCGATCAACACCAGCAGCCGGCTCACCGGCGTGAGCACTATCGAAATCGCTTGCAGCGGTATCGCAGCCAACAACGAGATGGAATAGGCATTCTGCCGACCGATCGTCCTCGGGCCCACGCCGATCGCGACGAAGCTGACCACCGTCATGATTGTCGCTGCCGAGACGAGGCCCCAACTCACCCCGAAGTAGTTGTCGAGAAAAGCCGCTAACAGCACGGTCGCGCTTACCTCGCAGGCGATTCGGAGCAGCACGCAGAGGTTGATGAAGCGCGGTCGCTCGGCCATCACTCTGGCGAGCCGGACCGCGCCTGGACGTTCGTCGCGAACGAGTTCCTCGACGCGGGCAACCGAGACTGTGCTGATTGCCGCATCGGTCGCCGCGAAAAGGCCGGCGCCGCCGATCAGAACGATCGAGCCGATCAACTGACCAAGACTGTTCACTGTTGGTCGAAGAATCTGGACTTGTCCAGCAGACGCCGGTCCTTCTCGGACTGACGATCCTGGTGATACGCCTCGACCTGATCGGCGACCCACTCCTCGAGCAGTTGCCGCTGCAGGGCGAACATCTCCTTCTCCTCATCGGGTTCGGCATGGTCGTAGCCCAGCAGATGCAACACGCCGTGCACCGTCAACAACGCCAATTCCTGTCCGAGCGAATGACCCGCCGCGGCAGCCTGATCGGCGGCGAACGGCGGGCACAGCACGATATCGCCGAGCATCGACGGACCCGGTTCGGCCGCGTCGGGTCTACCGCCGGGCTCGAGTTCGTCCATGGGGAAGCTCATCACATCGGTGGGCCCGGGCAGGTCCATCCACCGCATGTGGAGGTCTGCCATCGCCGACGTGTCGAGCAGCACCATCGAAAGTTCGGCTGCAGGATGCACTTTCATCTTGCGAATGACGAATCGGGCGATGCTGATCAGTTCCTCTTCGGAAACGTCGATGCCCGATTCGTTGGACACCTCAATACTCATCGTTGAATCCGTTACCGCCGCGGCCGACTGACTGTGTTCGATGTCGCCGGCCTTCCGGCTCCAGAAGCACGCCGCTGCGCCCTGTTCAACAGGTCAGGCTCCTCTGACTTCGCATACGCGTCGACGATGTCGGCCACCAGCCGGTGCCGGACAACATCGGCGCTGGTGAGTTCGGCGAAGTGGATGTCGTCGACGCCGTCGAGAATCCGCATCGCGGTACGCAGGCCCGAGGACGCGCCACCGGGCAGGTCCACCTGCGTGATATCGCCGGTGACAACGATTTTCGATCCGAAGCCCAACCGGGTCAGGAACATCTTCATCTGCTCGCTGGTCGTGTTCTGCGCCTCGTCGAGAATGATGAACGCGTCTGACAACGTACGGCCCCGCATATACGCCAGCGGCGCGACCTCGATGATGCCGGCGCTCATCAGCTTCGGAATCGACTCGGGATCCATCATGTCGTGCAGCGCGTCATAGAGCGGCCGCAGATACGGGTCGATCTTCTCGCTCAACGTGCCGGGCAGAAAGCCGAGGCGCTCACCGGCTTCCACCGCCGGACGGGTGAGGATGATCCTGGTGACCTGCTTGGACTGTAATGCGTTGACCGCCTTGGCCATTGCCAGGTATGTCTTGCCGGTACCTGCAGGACCGATGCCGAATACAACGGTGTGAGCGTCGATGGCGTCCACATAGCGCTTTTGGTTCAACGTCTTCGGGCGGATGGTCTTGCCGCGCCGCGACAGGATGTCGAGGGTCAACACCTCCGCAGGCGATTCATTGCCGGTCCCGGTCAGCATGCCGACGCTGTGCTTGACGGCATCGGTGGTGAGCCGCTGTCCGCTGGCGACGATCGCGATGAGTTCGGAGACCACCCGTTCGGCCAACGCCACATCGGCGGGCTCCCCGGACAACGTCAGCGCATTGCCGCGGACGTGGATATCGGCCGCCAGAATGCGCTCGAGGGCGCGCAGATTCTCGTCAGCGGATCCAAGCAGGCCCACGACATAGGCGGGCGGCACGTCGATCCTGCTAGTGCTGCTGCGAACGGTCGCGTCGGAGTCAGCGTTCGTCTCGCTGGGCGTCACGTGCGGTTTTCTGCCTACTTTCTGGTCTGGCCTGCTTGTTTGCCTAAGAACCCCGAGTTTACCGCTGGTCATCGATGCAACCCAATGCTTAACCCGCCGACCACCGCTTGGTGAGCACGCCAAGCGCGCCCAAAGCAACGGCCGCGGCCGTCGACGTGCGCAACACCGTGGGCCCGAGTCGCACCACCGAGGCACCCGCTCCGGCCAGTGCGGCGATCTCGTCGTCGTCGATGCCGCCTTCCGGTCCGATGAGAAGTAGAAGCGAATCGACATCTGCGACGGGCACGTCGGCGATCGGTTGCGTCGCGGATTCGTGCAGGACGAGAACCGGCGTCGACTCGATATCACGCACCCGCTCGACCAGCTCTTTCGTCGACACGACCCCGCTGACGTCGGGGATGTATGCCCGCCGCGATTGCCGCGCGGCGGACCGGACGACGGCCCGCCATCGGCGCAGGCCCTTGTCGACGCGGGACTGTCCGTCCCAGCGCGCCACGCAGCGCGACGACTGCCACGCCACGAACGAATCAGCCCCAGCCTCGGTGGCCAGCTCCACGGCCAGCTCGGAACGGTCGGACTTGGGCAGCGCCTGCACGACGGTGATCCTCGGCGTGGGAGCCGCGATTGTCTGACGGTCCATCACGCGGGCCGTCAGCGTGCCCTTGCCGACCCCCTCGATGACGCAGCGAGCGATCGCGCCCGCACCATCGCTGAGATCGAGTTTCTCGCCGGACCGGATCCGCCGGACGTTCGCCGCGTGGAAACCCTCGTCGCCGTCGACAAAAGCTAGCTCACCTACTGCGGGCAGCGCATCGACATAGAAGAGCGCTCCGGCGACGCGAGGAGCAATAGGGTCCCCTGTCACGTGCTCTCAGCGACCGCTGAACGTTTCGCGTAGCCGGCTGAACAGTCCTCCGCCGGAGGCGTTCGAGTTCACGGTCCGCACCTCGGCGATGTCGCGGCTGCGCTTGTCCTTCAGCTTGCGCAACAACTCGATGTCCTCGTGGTCCAAACGCGACGGCACCACCACATCGATATGGGCATGTAGGTTTCCCCGCACCCCGGACCGAAGGTGTGGCATCCCGTGCCCGCGAAGCGTCGTGACCTGCCCCGGTTGGGTTCCCGCCGCGATGGTGATCTCGGTCGGGCCGTCGATGATCGCGTCGACGGTGACGGTGGTGCCGAGTGCCGCGTCAACCATCGGCACCGAGATCGTGCAGTGCAGATCGTCGTTGTCGCGGACGAAGATGTCGTGCGCCTTCTCGTGCACCTCGACGTAAAGGTCTCCTGCGGGCCCACCGCCAGGGCCTACCTCGCCTTGGGCGGCGAGCCGTACTCGCATGCCGTCGCCGACGCCCGCGGGGATCTTGACGCTGATCTCGCGGCGCGCGCGCACCCGGCCGTCGCCGCCGCAGCGGTGGCACGGATCAGGGATGACCTCGCCGACCCCGCCGCATACCGGACATGGTCGTGACGTCATCACCTGGCCGAGGAGTGAACGCTGTACCGACTGCACCTCGCCGTGCCCGTGGCAGGTGTCGCACGTGACCGGCTTGGAGTTGCCGTGGGTGCCCTTGCCCTGACACAGGTCGCACAGCACTGCGGTGTCGACGGTGACCTGTTTGGTCACGCCGGTCGCACACTCCGAAAGGTCCAGCCGCATCCGCAGCAGGGAATCCGAACCCGGCCGCACGCGACCGATCGGCCCCCGGGTCGTCGCTCCGCCGCCGAAGAACGCCTCGAACACGTCGCCGAGTCCCCCAAAACCACTGGAGAACCCGCTTCCATTTCCACCGGCGGATGCCAGCGGATCCCCGCCCAGATCGACGATGCGCCGTTTCTCCGGATCGCTGAGCACCTCGTACGCCGCGCTGATGTCCTTGAATCGCGCCTGCGCGTCCTCGTCCGGGTTGACGTCCGGATGCAGTTCGCGGGCCAGTTTGCGGTATGCGCGTTTGATCTCCGCGTCGTTCGCCTCCCGGCTGACGCCGAGTAGTCCGTAATAGTCGCGTGCCACGCTGACCTTGCCTGACCTTTCTTGCTGGTTCGAAGCGATTGCGCCGGTTCTACCGGGTACCTAAGACTTCGCCGATATAGAGAGCAACCGCGGCGACATTGGCGATAGTTCCCGGATAGTCCATCCGTGTCGGGCCCAGCACACCCATGCCGCCGTATACCTTGCCCGAACTTCCGTATGCAGTGCTAATCACCGAAGTGCCGGCCATCGCCTCCGCCTCGGTCTCGTGGCCGATCCGCACGGTGATCTTGCCTGCCTCCTGCTGCGCCGCCAGCAGCCGCAACACCACCACCTGTTCCTCGAGCGCTTCGAGCACCGAGCGGAGCCCGCCGCCGAAATCCGCGGTGTTGCGGGTGAGGTTGGCCGTGCCGCCCAGCATCAGACGCTCCTCGCTGTGCTCGACCAGCGTCTCCACCAGCATCGTGGCAGACCGCCCCACCGCATCGGCCAGTCCGCCGTTGCCGTTGAGCTGGTCGGCCAGATCGGCGACCGCGATCGATGCGGCGGCCAGCGGCTTGCCTTCCAGCGCCTGCCCCAGCACATCACGCAGCTTTGCGACGTCGTGCTCGTCCAGTGCGTCACCCAGCTCGACGATGCGCTGGTCGACGCGGCCGGCGTCGGTGATGACGACCAGCAGCAGCCGCGCCGGGGTCAACGCGACCACCTCTAGATGACGCACCGAGGACGTCGACAGCGTCGGATACTGCACGATCGCGACCTGGCGGGTCAGCTGTGCGAGCAGCCGCACCGCACGGCGCAGGACATCGTCGAGGTCGACGCCGGACTCCAGGAATCCAAGGATGGCGCTGCGCTCGGCGGACGACAGCGGTTTGACGTCTTCGAGCCGGTCGACGAACTCGCGGTAGCCCTTCTCGGTGGGCACCCGGCCCGAGCTGGTGTGCGGCTGGGCGATGTACCCCTCGGCCTCCAAGACCGCCATATCGTTGCGGACGGTCGCGCTGGAGACGCCGAGGTTGTGGCGTTCGACGAGCGATTTCGAGCCGATCGGTTCCTTGGTGGACACGAAGTCGGCCACGATCGCGCGCAGTACCTCGAACCGACGATCATCGGCGCTACCCATGCGTTCACCTGCCTTTCGTAGCCGTTGGAATTCATTTTACGGCCATCATCAGCGGCGATGCCGCACCAGCGGCTCTACGCGGTGTGCACGGCGTTTGCGATAGCCTCCACGAGTGATGCGTTTGCCTGGGGGGACGACGCGGGGGTCGAGTGCGCGGAGTCGAATGTCGCCGCCGGGGCGGCTCCGCAGCCGAAAGTCGCCGCCGGGGCGGCTCCGCAGCCGAAAGTCGCCGCCGGGGCGGCTCCGCAGCCGAATGTCGCCGCCGGGGCGGCTCCGCAGCCAGATGTCGCCGCCGGGGCGGCTCCGGTGATCTTCAAAAGGGTGCTCGACGGTAGGCCCTACCCGGACCACGGGCTGTCACACCGGCAGTGGGCGCAGATCCCGCCCCGCCAGATACGGCTGGACGAACTCGTGATGACGACGACGGTGCTGGCGCTTGACCGGCTGCTGTCGGAGGACTCGACGTTCTACGGCGACCTCTTTCCGCACGCGGTCAAGTGGAACGGTGATGTCTATCTGGAAGACGGGCTACACCGCGCGGTGCGCTCGGCGTTGCGTAACCGGATCGTGCTGCACGCGCGGGTGTTCGACATGGATATGCCTATGTCCGAACAGGTCTCGGTCTAGCGGCGGCACGAGCAACCAACGCACAAGCAAGTTAGTTCGCGTGGGCCATGCCTGCCAGCCGGTACTTGTGGTTTCCCGTTGCCGGACTGCGCAGTTGGGTATCAGCGGGGACGACACGGTTTCGAGAGCGGGCAATCCTGGAGTGGATGGGAACAGCGCTCAACCGCCCAAGGAGATCCACCATGCGAATCCAATCGACATCCCTGACAACGTTGTTGGCCCTCGCGGCTGCCGCAGTCGCGATCATCGCCGCACCGACTGCCATGGCCGCATCGACGATAGCGGCAAAGCCCGGCCAGGTTCTCACCGCTTGCGATTCGACCGGCCCTGGTACCGAATGCATCACTCCCGGCAACGCTCAGATCAACGACTCCCTTCCCGTGGATAACTTCTATTCCTACGGCAGCTACGGCTATCCCTACGGGGGCTACGGCCTTGCGCTCGGCGGCATCGGCGGCATCGGCGGCATGCACGGCGGCATGCACGGCGGGGGCCACAACGGCGGCCACGGCGGCCGATAACGACGACCGGCCCGCAACCACTTGTTCTGCGTGGGTTCACCCCGTCGTCTTCCGCGACAGCGTCCTGCCGTTACGCGTGCTACCGCTGGCAGGTAGACCGGAGTAATGCTGCCGAGCAGCAGTGTTGGACGTCAGCACTGAAGACATCGGCAACGGCGACCGGAATGCTGAGAGCCATGCACCCGCCGTTCGCAACGCTCGCGCTGAACGCAGACGACAAATGAACGCCTGGCACCGTGCCGATGCGGCGGTCATCGCACATCCCGCACAGCACGAAACCGCCTGCCGAACTGCGCCGGCTGCCAAGCTGCTCCCACCGCAGAACCCAAGCCTCGCCCGCAGCTGGGCCGGTCTGGCGGACCTGCCAACGATCGTCGCAACGGGGCCCTTCGACGACGCCTCTGACGCTGAGCAACTTACCGACGCATTCATCGCGGTGCGCCGCCACTGCACGGCACAGTTGGTTCTGCTCGGGACGGGTCGACAACGCACCGCTATTGTGCGGCGCACGTTCGCACACGGCGTCGGTGCCGACGTGCACGCCCCCAGATCAATGCCCGCGGCGCGGTGGTCGGACTTCGTCGCCGCCGCAGATGTCGTGGTTCCGAGCACCGCAACGGGTTCAGCGAGCCTGTTGGAGGTTCTCGCCGTGGGCCGAGCCGTGGTCACACCACTCGATCCGGCGACCGTGCACCTGGTCGTGCCCAACAGTGTGGGACTGGTCTACCCGCCAGGGGACGTTTCCGCGATGGCAGCGGCCCTGCTCCGCGTCCTGACGTCACCCGCGCTTCGTCTCGGAATGGCCAGTCGGGCTTGCGAGGTCGCCCGGCGGCATCACCTCGTTGCTGCAACAAGCCGACGAAGGGAACGGATATGCGTAACGCCCTCTGGCGACTAGTGATACGCCTCGCCGAGGCCATCAACCGGAGTCCGATCACTGCACCAGAGATCGAAGAGTAGATCCACCGCCCTCCCATGAGGGCTCAGTCGCGCAAGGAGCAGAGAAATGACTGAAACAATCGCCGGCGTCACGATTCCAGACTCCGTCGTCGTCAAGGCCGCGACCGAACTGGTGCTTGATGCCGAGGATGATCTGCTGTTCCACCACTCGCGCCGGGTGTACCTCTGGGGCATGCTCAAGTCACGCTGGCTCAGGCGTTCACCCGACCCCGAACTCAGCTACGTCGGCGCGATGTTCCACGACCTCGGCTTGACACCGAAGTACCGCACCCAGCATCAGCGATTCGAAATCGACGGTGCCGACATCGCACGGGCATTCCTGCTGGATAACGGGTACAGCCCGGCCGAGGCCCAGATGGTCTGGTTGTCGATCGCCCTGCACACCACTCCGGGTATACCCGAGCACCTCGCACCGGAGATCCATCTCGTAACGCTCGGTGTAGAGACCGACGTACTCGGCCAAAAAATCTATGAGATCACCGACGAGCAACTCGCGGCGGTCATCAACGCGCATCCGCGCACGGACTTCAAGAATCGCATACAACACGCGTTCTACGACGGCATGAAAGACCGGCCCGAGACGACGTTCGGCACGATGAACGACGACGTCCTTGCGCATTTTGATCCGCAATTCACCCGCGAGGATTTCGTCAGCGTCATCACAAAGTCGGCGTGGCCCGAATAGCTAACCTCCGCAGTCGCCGAGCAGCGTCAACCGACCATCGCGGGCCATCGTGGTACTGCGCAATCTGTCTGAGCGATAAGCGATTTCCGGCCAGTAGGTATGACTCGGTGGGGCTGGCAGGCCGTGGTAATGATGGACAGCGCCAAGGACAACACGCGCAATGACGACGACCGTGGGGCTATGGCTAATGTCCTACCCCCGGCGTGCACGCCAAGAACTCTCACAACTAAGAGGGCCGCTTGATGCGGGCCGTGGTGATTGGAGGTTCGCTGGGCGGACTCACCGCAGCCCTCGTTCTTCGAGACCAGGGCTGGGAGGTAACCGTTCTGGAACGTAGTCCGAATCCGTTGGAAGGGCGCGGGACTGGAATCGTCGCGCACCCATCCACGGTTCGCTATCTCGTGGAACGGGCCGGAAGGTCCATTCGCGATATTGGCTTGCCGGCCAACAGGCTTCAGTATCTCGACAAGAACGGCACGATCGCACACGCGCAACCCTGTGCCTACCGATTCGCATCGTACGTGGAGTTGTATCGGGGGCTGCTCGACGCCTTCGGAACCGAGCGCTACCACCTGTCGAAGGAGCTTGCACACCTGGACAACCGCGGCGATGTTGCAAAGCTGTCGCTGACCGACGGTCAGACTTATGTAGCCGATCTCGTCGTATGCGCCGATGGCATTCGCTCGATGGGGCGCCGGATCATGGTGCCCGACGTCCAACACCAGTACGCGGGATACATTGCCTGGCGCGGCACCGTTCGCATCGACCAACTCAGTAAGAGCTCGGCGAGCCTCCTACTGAACGCATACACCTACCGGATCCTGCCGCAGGGCCACCTGCTGAGCTTCGCCATTCCTGGCCGAGGCGGCGCTGCACTCTTAAACTGGCTCTGGTATCAAAACATTGCGCCGGGACCCCGTCTCACCGACTTGCTCACCGACCGTAACGGTGCCAGGGCAGAGCTGACAGTGCCGCCGGGATCGGTCCAGACCCGCCATGTCGAGGCGCTGCGTGCGGCGGCGGACACCCAGCTTCCTAAGCCTCTCGCCGAGGTGATCCAACAAACCGCCGAGCCGTTCATCCAGGTGATCGTCGACCTCGAAGTTCCCAGGATGGCCTTCGGACGGTGCTGCCTGACCGGCGACGCTGCTTTCGCACTGCGACCACACGTCGGTGTGGGTACCGCGAAGGCAGCCGACGACGCATGGCAGCTGGGGACCGCGCTGCTGGGCGCTACGGCACAACACATCCCAGATCGGTTGAAGGGTTGGGAGACTCAACAATTGTCTGTGGGGCGGCGTGCGGTGAACCGGGCTCGAGTGGCGGGTCGCAGCCTGCAGGACGGCACCTGGCGGATCGGGGAGCAACCCCCCTTCGGTCTGCTCGTGCCCGGTGACAGCGTTCTGCCTGTCGCCCTTTGACTTCGAACAGCGCCCGACATCTCGGGCACGTTCGCGACGAGCGTTCACATCCCTTCCGCCGGTAATCGCCGCTCACTTCATCGCGCTTCGAGGAAGGCAAGCACCGCCAACACCCGGCGGTGGTCCTCACCCGTCTCAGGCAGACTCAACTTGTTCATGATGCTGCGGATGTGCTTTTCGACTGTACCTTCGGTGACCCAAATGCGATGTGCGATACCGGCATTCGATCGCCCCTCGGCCATCAACGCCAGCACTTCGCTCTCGCGCTCGCTCAGCACGCTCAACGGGTCGTCGCGCCGTCTTGCCGATACGAGTTCGGCCACCAGGGCCGGGTCGACCACCGACGCTCCCCTGGCGACCCGCTCCAGCGAATCGATGAAATCGGCCACGTCGGTGATGCGGCTCTTGAGCAGATAACCGATGCGGCCGCCGGCCGCCAGCAGGTCCATCGCATCGTCGACGGCAACGTGTGCGGAAAGCACCATGATCGCGGTGTCCGGCAATTCCTGCCGGATGAGCCGGGCGGCGTCCAGGCCCTCACTGGTGTTGGTGGGTGGCATCCGGATGTCGGTGACCACGAGGCCGGGGGTCATTGCGCGGACGAGGCTGATGAGCTGTTCGCCGTCACCGGCCTGGCCGACGACGTCGAAGCCCGCGCCCTCGAGCAGACTGGCCAAGCCCGCCCGAAGCAGGACGTCGTCGTCGGCGAGTACCACTCGCGTCGTCTCGGCCATCAATACACTCCTTCGGCGCGCGGTGCTGCAACATCTAAGCGGGGTCGAGCCAACTGGGCCAACAGGACCAGGCCGGTGAAAATCTGCCAGATCATGATCGTGTACACACAGGCCCGCTCGACGAGGCCGATATGCGAAAAGTCGGCTGCCCATTGGCTATAGGTCTGCAGCATCACGGCCAGCACCAGGCCCGCCACCCCGATCAGCACTCCGATCGGGGCGTACCAGCGCACCGAGACCGCACGACCGACGACCACCGAACCGAC
Organism: Mycolicibacterium tusciae JS617; assembly: GCF_000243415.2. Next base: position 6,520,657 of record NZ_KI912270.1, read on the forward strand.
CACGACGGCCGCGTTGCCGCCGCCAATCGCCAGAAACGCACCCAGCCCATGCAGCCAGTCGTAGCCGTCATTCCACAACGGCGAAAAGCCATGGACGATGCCGACCAGGAAATTGCCCACGGCGTTGGTGACCGCGAGCAGTAGAAAGACCGGGCCCGCCCACCGTCCTCGGATGACGCGGACCGCCACGACGGCCCCGGCGAGGAACAACGCACCCTGCAGGAAGAATCCCCAATTCATCAGCGACGCGCGCGGGGACCACTCGGGGACGCCGAGCACGCTGATGTACTTCGCCACGTAGCTGTAGGACGGGACGGCCGCGGCCGCGATGGCCTCGAACGCCACGAAGATGACGGCGGCCGATATCCACAACACGGCGACAATGCGCAACGCGCGCCGGGAGGTGGTCACGGGCACCACGGTAGAGCAGCGCGGGCGTCTGAACTGCGCGGTCCGCACCGGCGGCCGGGACAGACAAGATCGACTGCAGGTTAGGCTACGCTAACTAAGCACCGCCGAACAGAGGACATTGGACATGGGAAGAGGCTTGCAGGGAGCGCTACTGCGGAGCTTCGGGGGGCGCGACCATGAGGCCACGGTCCTGGAGATCTCGCGGGTGGCACCGCATTTCGTGCGGATCACCATGTCATCGCCGACCATTTTCGAAGACGTCGTCGTAGAACCAACTGCGTTCCTGCGCTTCTGGTTTCCCGACCCGCAGGGCAGCGACAGCGAGTTCCAGCGCATCTACACGCTCGTGTGGACCGATCCGGAGTCAGGCAAATTCGCGGTGGACGTCGTCCTGCATGAGCCGTCGGGACCCGCAAGTCACTGGGCGGCCAGGGCTGAACCGGGGATGACCCTTCCCGTCGTTGCGCTGGGTTCCAAGGGCTTCGCGGTTCCCGAGGAATTGCCTGCCGGCTATCTGCTCATCGGCGACTCGGCGTCCATACCCGCGATCAACTCGATCCTCGCGGTTCTCCCGGCCGACGTCGATGTCGAGGTGTACCTCGAACGCCATACCGCCGACGACGAACTGATCCCGCTCAACGACCATCCCCGACGGCGACTGCACTGGGTGGACAGGGCCGACGAGCTCACCCTGGCCGCGGCCATCGAGGACCGGGACTGGTCGAACTGGTCGGCATGGGCGGGCCCGGAGGCGGGGTCGCTCAAGCACCTGCGCAAGCGGTTGCGCGACACCTTCGGATTTCCGAAGAGCGACCTGCATGCGCAGGCGTACTGGACGCAGGGCCGCGAGATGGGCAGCCGCCGCGACGGCGATAACAAACCCGCCGAGGTCGACACCGACGCAGCCGTCGACGCCGAGACAACGCCCGCCCCGTCGGAGGCGCAGAGCGCCGCGCCCAAGGGGCGGTGGCGTTCGCAGGCGGCCAAGGACCTGTTGGCTCCGGTGAAGCCGCAGCTGATCGCCACAGGCATTCTCGAAACGCTCATCACACTGCTTACGCTCGCGCCGTTCATCGTGCTCGTCGAACTCGCCAGGCAGCTGCTTGCAGGGGCCGACGAGTCCGCGATACGCAGCACCTTGATCGTGTTCGTGGTGCTGCTTGGGACGGGCACCGCGCTCAGCGCCGCACTTCTGGTGTGGCTGCACGTGGTCGACATGCGGTTCAACGCAACGGTTCGCCGACGGCTGCTCGACAAGCTCGCCCGGGTGCCCCTTGGATGGTTCACTCAGCGCGGATCGGGCGCAGTCAAGAAACTCATCCAAGACGACACGCTGTCGTTGCACTATCTCGTCACCCACGCGGTGTCGGACGCGGTCGGTGCGATCGTCGCGCCCGTCGCGGTGCTGGTGTATCTCTTCGTCGTCGACTGGCGGCTGGCATTGATTCTGCTGCTGCCGATTCTGATCTACATCCTCACGACGTGGACGATGGTGTACCAGAGCGGCCCGAAGATCGCCGAGGCATCCCGGTGGGCGGAGAGAATGAACGGTGAGGCCGCGGCCTACCTGGAGGGACAGCCCGTGATCCGGGTCTTCGGCGGCGCGGCGGCCTCGTCGTTCCGGCGGCGCCTGGACGAATACATCGACTTCATCAATGTCTGGCAGCGGCCGTTCATCGGCAAGAAGACGTTCATGGACCTGACCACTCGGCCGTCAACGTTCCTGTGGCTCATCGCTTCAGCGGGGACCCTGTTCGTCGTTTCCGGTGCGATGGAGCCGTTGACTCTGCTGCCGTTCCTTATCGTCGGAACAACCTTCGGCACCCGCCTGCTTGGCATCGCGTTCGGGTTCGCCGGTCTGCGCGAAGGTATGCAGGCCGCGCGCCGCCTCGCGGTCACCCTCGACGAGGACGAACTGGCCACCGGCCTCTCGGACACCGCGGCGGCGTCGCCAGCCCCGGGGACGGTCTCCTTCGACGGCGTCGGCTTCGGTTACCGGCCCGGAGCTCCCGTCATTCACGACGTCACCCTGACCCTGCGGCCCGGTACGGTCACTGCGTTGGTGGGTCCGTCCGGATCCGGAAAGTCCACGCTGGCATCGCTTCTCGCGCGCTTCCACGACGTCGACTCCGGCGCGATCCGCATCGATGGGCGCGACGTACGGACACTGGAGCCCGACGAGTTGTACACCAAGGTCGGTTTCGTGTTCCAGGAAGTCCAGCTCGTTCACGGAACGGTTCGCGACAACATCGCGCTGGCTCGCCCCGATGCCAGCGACGCAGAGGTCGAGGCCGCGGCGACGGACGCCCAGATCCACGACCGGATCATGCGGCTGCCCGACGGATACCAGACCGTGCTCGGTGCCAGCAGCCAGCTTTCCGGAGGCGAGCGCCAGCGCCTCACCATCGCCAGAGCCCTGCTCGCCGACACACCGATCCTGATCCTGGACGAGGCGACGGCGTTCGCCGATCCCGAATCGGAATACCTTGTGCAGCAGGCATTGGGCCGCCTCATTCACAACCGCACTGTGCTGGTGATCGCTCACCGACTGCACACCATCACCGAGGCCGACCAGATCGTGGTGCTCGATCACGGGCGTATCACCCAGATCGGCAGGCACACCGAGCTGCTCGACGCCGAGGGCCGCTATCGACAGCTGTGGGAGAGCCGGGGCGAGGCAAGTTCGCATGACGGCGTACTCACCGGAGAGGCCGCGCGATGATCGGTAACCTGATCCGGCTCGTCCCCGCCGAACACCGCGGCGCGCTCACCGGTTACGCCGTGCTGACCGTGATCTCGGTGATTCTGCGCGCCGCCAGCGCCCTGCTTCTGGTGCCGCTACTCGGCGCCCTGTTCAGCACGGCACCTTCGGATGCACTGTCGTGGCTCGGCGCTCTCACCGCGGCCACCGTCGGCGGATGGATCGTCGATATGGTCCAGGCGCGCATCGGGTACCGCATCGGCTTCGCACTGGCCAACGACACCCAGCACAGGATGGCCGACCGGCTCACCGACGTCCCGCTCGGTTGGTTCACCACCGACAACACCGCAATGGCGCGGCAGGCCATCGCAGCCAGCGCCCCGGATCTGGTGTCCTTCGTCGCGAACCTGCTGACGCCGTTCCTCGGCGCGGTGTTGCTGCCCGCGGCGATCACCGTCGGCCTGTTCTTCGTCTCCTGGCAACTGGGAGTGGCGGCGGCCATCACGCTGCCGTTGCTGCTGGGCGCGCTGGTGGCCAGCCAGCGGATCATGCGGGCCGCCGACGCCGCCGATGGTCGCGCGCACAGTGCGCTGACCGAACGCATCCTGGAGTTTGCGCGTACGCAGCAGGCGCTGCGGGCGAGCAGGCGGGCGACAGCTGCGCGCAGCCAGACTGGTGAGGCCGTGGCCACCGCACAAGGCGCCACCTTGAGGCTGCTTCTCTTCGGAATTCCCGGACAGCTGTTGTTCAGTGTGGCCAGCCAGCTCGCCCTCATCGTGTTGGCGGGCACCATCACAGCTCTGGCCGTGCGGGGACAGATCGGCGCTCCGGAGGCCGTCGCGCTGCTGATCGTCACGGTGCGGTTCCTCGAGCCCTTCACTGTGCTGGCGGACCTTTCCGGGGCGGTCGAGAACTCGCGCAGCGTGCTCACCCGGCTGCGCAGCATCATCGATGCCCCTCGGGGGGTGCAGACTGTCGGCAACGCGGTCAAGGGCACCGGCAATCGCGCCCCACGAATCGAATTCCGGGATGTGGGCTTCCGCTACGGCGGTGCCGGGGATGATTCAGACGTGCTCGCCGAGCTCAACTTCGTGCTCGAATCGGGCACGACGACCGCGATCGTCGGACCTTCAGGTTCGGGTAAGAGCACGATCCTTTCGCTCATCGCGGGCCTGCACACTCCCGACCGCGGCCAGATCCTCGTCGACGGAACCGATGTCGGCGATCTCGACGCCACCAGGCGACGGGGCCTGGTCAGCATGGTGTTCCAGCATCCGTATCTGTTCGACGGTCAGATCCAGGACAACGTCCGTGCCGGCCATCCCGATGCCAGCGACGAGGATGTCCGAAATGCGATGGCGCTGGCCCGAGTCGACGAAATCGTCGCGCGCCTGCCCGACGGCGAGTTGACGCGGGTGGGCGAAGCCGGCGCCGCGCTATCCGGTGGCGAGCGTCAGCGGGTCAGCATCGCGCGAGCACTCGTGAAGCCGGCGGGGGTGTTGCTGATCGACGAAGCGACCAGCGCGCTGGACACCGAGAACGAGACGGCAATCACCGATGCCATCAGAGACGATCCACGCGGGCGTACCCGTGTCGTCATCGCGCACCGGCCGGGCGCGATCCGCAACGCCGACAAGGTGTTGTTCGTCGATGACGGAAAAATCGTCGAGCAGGGCTCGATCGAAAAGCTCACCCAGCGCGCGGGGCGTTTCGCCGAGTTCTGGCGACAGCAGGAGCAGAGCGCCGGCTGGCGGATCGCCTCGGACCCGCGCGGCTAGCGCGAGATCGCGCCGCCCAGGTTCAAGTCCGCCCACTTCTCCTCGAGGTAGCCGAGGCAGTCTGCGCGTGTGCTCCCGCCGAAGGCGACGTGCCAGCCTGCGGGTACAGCGGCGAACGTCGGCCACAAGCTGTGCTGCCCTTGGTCGTTGATCAGTACGAAGAAGGTGCCGTTTTCGTCATCGAATGGGTTGGTGCTCATCGCTTCTCTCCCGTGAATAGTCGGTGGTGGCGGCCTCCAAGTTCGCGCCGAGTATCCGGTCTGACAGCAGACCCAGGCAGGACAGGTTCGGAAAGCCCGGCCCCTGAGTGAGCCCGGACAGGCCGGGCAGGAAGAGTTTTGGCGCGAGACCGGTGATCGCCAGGTCATCGCCGATGAATTCCTGCAACGAGTCGCCGGTGAGCAACCCGCCGAGACTGAGTTCGAGCAGATCCAGTGCGTCCTGGCCCAACAACGGCACGAACCACAGGGCGTCGGCACCCGATCCGTCGATCACCAGATCGAAGCCATGCACCGTCTCGAGATTCTCGCCACCCTGATTAGTGCTCAGCGTCAGGCGGATTCGGCTATCTCGTGCCACCGCGTGTGCGACGCGGCCACGGAGGTGGCGGATCCGGTCGTCGGACAGCAGCGCATCCTGCACCCGCGCGGAGAACACCCCGCGGTCCGTGCGGGCCAGCGCGTCTCGGCGCTCATCCAGGGTGAGGCCAGTCCAGCCCGTGGGGTCAGAGAACAGCTTGTTCTCGAAGAAGCCTTCACCGCGGGTGAACAGCGTAATTCCGGGCGAGATGACGGTGATCGTCGAAACCCGGTGCCGGAAGAGCTCATTGAGTATCGAGGCGGCGGTCTCTCCTCCCCCGATGACCGCGACCCGTTCTTCGGAGATCAGCTCGTTGCTGGCCGCCCGATGCCAGAACTGTGCGATCGATAGCACCCGCGGGTTGCCGGGCAGTATCGACCGCTCGGGCTGGCCGGGGCCGGTGATCATCACGCCGTCGGCGAGCACCGCCTTCTCGGCAGTGTGCAATGCCCACCGCGGCGCGTCAGCCGTGTTGTCCACCGAAATCCCGGTGACCTCAGCGGATATGACGTTCATCCCGCAGTTGCCCGCGACCCAGCGCAGATACTGACTCCACCTGCGATGGGTGGGCGCCGGCCTGCCGCGGTCCACCCATTCGGCGAACTGACCGGTGGCGATCAGATACGACTGCCAACTGTGCCGCGTCATGCGGTCATCGAGTTCGGCGTTGCGGCGCGGCACCAGCGACGAGCGGTACGGAAAGCCGACATCCTTTTCAGGGCTGGTGCCCAGCCGGTGCTGACCGTCGGTCCAACCGCCCTCAGCCTGCCAGTTGGCGGCGATGCCGGCCCGTTCCACCGCAACGACTTTGGGCACGTCGACGCCCATGTCGTTCAATTCAGCCGCCTTGGCGGCGACGGCAACGGCCTTGGCGCCAGCGCCGACGACCGCGAGCGTGGGCCTCATGGTGCCACCTCTCGTAGCGACTCCTGCCACATCACCTGCAGCGTGGCGACGTCGTCGGCGGACAAGATGTCGGGCACTGTGCGCCACTGCGTGCCGAGCACCGGTGCATCCCCGTCGCCGATCACCGCGGCCAGAATGGTCAGCTCGTGTCGCACCGCAAGATCGGGCTCCGGCCTCGGTGAGACGCGCGCGAGCAGCGCGCGATCCGGCCACAGCTCGCCGCCGGTGCCGACGTGCACCCTGCCGAGGAAGTTGAGCAGCACCTGCGGTTCGGCGTACGCCTGCAAACGCTGCGCGGTGTCGGGGCGCAGGTAGCGCAGCAGCCCGTAGTCGATGCCATCGCCGGGCATCGCGTCGATTGCACCGGGCGAGTCCATCCGCAGCGGGTAAATGGCGGTGAGAAGGCCAACCGTGTCGGAGGTGTCGGTGTCACCCACGAGTCCGTCGGCGCGACCGTGCGTTTCCAGCGCAAGCAACGGCGGCGGTCGATCCTGCCCCCGGCGCTCTCGCCAGCGATCGATGGTCCTCGCGACCGCGGCGGCAAGAATATTCTGGGCCGGCACGGCACCGCTGAGCACGCGCGCGGACACGTCGGGATCGGTGAGCGACATGGTGACGACCACGTCGCCGATCCGGTCGATCCGTGGGCTGACACGGCGGGCGCCGAGTACCGGATCCGCACCGTCGAGTTGGGCCGCCCAGAAATCACACGTGTCGAGCTCGGCCGCACGCTCGGTCAGCAGCGCAGACCAACGTCGATAGCTGGTGTGCTCGGCCGCCGGCACGGGATCGCGACCCGAGTCGATGGAGTGCCAGAAGGCGTCGAGCTCCCCGAGCACTATCCGCCACGACGCGGGGTCCAGCGCAAGTACGTGTGCAGCCAACATGAGTACGCCGGGGCCGCCCGGTTCTCGCAGCCACACGGCCGACAGCATCGACCCCCGTTGCGGGTCAAGCCGTTCCACCGCGCGCCCGCAATGTTCGGCCACCGCGTCGACCATGTCGCCCTGGACCCACACCTCGGTGAGAAAGTCCGGCGGCTCATGCTCGACGAGTGTCATGGTGTCGATGTCCAGGCGGCTGCGCAGCGTCTCGTGCCCGTCGACGACGGCCTTGAGCATGCGGTCCAGATCCGCGCGGGTGATCCCGTCAGGCAGTCGGATCGTCTCGGTCTGCGCCAACCGCCGTGGTTGCCCGTGCTCGTAGAGCCAGTGGACGTTGGGCAGCACGGGTATCGGCCCGCTCTGCTCATCACCCTGCCGATCCGGAGTGACCGACTCGCTGTCGATGGCCGCGGCGAGTTCGCGGATGGTCGCGCATTCGAGCATCAGTCGCGCCCGCAACGGAATTCCGCGTCTGCGGGCGCCCTGAACCACAGAAAGCGCGACGATGCTGTCGAGGCCGAGCGCAAGGAATTCAGCGGTGACGTCGATCTCGGCGCCGTCGAGCAGTTCGGTCAGCACAGCGACGAGCGCGGCCTCGGTTTCGGTCTCCGGTGCCGCCGATGGACCGTCGTCGACGGGAAGAGCAGCCAGCGCGGCTTCGTCGATCTTGCCGTGTGACGTCAGCGGCATGTGATCGACGACGACGATACTGTGCGGAACCATATAGCGCGGCAAGCGTTTTGACAGCATGCCCCGCAGCTCGGAGAGATCTGGGGCGGGTTCTGCGGATACGTAGGCGATCAATCGCGGGCCGACGCGGGTGCGCTCCCGCACCGCGACGTGCGCGTGACGAACGGCCGGGTGTGTGTGCAGCACCGCCGCGATCTCGGCGGGCTCAACCCGGAATCCGCGGATCTTCACCTGCGCGTCCGAGCGGCCGAGGAACTGCAGTGCCCCATCGGGCTGGCGTCGCACCACGTCACCGGTGCGGTACATCCGCTCGCCCGACACGAACGGGTCGGCGACGAACCGGCCCGCCGTCTCCGCGGGCCTACCGAGATAGCCGCGGGTCAGCTGGCGCCCAGAGAGGTAGAGCTCGCCGGTTACGCCGTCGGGCGCGGGCCGCAGCCACGAATCGAGCACGTATGCGCGGGTACCCGACGTGGGCCCACCGATCGTGGGCTCGGCATGTTCGGCGATGGGCGCGACGACGGCCTCGACGGTGGATTCCGTTGGGCCGTAGCAGTTGTAAGCCGTCATGCCGGTGCGGTCGCATTCGTCACGAATGAGATTCCACGCCGGAATGCCGATCGCCTCCCCGCCAAGTGCGAGTACGCCGAGGGGCACCGTCGTCAGCAATCCGACCGCATGCAGCTGGGCGAACATGGACGGCGTGGTGTCGATCAGGTCGATTCCGAACCGCGCGATGATCTCGACCAACGACTCGGCGTCACGTTGGACGTCGTCGGAGATGATGTGCACCGAGTGCCCGTCGAGCAGAGCGGCCAGCGGCTGCCAGGCGGCGTCGAAGGTGAACGACCAGGCATGCGCGACGCGGAGTGGATGACTCAACCGGGCGGCCGCAGGTCGCAGGATGTGTCGGGCGTGATCCTCGGCGTAGGCGAGCAGAGCCTGATGCGTGCCGATGACGCCCTTCGGCCTGCCCGTCGTACCCGACGTGAACACGACGTAGGCGGCCTGGCCAGGAAGCGCGGGCACCGCTTCGAATGTGTCGGACTGCTCTTGGGCGGCAGCCGATATCAGCGCGTCGTCGACGACAACCGCCGCACCGCATTGGGTGAGAATGTCGGCGATCCGGTCGGCAGGCATGGCGGGGTCAAGGGGAACGATCACGCCCCCGGCCTTCAGCACCCCCAGCATGGCGATCACATAGTCCGGTCCGCGCGAAAGATTGATCGCCACCGGATCTTCGACGCGTACCCCGCGGCGCACCAGGACTGCGGCTACCCGGTCGGCGGCCTCGTCCAGTTTGCGGTAGGTGAGTTCGCCGTCAGACCAGCTCAGCGCCCGCGACGCCAGTCGGGAGTAGGCGATCTCGGTGAACCTGGTGTGCACCCCGACACCGAGAGAATCAGGCGTCTCGGCGATCGCGGTGCGCGGCCCCTCACCCTCAAGCAGGACACTGACCTCGCGAAGGGGACTGTCCCACTGGGCGATCAGCCGCTCGACGGTATCGAGCAGCCGCCGGCCCAGGCCCTCGGGAGTCGTCGATCCCAGCGCCCCGTCGACCACCTCGACAAGGACCGTCAGTTGGTCGTCGACCATGTGGGCGGCGATGGTGACCGGAAAGTGCGACAGGCTTTCCAGCGCTGCGGGACGGAAGGTCGCCCCCTTGGCCGTGAATTCCCCTCCACCGACCAGTCCGCCGGGCGGGAAGTTCTCGTAGACCAGCAGGGTGTCGAACATCTCGCCGATCCCACCCATCGACCTCAGCTCGGCGTGGGGCAGGTAGCTGTGGTCGCGAAGCTTGGCCGCCTCGCGTTGCAATGCAAGACATTGCGCTCCGACACCGACCGTCGGATCCAATCGCACCCGCAGCGGCACGGTGTTGATGAACAGTCCGACCATGGTCTCGACGCCGGCCAGCTCACTGGGACGGCCCGACACAGTGACGCCGAAAACCACATCACTGCGGTCCGTGAACGCCGACAGCAATGTCGCCCAGGCCATTTGCACAAGTGTGTTGACCGTGACACCGCGTGAACGCGCGGATTCGGCCAGCGCGACGGTTGTCTCGGCGTCGAACTTCATCTCGGTTCGGCGCGGCGGTGCAGCCTCGAGTTTCCGGGTGGAAAGCGCGGGTGACAGCAGAGTCGGACTGTCCATACCGCCGAGGTGTTCTCGCCACAATGCCCGGCTGGCTTCCTGGTCTCGCGCCGCGAGCCAACCGATGTAGTCGCGGTAGGGCCGTGGCGGCGGGGGCAAGACGCCGGCGTCGCCGCCGGCGCGGTACAGGGCGATCAGCTCGCCGACGAACAGGGGCAGCGACCAGCCGTCGATGATGATGTGGTGCGCGACAACCACGAACCGCCAGTGCGAGTCGGGCACCTCGATGAGCACGAAGCGGATCGCCGGTCCCCGCTCCAGGTCGAACGGGCGCAGCCGTTCGTCGGAGTCGAGCGCATCGACGTCGTCCGCGGTCGCGGTGATCGTGCACCACGGCAAGTCGACGCGGCTGGGAACGACTTGCACGGGACGGCTCAGGTCACCGCGAAAGAAGCTGGCGCGCAGATTGGGATGCCGGGCAAGCAGCGCGGCGGCGCAGTTGCGCAACAGTTCCGGGTCCAGTGCGCCGAAGATGTCGGCGGACATCGCGATCACATACGGGTCATCACCGCCGTCGACGCTGCTGCCATCGCTGCCGCCGCTACTCAGCTGTGATAGCGAGAACAGGCCCTGCTGAAGCGGACTCAGAGCCATCACATCTTCGACGGCCACCGTGACATCGGTCTTGGTGTCGGTTGACGTCACGTCGCACCGTCGCGTGAGGTCGTGAACATCGATGTCACCGCGGCCAGTTCGTCGGGCGACAGGCCGGAGGCAGCCATCGGGTCGTGACGGATATCGGCGGCTTGCGGTGCGTTGCCCGCATCGTCGATGGTGGCGGCCAGTTCGTGAATCGCGGGGTGCTCGAACACCATTCGCGCTGTCAACGCCATTCCGGCATCACGCGCCCTTGCCGCCACCTGCACCGCGAGGATGCTGTCGCCGCCGAGGCTGAAGAAGTCGTCGTTGCGTCCGACCTCGGGCACGTCGAGCACCTCGGCCAGCATGGCGGCGAGCACACGTTCGGTGTCGGTGCTGGCGGGCTGAAATGGCCCTGCGGGCCCTGACCGGCCCGCGGGTGCCGACGGCGCAGTGGCCTCGATGTACTCCACCTCACCGTTGTCGGCCCACCGGGCCCGCTTACCGGTCGGCCGCAGGTGCGCGCCCTGCTCGTCGACGTGGTGTTCATAGACGTCGCCGATGACACCGACCGCCACGGGATCTCGCCATTGGTCGAGCACGCTGATGCCGGCCTGCGCGCCGAAGACGGAGACCCGTTGCCGCTCCTCGCGATCGGCGACCTGAATGTCACGCAGCCGTTGATCGGGATCGTCGGCGAAAGCGGCCAGCACGCGGCCGAGCCAGCGCACAAGTCGGTCTGCGGTCGCGCGCCGGTACAGGTCGGTGCGGTAGATGACGTGGCCGCGATAGCCGTCGTCGCCGCCGGCTGAGCCGGCAATTCCAGCAGAGCCGGCTGAGCCGGCAATTCCAGCAGAGCCGGCTGAGCCGGCAATCCCAGCAGCGGCAAAGAAGTTGACCGACAGGTCGGCGTGCGCGACGTCGAATGGCGGCTCCAGCGCGGTGAACACCGTGTCTCCGTCGGCCGTCGATTCCACGACCTGCCCGGCGGGCAGCGCTTCCCGCACGTGCACCACGACACCGAAGAGCGGATTCCGCGACAACGAGCGCACCGGGCGAACCGCGTCGACGACCTGATCGAAGGGTAGGTCCTGGTGGGCGTATGCGCCCAGCGCCGTGTCACGTGCTTGGCCCAGTAGGCCCCGCAGCGTGGGATTACCCCTCAAGTCGTTGCGCAGCACCACGATATTGATGAAGAAGCCGACAAGTTGATCGAGTTCGGCGTCGGTGCGGCCGGCCACCGGAGTGCCCAGCGCTATGTCATTGCCCTCGCCGGCCTTGTGCAGTGCCACCGCGACCGCGGTCTGCAGCAGCATGAACTCGGTGACGCCCAGCTGCTGGCTGAGTTCGGCGAGCTTGGTGCGGGTGTCGCCGTCGATGCTGAACTCGACTGCGTCGCCCTCCCCGCTCAGCACCGGCGGACGGGCGAGGTCTGGAGTCAGCCCCGGATCCTCGGGCAGACCTTCGAGCCGCTCGCGCCAGTAATCGCGCTGCGCCACGACGGGTCCGTCAGTGTCGGCGAGCAGCGCGGCTTGCCACGCCGCATAGTCCGCGTACTGCACCTGCAGTGGCGCGAACGCCGGTGGCTGGCCGGCACGCCGGGATCGGTAGGCGGCGAGAAGGTCGTTGAACAACACCATCGCCGACCAGTGGTCCGCGGCAATGTGATGCACCACCAGCGACACCACGTGTGCGTCGGACGTCGACAACACCGCGGCACGGATCGGCAGTGCACCCTCGAGGTCGAACACGTGCCGCCGCTCGCTGGCGAGTTCGGCCTGCAGCCACGCGTCGTCGTCGCCGTGCGCGCGTCGCACCGCGACGGGTGGGCCTTCTGGGCCGGCCTCGTTCACGATCTGATAGGGCACGCCGTCGATTTCGCGGTACGTAGTGCGCAGCACCTCATGCCGAGCGACGACGTCGCGCACTGCCTCGACGAAGGCATCCGCATCGCACGGCCCGGTGAGCCGCGCCGCGAAGGGGATGTTGTTGACGGGGTTGGGGCCGTCGATGCGGTACTGGAACCACATCCGCAGCTGCGACGCCGACATCTGCAGCGGCCCGTCGTGCGGGATGGCGACGAGCCGTGGACGCTGCGGGGTGGACTCCGACGTTGCGTCGATGCGTTCGGCCAGCTTGGCCACCGTCGCGAGCTCGAAGACCTCCCGAACACCGATGTCGGCATCGCATTGAGAGCGCACCGCGGCAACGAGTTTGGTGGCGAGCAGCGAGTGGCCGCCCAGATCGAAGAACGAATCGTCGGCACCGACCCGGTCGCGGCCGAGCAGCTCGGCGTACAGGTCCGCGATGCGCCGCTCGGTGCCCTCGGCGGGTTCCCGGTACTTAACACCGGCACCGGCCCAGGAGTTGAAGTCAGGCTGCGGCAGCGCGGAACGATCGATCTTGCCGTGCGTGGTGATCGGAATTTCCTCGAGCACAACGTATGCCGCCGGCGTCATGTATTCCGGCAGCGCCGCGGCGACGCGGGTGCGGATGCGCTCGATGTCGACGTCCTCGGTGTCGTCGGCGGGTGTGAGGTACCCGACGAGGCTCATACCGAGATTGGGCAGCTCGCTGACCATCACGACCGCCTGACCCACACTCGGGTCGACGGAGATCGCGGCGGCGACCTCTCCGAGTTCGATCCGGAAGCCGCGGATCTTCACCTGCTCGTCGGCTCGGCCGACGAATTCGATGTCACCGTCGGCGTTTCGGCGGGCGAGATCACCGGAACGGTAGAGCCGGGCGCCGGGTGTGAACGGATCCGCGACGAACCGTTCGGCGGTCAGCCCCGGCCTGCGGTGATAGCCCTGCGCGACATGCGTTCCACCGATGTAGATCTCCCCGATGACACCGGCAGGCACCGGTTTCAGCGCATCGTCGAGCAGATGGATCTGGGTGTTGATCTTCGGCGTACCGATCGGGACGATGCGGGTGCCCTGCTTGCCTTCGACCTTGTAACGGCTCGCGTTGATCACCGTCTCGGTCGGACCGTAAAAGTTGTGCAGTAGCGCGTCGAACGTGCCGCGGAACTTGTCGGCGAGCTCGCCGGGAAGCGCCTCGCCGCCGATCGGCACGCGTTGCAGCGTGCGCCACTGGTTGACGCCGGGCAGCGACAGGAAAAGTCCGAGCAGCGAGGGGACGAAATGCATCGACGTGATGCCTTCGTCGTGTAGCAGATCGGTGAGATAGCCGACGTCGCGCAGACCATCCGGTCGCGGAATCACCAGCCGCCCACCGCATGCCAGCATGCCGAAGATTTCCCCCATTGACACGTCGAAGCTCGGCGAGGCCACCTGAAGCAGGCGTTCGTTCTCATCGATCCCGTAATCGCCCTTGAACCAGACGAAGTATTCGGCGACGGGCCGCTGCGGTACGGGCACGCCCTTGGGCAGCCCCGTGGAGCCCGACGTGTAGATCAAATAGGCGGTGCTCTCCGGTCCGAACGGGCGGACCCGCTCGGCATCGGTCGGGTTCGACACGGGGTAGCCGTCGAGCTCGCCGACGGCCTCGCGCAGCACCAGCTTCGGGTCGGAGTCGGACAGGATGAAGTTCAGCCGGTCCTCCGGATAGGTGGGATCCACCGGCAGGTACACCGCACCCGCCTTGATCAACCCCAGCGCAGTGATCACCAGCTCGGGTGATCGGTCGAGCAGTACCGCAACGCGGTCCTCACTGCCGATCCCTTGCTCGATCAGCCAGTGCGCGAACCGGTTCGCCGATTCGTTGATCTCGCGGTAGGTGTAGTGCCGACCCTCGTACACCACGGCGGTCGCATCCGGTGTGCGGCCGACCTGCTCTTCGACCAGCGCCACCAATGTCGTTGCCGGGGTGCTGAATTCCTCACCGGCAGAGACCTTGCGCAGCCAGCCGGTGTGGGCGGGTCCCATAATGTCGAGTTCGCTGATGGCCAGGTCGGGGTGAGCCAGCACGCTGTCGAGCAGGACCACATAGTGCTCGAGCAGCTGTCGGGCCAGACCCGCGTCGAGCACCTCGACGAGGTACTCGGCCTCGACCTCGATACCTGCCCCGTCGAACTCGACCATGAATCCAAACGGCAGCTGGGTGAATTGCCCGCGCAGTTCGGCCCGCCGGCAGGTGATTCCCGGCGGGTTGAAGCCCTGACCGTCGGCGCCGCGCGCGCCGAATGTCACCCGGGTCATCCGCTCCACCCCGTGACGACGATCGGGGTTGATCTCGCGCACGACGCGGTCGAGATTCACCCGCTGATGGGCGAAGGCGCCGACCGCGGTGTCGCGGGTCTCGGCAAGCGCCTCGCGGAATGTCTGACTGCGTTGCGGACGCAAGCGATACGCGACCGTGTTGCCGTAGTAGCCGATGACATCGGCGAGGTCGGCGGTCCTGTTGAGCACCGGTGCGGCGACTAGGAAGTCGTCGGAATGGGTGTACCGGTGGATCAGCACGCCGAACGCGGCGAGCAGCACCATGTACGGGGTGGCACCGGATTCCTTGGCCGCCGCAGTCACCCGGTCGACGGTCGCGTCGGGCAGTTGCAGCGTGGTGCGTTGCGCCCGGAAGTTCGTCGGGATCGCAGATCCGTTGGGCCCGGGAAGTTCCAGCGGCTCGGGTGGGTTGGCCATCACGGTGCGCCAGTAGTCGAGGTCATCGTCGGCGACATCGGTGACGGGCGCAGGTATCGGGGTCGGCGGGGCAAGCTGCTCACCGCTGTAGGCGCGGGTGAGGTCGGCGAAGAACACCTGCCAGCAGCCGTCGTCCCAGGCGATGTGATGCGCCACGAGCAGCATGACGTGTTCGTCGGCTCCGGTGCGAACGATCGTCAGACGCAGCGGCGCATTCGCACTCAAGTCGAACGATGCGCTGAACTCCCGCTGCGCCAGCACCTCCAGGCGCAACCGGCAGGAATTCTCGGAGAGCCCGGACAGATCGTGCGTGGACCAACCCGGCGTCAGTTCGTCATGAACGGTCGGCTGCGGCTCACCGTCGGCGTCCGCGGCGTAGGTGGTCCGCAGCAGCGCGTGGCGCGCGGCGACGGCGTTGACGCTTTCGCGCAGCCGAGCCACGTCGAGCGCCCCGGTGATGCGGTAGGACAGGCAGATGTTGAGCATCGCCCCGGTGGGGTCGGCCATCTGAACGAACCACATGCGGCGCTGCCCGTCGGACAGGCCAGTGCCCGCGGCGCCGGTCGTTGGGTCGTCGGACCGCAGCCCCTTCTCGGAGAGCCTGCGCCGCAACAGCTCCAGCCGGCGCTCGTCGAGTTGCTCTCGGATATCGGCGATGTCAGTCACGCGTCGTTTCCACCTTGTCTGATCGGGTGTCGAGTTCGGCGATGAGCTCGGCGCTGGTGATCCCGCCGAGGAGGGTGCCAAGCGGCACCGATCCGCCGGTTGCCCGCTTGAGCCGCTTGCGCAGGTCAAGGGCGAGCAGTGAATCCAAGCCGAGGTCGAGCAGCGAGCTCTGGCGGTCGATGGCCGCGGCGTCGATGCTCAGCACCGCCGCGACTTCGGCGATGACCCGGGCCGGGGCGTCGGCGTCGGGGGCGACGTCGGATGTCCTGGAATTCCTTGATGTCTTGGATGTCGCACCGGATTCGATTGCGGTCTGGCTGTCGAGGAACATGCGCAGGCGATCGGTGTCCGCGGTCATGATCAGCGGATCGGCGCCGTGGTCGCACAGACTGGCGGCGACTGCGGCACCCGGCGCCATGGGCAGCAGGCCGGACCTCTCGATCGCGGTCACACCCGCGCGGGCCGTGATTCCGCTGCCCCGACCCGGATCCGTGCGCCACAGTCCATATCGCAGCGCCACGCAGTCTTGACCCTTGACGCGAAGCTGGCCAGCCATCACATCGAGCATTCGGTTGGCGGCCGAGTACGCGGCATGACCGCGACCACCCCACACGCCGGACACCGACGAGCACACCAGGATTCGTGTGCCCGGATGCAGCGGCCACAATTCGATCATGCGCGCGAAGCCACCGATCTTGGCTGCCGCCGTATCCGCGAAGGCCTCGACGGAGACATCGTTGAAGTCTGCGAAATTCGCGGCTCCCGCCGCGTGGATCAACAGCGACGCACCGTCGCGACCGTGCTGACGCGCGACGGCCGACACTTGCTCAGCGGAACGCAGGTCGCACGGCGGGGCGACGATCTCGAGGTCTGCGGGGGCGGCGGCGCCCAGTTCTGCCACCGTTACCGCGTCGACCCCCGTGCGGCCGAGTAACACGATGCGACGGGCGCCCCGCTCGGCCAGATACCGGGCGAAGTGCAGGCCGACGGCCCCACTGCCCCCGGTGATCACAACGTTCTCGAGCAGTCCATCGTCGATCTGCGGGTCCAGTGCGGGACCATCCGACTCGATCAGTGTGCGGACGAAAACGCCGGGGCCGGATGCGGCGACGCGCACCGCTCCCTCTCCGACATTGCTCCGCGCGGCGTCGATGACGGCCATCGCGGTGGCTTCATCGATCTCCCAAGACGGCAGATCCAGATGGCGGAACTCTTGGTCAGGACGTTCGAACCCGATGCTGCGGTGCATCGCGGCCAGTGCGGCCTGCGCCGGGAGCGCCACAGGTTCATCCGGCCGCACATGTTCACCGCCGACGGTCACCAGGCACACCTCGCGGCACGCCGGTCCCCCGGCGTCGACGTAGTCGAAGAGGCCGGCGCCGAGCAGGCGGCCGATCTGCTGGACGGCCACCTCGGCGTCGGGATGGTCGAGCAGCGGGGCGACCGCGAGTACCAGATCGGCTTGCCCGGGCTCGACCAGTTCGGCAACCTCATGACACCCAAGGGCTGCGCGCAGGCGCGCGGGGAGCACGCTGTCCGGGCCAGCGAGCTCCAGCACAGCGATACGCTTGATCGCGTCGTCGGCAACGAATTCGGCACTCTGTTGCCATTTTTCGCTGGAGACGGTCACTCCGAACACCGGTGCCAACGGTTCGGCCTGTGCCCACAAATGAACTTCACGCATCGGCGCGTTGGGGAAGCCCCGCAGCGCGGGACTTTGGACGTCGACCAGGTCAGCCCAGCGGAAGGCGGGGTCGGTCACTGCCGCGGCCGCGATACCGGCCGAGAGCGTTTCGGCGAGCGGTTCGTCGCGTCGTCCCGAACCGACTATGAGCGGTGATTGATCGGAGCCGTCGGTCAGATCTTCCAGTGCGAACAACAGTGACGCGTGCGCCGACATTTCGACGAACTTGGTGACGCCGAGACCGCGGGCGGCGGCCACGGCCTGATCGAAACGCACAGTGTCGCGCAGGTTGCGATACCAGTAGTCGGCGTAGTCGGTCCCTGGCGGTACGGCTCGGCCGGTGGTCGACCCGATGAATTGTACTGCTGCATCGGCGAACTGCCCGCGCGGCAGCAGGGCCAAAAGGTCGTCGTGCAGCGTTTCCAGAGCGCTGGTGTGACCCGGATAGTTCACGTCGAGTTCGCGGGCGAACAGGCCCTGACCCGCCGCGGTGGCGATGAGCGCGATGACGGCGTCGCGTTGACCCGACACGACGACCGATGAGCCGGAATTCACCGCTGACACCTCGAGCCAGCCGGGCACCGTGGCGATCAGGCGCT
This sequence comes from Mycolicibacterium tusciae JS617, assembly GCF_000243415.2. Next base: position 6,538,892 of record NZ_KI912270.1, read on the forward strand.
CGGCATGCCCTGATGAAATCCCGAGCACCGCCATGCGGTAGTCACCCTGCAGGCGGTCGACGGCCTTGGCCCGCGCAATCACCACGGCGACGGCGTCGGCGAGTGCCATCCGCCCGGCGACGTAGGCCGCCGCCACCTCTCCCAGACTGTGGCCGACTGTGAAACCGGGCAGAACTCCGCAGGATCGCCAGACGTGCGCAAGTCCCACGGCGTGGGCGAACTGCGCACCCTGTATTTCGACTTGTGACCAGTCGCCACCTTCGGTCTCGGCGGTCAGGTACGGCAGCGGTGACGGGTGGCCGGCGGCGAGGAATGCTTCAGCACACGCGTCCACCTGCGCGCGGTAGACGGGCAATCGACGGTAGGCATCGGCACCCATCGAGGGCCATTGGTTCCCTTGTCCGGGAAAGACGAACGCGATTGGAGCGGTTGCGGTTTCCGAGGATCGAACGACCGACGGATGTTCGGTTCCCGTGCTGATGGCTCGCAGGCCGTCGGCAAGCTCCGCGATGTTCGCCGCGCACACCACTGCGCGGTGGCGGCGCAGCCTGCGGGTTCGCAGCAGGGTGGCCGCGACGGCCGACACGTCGGGATTGCGCGGCAGGTACTGCAGTATCGCTTCGGTGTCGCGGGCGAGGAGTTCGTCGGCGTGTGCGCTGAGCACGACGGGCACGCGGCCGTCGGGAAGTCCGGTGGGTGGCATCACGCGGCCTCCGGCACGGAGACGATCACATGTGCGTTCGTGCCGCTCATACCGAACGCCGTCACCGCGGCGAGCCGTTGTCCATCGGCTGCGGGCCACGGGGTGAGTTCAGTGGCCAACTGCAAACCTTGCTTATCCCAATCGATTTCGCGGCTGGCCTCATTGGTGTGCAGACTCGCGGGCACGGCGCCGCGCTCGGCGGCGATGAGCACCTTGGCCAGGCCAAGGCCGCCGGCAGCGGCTTGGGTGTGGCCGATGTTCGACTTCACCGACCCGAGCAGCGCGCCGTGGCCCGGTTGGGTGGCGCCGTAGGTCTGCGCAAGCGAGATCAGCTCGGTGCGGTCGCCGAGCCGGGTTGCGGTGCCGTGGCCTTCGACCATGCCGATGTCTTCGGGCCGAACCCCGGCCTGCTCGAGCGCGCGCCGGAACAGCCGCGCCTGCGCCGGACCGCTTGGGGCCGTCAGCCCGACCGAGCGACCGTCCTGGTTCAGGCAGGTCGCTCGCAACTCGCCGAGTACATGACGCCCGTCGCGCAATGCTGCGGACCGACGCTGCAGCACGAACATCGCTGCGCCCTCGGCCCATACGGTGCCGCTGGCCTGCGCGCTGTAGGGACGGCAGTGGCCGTCGTCGGACAAGGCGTGCTGCTTGGAGAACTCGACGAAGAAGCCGGGCGAGCCCATCACGCACACGCCACCTGCCAAGGCCATCTCGCAATCGGATGACCGAATCGCCTGCGCGGCGAGGTGAACGGCGGTCAGCGTCGATGAGCACGACGTATCGATGGTCAACGCGGGGCCGGTCAACCCAAAGGTGTAGGCGATCCGGCCCGATACCGGCCCGAGCGCGGTGCCTGGCATCAGATGACCGGTGAGATCGGAGAATTCGGCCAGATCGGGGCCGTAGCCCATGGTGGATGCCCCGACGTAGCAGCCCACATCGACGCCGGCGAGATCGTCGGGGTTGATCCCGGTGTTCTCCAGTGCACGCCAGGCCACCCGCAACGCGACGCGCTGCTGCGGATCCATCGCGACGGCCTCGCGCGGCGAAATGCCGAAGAATTCCGGGTCGAAAGTCGCCGCGTTGCAGAGAAATCCGCCGAGGTCATGGATGGGTTTGAATCCGTCACGGTGCGAACCGTCGAGTACCTTGCGGACCGACCAGTCGCGGTCGCGCGGGAAGGGGCTCAAGCCCTCACGCCGTTCGGACAGCAACGCCCAGTAGGCGTCTGCGGTGTCGATCCCGCCGGGCGCCTCAATCGCCATACCGGAGATGACGATGGGGTCCGCATCGCTAGACATTGTTGACCAGCTCCGCGACGGCATCGATGTGCTCGTTGATGTAGAAGTGCCCGCCCTCGAAGAGCGACAGGGTGAACGCGCCGCCGGCATGGGTTGCCCAGCGGCGCAGCATGTCCTGGCTCACCCGGTGGTCGTCGCGGCCGCCAACGGTGTGGATGTCGGCACGTAGCCGCACATCGTCGTCGCACGAATAGCGGTTGAACGCCAGATAGTCGGCGCGCACGGCCCGGACGAGGAGGTCAACGAAGTCCTCATCGGCGAGAAGCCGTTCATCAGTACCGCCGAGATCGACCATGTTCTCGATCACTTCGGCGTCGGCGGTGGGCAGGCGCGGCGATGTTGCGATCGTGCTCGGCGCCTGGCTGGCCGAAACCCATAGCCGCGAAACGTCGGCACCGCGGGCTTCTGCGACACGGGCGAATTCGAACGCGATGACGGCGCCCATGCAGTGGCCGAAGAGTTTCAGCGGCCCGAGCCGGTCCCAGTCCCCCGCGTCGAACAACTGCGCGGCCAGCTCTTCGACAGTTTCTGGAGCGGGGTGGGTGAGCCGGTCAGCTCGTTGCGGATACTGCACGATGTAGACGTCGTCGCCGCTGGCCGCCAACGCTGCCGCGAAGGCGCGGTAGGCCGCTGCGGCACCACCGGCATGGGGGAAGACGACGGTCGCACCGACGGATGTCTGTCCCGCGGACCGTTTGATCCAGGGCGCGAAGGTCAATTGGCTCTGTTCGTCAATCATCGGCAGGTCGGCGATGTGTCGGCGATGGTCGGTGGTCGAACGGTCTGCGCACCGCAGCGAGAACACCCAAAATTCCTCCCGCGTGAATTAGTGCAGGCTGCCCTAAGTTTGTGAGGCTACCCTAATTGGCCGTGCCGAAGACCCGTACATCCGGGGGTCCTGGGCGGTGAGCTCGCTGGGCGACGGCGGTAGCGTGACCGGTAATCCACCGAAAGGAACCGTATGGATCTCGCAGGCGTCGGAGTATGGAGTTCACAGCTGCGCTACGGCGACGCCGCCGAGGCCGCCGAGGCCGCCGCGGAGCTCGAGGAGCTTGGATTCACCGCGCTGTGGATCCCCGACGTCGGTGGACCCGTACTCGACTCGGTGGGCCAGCTGCTGTCGGCCACCAATGAGGTCGTGATCGCCACCGGAATCCTGAACCTGTGGATGCACGAACCGGCGGACGTGGCCGAGGCGTACGCATCGCTTACCGCGCAGCATGGCGAGCGCTTCCTTCTCGGTATCGGCGTGAGCCACGCCCCACTCATCGACTCCAAGGAGCCGGGCCTTTACAAAAGGCCGTTGGCCGCGACGCGCGCCTACCTAGACGCAATCGATGCGACCGACAACCCGGTGCCCGTCGCCAACAGGGTGCTTGCGGCTCTGGGGCCCAAGATGCTCGAACTGTCGGCAACGCGTGCCCGCGGCGCCCATCCATACCTGGTCACGCCTGACCACACCCTCTACGCCCGCGAGCACCTCGGCGACGGCCCGCTGCTGCTTCCAGAGCAGACCGTGCTGCTCACCGAGAACGAAGACGAGGCACGCAAGCTCGGAACCGATTGGTTGCGCTCATATCTGGCGCTTCCCAACTATGCCAACAACCTGCTTCGCTCCGGCTTCTCACAGGAGGACGTGACATCGGTCAGCGACCGACTGTTCGACGCGATCATCGCGTGGGGCGACGAGGAGACTGTGCTGCGCCGGGTGAACGAACACCACGCCGCGGGCGCCGACCATGTTTGCGTGCAGGTACTCACCGCGGATCCCACGGAATTCCCCCGCGAACAGTGGCGTCGATTGGCCGCCGCGCTGAAGTAGGCGCGAACTCCTAGGCGGCGTTGGGTTCTGGCCCGCCGGGTTCGTGAGGATGGTCGTCGTTCTCCGCTATTGACTCGTCGGCTGGCGCGTCCTGGGCGGGTGGTTCGTAATCAGCCGGTCCCTCGAGCCAGTCGTCCTCGAACCATTCGTCCTCGAACGGTTGGGCATCGGCGAGCGGTTCGTCGGCCGGCGGTTCCTGGGCCGGCGGTTCGTCCTCGGCGGGTGGTTCCTGGTCCAATGGTTCGTCGGCGGGTGGGCGGAGGCGTTCGGGGCGGTGGTAGTCGTTGACTCGGGCCTGGCCGGTGTCCAACTGTGGCGGTGGGATCCATTCCACATCGTTGTCAGCATTGATCCGCGTCGTCCAACCCCCCGGGCCGACCATGCGGTTATCCGGCCCGCACGCCAGGCCGAGGTCATCGACGTTGGTGTGGCCGCCATCAGCCCAATCGCGGGCCGCGTGATGGACCTGGCTGCCGTACGCGGGCACCGTACACCCGGGTTTGGTGCAACCCCCGTCACGCGCGATGAGCATGATTCGTTGTGCTGGGGAGGCGGTGCGTCGGGTGCGGAACAGATTTAGTGCCGCACCGGTGGCCCTGTCGAACACCGCCAGGAAGTGATGGGCGTGAGCCGCCATCCGGATCACATCTTTGATCGGGATCACCGTGCCCCCGCCGCTCACACCGACCCCGGCGCGGCTCTCCAAATCCTGCAGCGTGGTACGCACGATGATCGAGGTCGCCAACCCGTTGTGCTGCCCGAGCTCACCGCTTTGCAGCACACTACGACCCACCGCGACCAGCGCGTCGTGCTGGCGCTGCGCCAGCGTCCGGTGATCGTTGTCGATCTGGGCCTGCGTCGGAGTGCCCGACACACACGGGTTTTCCTCGGCAGGATTGCACATTCCCGGTGCAGCCCACCTGGCGAAGATCGCCTCATAGATCGCCGCCGCCTCAGGGGTGAGAGTGCCTGACAACGGGGTCATCCTGTCGCGGCCCTGCGGGCCCATCCGCACCCCGCGGCGGCGCTGGCGTTCGGTGTCATCGGGTTCGGGACCATCCTGATCCAACAGAAACAGGGTCCGCTCGGCCTTGTCCTTGAGTTCCTTGGGCCCCAACCCGATCCCGTGGCCGACCAGATCGATTTCGATCTGCGCGCGCGTCAGCGTGTCGACCGCGGGCGGAATACGCTCCATCGTCTCGCGCACAATCTTGACGTGCTCACCGTTGATCACCCCGCGCCCCTGAGCCAGCGCAGTGCACGGCAACACCGGATCCAGAGGCTCTCCGGTCAGTGTGCGCCGCGGCCCCAACACCGCGGCCTCATCGAGGCGACGACCCGCCTCCGATGTCGAGATGCGCCACCGGATCGCCAACACCTGACGCCACGACTTAGCACCCATTTCTTTAGCCGTCGCCTCGGCCTGCAGGCCGGCCAACAAGCGGTGACGTTGAGCCGGCAACTGACACCACAGGGATTCCAACTCATCGAGCGCCCCCACCAACTCGTCCCTGGTGAGCAAATCGACGGGCAACGCGGCCAATTCATCGTGGGCGGCGCGCAGCGCACTCACCGCCGCCCGCACCGCCTCCACTGCCATATCTCGAACATAGGTGGCGCTCCACGGGTTTTCGTGGGTGCCTTTCTGCTGTTCAACGGTAGTTTCTGGTGTGAGAGTGCGGTGTTCGGCGTGTCCGTGAAGAGGTGAGGGACGCGCACGCGGTGGGCCTCTAGATTTCGGGGTTACCACACCAACCGCAACCTCGAGGATCGATCCGCGTGCGCGTCAGTACTGCATTTAACCGTCTGCTGCAGATTCCTGGAACCAGTGTCACCGATGTCGTGATCGGTGACCGAGACGTCGAGCTCACCGTCCGCGTCACAGCCCGTAGATTGCAGTGCCCCTGCGGCAAACGCGTCAAGGGGGCCTACGACCGGCGTCGGCGCCGCTGGCGACATATCGACTTAGCCGCGCATCGTTTGTGGCTGGTCTACGAGATTCGCCGGCTGAATTGCCCCGACTGCGGGGTCCGCACCGAACACGTGCCCTGGGCTCGCCCCGGGGCACGCCACACCCGCGACTTCGAGGACACCGTGCTGTGGCTGGCCGCCCGCACCGACCGCACCACGGTGGCGACCTTACTGCGCTGCGCCTGGGAAACGGTGACCGCGATCATCAACCGCACCGTCGACGAACTGCTCGACCAGCGCCGCCTCGACCAGATCTACCGGATCGGCGTCGACGAGATCTGCTATCGCCACCCCCACAAATATCTGACCATCATCGGCGATCACGCCACCGCCACGGTGATCGACGTGCGACCCGGCAGAGGCGTGGATTCCCTTGCCGCCTTTTACAACACGCTCACACCCGAACAACGCGGCGACGTCGATGCCGTCTCGATGGACGGATCGACCGCGTTCCGCGCCGCCACCGAAACCGCACTGCCCGACGCAGCCATCTGCTACGACACCTTTCACGTCATGCAGTGGACCAACCGGGCACTCGATGAGGTGTTCTCCGCAGCAATGGCCACCAACCGCGCCGACTTCGACATGTCCTCCGGGCAATGGCGACGAGCACGCACGGCACTGCGCACTGGCGCTGAACGCCTCAACCCCGCACGCCACCAGCTGGTCGCGACGATCACCACCCAGAACCGCGACATCGGCACCGCATGGCGGCTCAAAGAACAACTGCGCGAGCTCTTTCGCACCGCTCAACCCGGCCGATCCCCACGACAGCTCCGCCGCTGGATTCGACGTGCCCGCGACAGTGGAGTCCGGCCATTCCAACTCCTCGCCCGCCGCCTCGAGCAGCACTTCGACGGCATCATCAACACCATCAAACTCGGCATCACCAACGCACTCATCGAAGGCATCAACGCCAAGATCCGACTCATCAACGCCCGCGGCTACGGCCACCACTCCGCCGAATCCCTCACCTCGATGATCTACCTCATGCTCGGCGGAATCAGCCCAAAACTGCCCACAACAAGGTGAGGAGCCGCACATAGGTTCGAACTCTAAGAACACTCTAGAAAAAATCTGAAGAGTTCTCTAAGGATGTCCGACGTTTCCCAGACAACTGAAACTGTTGTGACGCAAGGGGTTCAGACGAACGAACTAGCCGCCGGCCAATTCGGACAGCACGTCCGTGCTGTCCATCCCGGCGACCTCCAGGTAGACCTCGGCGACCATATTGAGGCGGTCGGCGTCCGGTTCGCGACTGAGAAGTCGATCTGCCAGGTTGGCCACGCTGCGCGCCGCGAACATTTCGGTGACCAACACCGTCGGCGTATCCAGCCAATCGCGAACACGGGCGATCACCTGGGTGGCCAACACGGAGTCACCACCGAGGGAAAAGAAGTCGTCGTCGATCCCCATCGCATCGCCGACCACACCGAGCACGTCGGCGACGATCGCGACCAAGGCGGATTCCAGCGGCGTTGACGGTGGTCGGAAGACATGTGCCGCGGGCACTTCGGCTTCGGCCAATTGCCGGGCAACAGCCTTGCGATCGATCTTGCCGTTCACGGTGAAGGGGATCTGGTCGCTCACGACGATGACCTTGGGAATCATGTGTGCGGGCAGCAATTCGGTCATTGCGGCGGCAATGGATTGCGCATCGACTCTTGGGTCATCGGTGCGGACCAGCGCGGCCAGCACATCCGGTTCTCCTTCAATCACGGCCGCGACTGCGGCGTCGACATGCGGCGCGCGTTTGAGCGCCCCCTCCACTTCACCGAGTTCGATCCGGTAGCCGCTGATTTTGATCCGATGATCGATGCGGCCGACGAACTCCAGTGTCCCGTCTGCTTGGTAGCGGACGAGATCTCCTGTCCGATACCAAGTTCGACCGTCGCACTCGACGAACTTCTCGGCCGTCAAATCAGGCCTGCCGCGATAACCGCGGGCGATGCCGCGTCCGGAGAACCACAGTTCGCCCGGTACCCAATCCGGGCAGTCGGATCCGTCAGCGGCGACCACGCGGCACGCGTTGTTCGGGAACGGAGTGCCGTACGGGATCGAGGTCCAGTGCGCAGGCGGGTCGTCGACCTCGCAGATCGTGCCGTGCACCGCGGTTTCAGTCGCACCGCCAAGGCCCGCCGACCGTACCGCGGGCGCTGACTTGCGTAGTTCCCGAATGAGTTCGGGGCGCACCCAGTCACCGCCGAGAAGCACCACCCGCAGGGTCGACAGCCGGTTACCGCCGACCTTCAACAGCATGTCGAGCCAGCCGGGCATCCAGTTCAGGAACGTTACGCGGTGCTCCTGGATCAGATCGGCCCACGCATCGGGGTCCCGGCGTTGGATCTCGTCCACGACGACGACCGCACCGCCCGCTCGCAGCATGGCGAAGATCTCCAGCACCGACATGTCGGCTTCCAGCGAGGCAAGCGCCAGGCTCCGGTCCGTCGAGCCCAATTGGTAACGGCTGTCGATGAACTCAACGGTGTTCATCACCGCGTCGTGCGTCAGCTCAACACCCTTGGGCACGCCGGTCGACCCCGACGTGAACAACACGTAGGCCAAGTCGTGCGGGTCAGCGGGGGTGGGCTCGGCGTCGACAGGGCGCCGCATCGCGGCCGCGGCGGTGATGACCGGCACCGCGGCCTCCACCGGGTCGGCGCCGCCGCAAAGCAGCACCGCGGTTATACCGCTGGATTCGAGGATGCGACTGGTCCGGTCGGAAGGCTGATCGGTGGCGATCGGAAGGTAGGCGGCACCGGCGGCCAGAATCCCAAGCACCGCGGGTATCTGCTCACCACACTTGGGGCCGATCAACGCAACGAGGTCACCGGGCCGAACCCCGTTGCAGCGTAGAGTTTCCGCGACCGCAACCGCTCGCGCGCGCAGCTCGCCGTAAGTCAGGTCGCCGTCGTCGCTGAACACCGCCGGAGCGTCGGGCGCAGTCAGTGCATTACGGAAGAACCCGTCGTGGATCGCCTCTCCACTCGGTGGCGTGGTCACACTGTTCACCGCGTCACGGATGGCACGGCCGGCCTGGGGCACTGCGGGCGGATCGGGAACGTCCCACGCCCCGTCGTCGGTGGCCAGCCGGGTCAACTCGGCGAGGTGGTAGGCGAACATCGCATCGGCGACACCCGGCCGGAACGCGTCAACGCGGACGTCCCAGTTGATCATAAGTCCGGTGGCCAGGGGCGTGGCCTGTGCATCGATGAGCACCTGCGGGCCTTGGGAAATGGTCCATACCGGAGCACCGAACAGATCGGTCACCTCGCCCGCGAACAGGTCGCCGAGTCCTAGCGCACTGGTGTAGACGATCGGCGCGAGGGTCTGGCTGCCACGGTGCCGTCCCAGGTCGCGCAGCACGGACAGGCCCGAGTAGCTCGAGTGACGAGCGGTGTTGTGCAACGTTTCCTGCACGGCGCGTGTCCGCTCGGCCGGCGTGGTGGCCCGGGTCAGGTCGATGTCGAGCATCAGTGACGAGGTGAAGCAGCCGACGAGTTTCTCGACATCGGGATGGAACGGTTCTCGACCGAACATCGGCAGGTTGAGCAGGAACCGCGAGCCGCTCGACCACCGAGCCAGCGCGTTCGAATACGACGCTGCGACGGCCATCGCGGGCGTGAACCCGCGGCGGTGCGCGGCCGCGAAGAGTGCGTCCCGTGTCTCGACATCGAAGATGTGCCAGAGTCGGACGCTGCGGCGGGGTTCGGCCTGTTCGGCCAACGGGACCAGCGGCAGCGCAGGCGATTCGGGCAGCTCGGGTAGCCGGTCGGCCCACCACTGCCGGTCCTCGTCGGAGGGCCCCGGATCAGCGGCTGCCAACGCGGCCCGGTACCGGCGATAGGTGTAGCCCAGTTCGGGCAGTTCCCCGCCGCGGTAGAACACCGCCAGGTCGGCCATGAACTTGCGGTAACTCACGGCGTCGGCTGCGTTCATGTCCATGTCGACGTGCAACCGCGTGCGGCCATCCGGACGCAGCGACAGGCTCAGCTCGAGGACATCGCCGTCGAGTAGTTGATGTGACTTCTGGTGACGAATGGTCTGTAACCGCTGCTCAGCGGCTTCGGCATCCAGCTCGCGCAGGTCATAGACGGTCACGGGAAGGCCGCGATCGCCGATCCGCTGGGTACCGTCCGGAAGGATCTCCACGCGCAACATCGGGTGGCGCGCAACCAGTTTCGCTGCGGCGTCGCGGAGGCGGTTCGCGTCGACGCCGTCACCGTCGAACTCCACGTAAAGATGGGCGGCGACGCCGCCGAGTTGCTGATCGTCGTTGCGGCCCAGCCACATCGCGTGTTGCATGGGCGCCAGCGGGAACGGATCGCCGGCGTCACCGGTCTCGTTACCGTCGTCGGCCGGGTCGCCGAGCTCGGCCGAATGGGAGGCTTCGGACCGTTGCGCCACCAGCGCAGACCATGCCGCCACCGTCGGGTTCTCCGCCAATGCGGCGAAGTTGACGTCGATTCCCTGTTTACGCCACCGCCCCGACAACGACATCATGCGGATCGAATCGAGACCGGAGGCAATCAAGTCGGCGTCGGGGTCGACATCGCCGGGGGTCACCCCGAGGAGTTCGGCAACCTCCTCGTGGACGGTGCGGCCGGATGCACCGTTGTTGTCTGTCGCCCCCACACTGTCCTCCCAGATTAGGCTGCCCTAACTAACCCGGCGAGGCTACCTTATATTCGAGGTGCCGAACACACCTACCCAGAGGGGCCGCACCACTCATGAGCACCGGTCTAGACCCTCAGCAGAGTGACCTGACCACGGGTTATGTTCCGTTTCCCGCCGACCGCGCCGAGGAATACCGTCGGGCGGGCTACTGGACCGGCCGCAGCCTGGACTCCATCCTGACCGACGCCGCTGCGCAGTGGCCCGACCGCGCCGCTGTGGTGGATCCGGACGTCTCCTACACGTTCGCCGAACTGGATGCCCGCGCCGACCGGATTGCGTCGGCATTGGCGCATCGCGGTATCGCGACGGGCGACCGGGTGATGCTGCAGCTTCCGAACTCCGCTCAGTTCGCCGTCGCGTTGTTCGGACTCCTGCGCGCGGGCGCTGTACCGGTGATGTGCCTGCCGGGTCACCGCTACGCCGAACTCAGTCACTTCGCCGATGTCAGCGGTGCGGTCGGTCTCGTCGTTGCCGACCGGGTTGCCGGATTCGACTACCGCGAACTCGCCCAGGCTCTGGTGAACGACAATCCGCGGTTGAGCCACGTGTTCGTCGACGGAGAACCCGGACCTTTTCAATCCTTCTCGTCCTTATCGGAGCTGACCGATTTCGACGGTCCGGTCCGCGACCGCGTGCCGGTCGACCCGGGTGCGCCGGCCCTGCTGCTGGTGTCGGGCGGGACGACCGGACTGCCGAAGCTGATTGCGCGCAGCCACGACGACTACGTCTACAACGCCACCGCGTGCGCCCAGGCGTACGAAATGACCGGCGAGGACGTATATCTCGTCGCGCTGCCCGCGGGACACAACTTCCCGCTGGCCTGCCCTGGGCTGCTGGGCTCCATGACGGTCGGCGCCACGACAGTGTTCACTGCCGACCCCAGCCCCGAGTCCGCCTTCGCGGTAATCGACCGGCACAAGATCACCGTCACCGGACTCGTCAATGCACTGGCCAAGGTGTGGACCCAGGCCTGCGAGTGGGAACCCCTGCTGCCGACGTCACTGCGCGTGGTTCAGGTGGGCGGTTCGCGGATGACACCCGAGGAGGCCCGTTACATCCTCGACGGGTTGACCCCTGGACTGTCCCAGATCTTCGGCATGGCAGAGGGAATGCTCAATTTCACCCGGATCGGCGATCCCTTCGACGTCGTGGTCAACACCCAAGGCCGGCCGATGTCGCCGCACGACGAGATGCGCGTGGTCGACGAGGCCGGCCGAGAGGTTGCGCCCGGTGAGGAGGGTGAACTATTGGTGTGCGGTCCTTACACGCTCAACGGCTACTACCGGGCGGATGAGGCGAACGCACGGTCGTTCAGCCCCGACGGTTTCTACCGCTCCGGGGATCGCGTGCGCATCTTCGCCGACGGTGAGAGAGCGGGCTATGTAGAAGTCACCGGGCGCATCAAGGACGTCATTCATCGCGGCGGGGAGACCGTATCGGCCTCCGATCTAGAGGAACACCTGTTCGCCCATCCCGCAGTCTACGCCGCGGCAGCAGTCGCCCTTCCCGACGATTATCTGGGCGAAAAGATCTGTGCTGCGGTCGTATTCAGCGGGTCGCCGATCACACTCGCCGAACTGAACCAGTTCCTCGACGAACGGGGAGTATCCGCGCACTCACGGCCCGATGTGCTCGCGCCGATGCCGGCGCTGCCCAAAACCGCGGTCGGCAAGGTGGACAAGAAGAAGGTCGTGGCGGACCTCGTGCCGTCCTGACCCCCCGTTTCAGGACACCGGAACTTCGCGGGGCTCCTGCGAAACCTCCGGCGATGCGAGGAGTTCGGAAATCCGCTCTGACACGGCGGCGACCGTCGGGTACTCCCACAGCAGTGTCGGCGGCAGCGACAGCCCGGTCTGCTTCTCCAGTTGGCGCAGCAGCCCTACCGTCATGATGGAGTCGACACCGATCTCCACCAGCGGCAGGTCCGTCTCCACATCGCCCTCCGGCAGTCCGAGCTGGGCCGACACCGCGGCGACGACACACTCGACCACCCGCTGCGGGTCCGGTTCGCCGTGGTCTCCTACGAAGCTACCCAGCACTGAGTCCGACCCGGCCGACTCGTCGACCTCAGCAGGTGCCACGTCAGCGAGCATCGGCACGGCCGATGCCGCCGGAAGCAACGGCAGTACAACGATATTCGGCTTATCATCGCGCATGGCCAGGTCCAGCGCACGGACCGCTTCGTCGGCGGCGATGGTACCCATGCCGAGCGCGTCGAGTTGCGCCGCAACGAAGCCCGACGTCGAACCCATACCCAACCCCCGCCATGCAGTCCACGCGATGCTCACGGTGCGGTCTCCGAGACGACGGCGGTGACGGGCCATGACGTCGAGGAAGGAGTTGGCGCACGCGTACGCGCCCTGTCCGGGAAAGCCCGCGAGATATCCGCACGACGAGAACAACACCATCCAATCCAGCTGTTCGGGCGGAAAGACCTCGTGCAACGTCAATGTGCCGTCGACCTTCGGGTGCATGGCCGTTTCGAACTCTGCGACACTCGTGTTGACAAGCAGAGCACCGGCTTCCACGCCGGCGGCATGGATGACGCCCCGTACCGGCGGCAGCTGCCGTAGCGCGGCGCGCAGCGCGTCGGCGGCGCCCGGCGCGCCGATGTCGAGCGGCAGGACGTGTACGGACACGCCACGTTCCTCGAGTGCGGCGACCGTGCGGATCAGTTCGGAATCGCCTGCCTCGCGCCACTGCGACCGATCGGGCATTCCCGTACGAGACACCAGCACCAACCGCCGAGCGCCAATGTCTGCGAGCCGCTGTGCCATCCGGAGCCCGAGAACACCTGTGCCGCCGGTGATCAGGTACGTGCCACCCGCCGAGCACTGCATCGGTGTGCCGGTCCCGCGCCCGGCGAACGCCAACCGGGCCGCCTTGGCGTCCCCGTCGCGCATCACAACGACCGGATGACCGCGCAGCGAGGCCAGTGCGCCGACCGGCAGGTTCGCATCGCCCACGTCGAGCACGCCGCCGAAGATCTTGGGATGTTCGGCGGCAGCAACTCTGGCCAGGCCCCACAGCGGCGCGTGGACCACATTGCCGCCTTCGTGTACTCGCTGGGTGAGCACCCATTCGCGTGCCTTCGCACCGCGGTCGAGCAGGTGCCTCAACGTCTGCATCACGACGGCAACCGACTTCTGCGGCGAATCATGGGCGCCGGGCAGAACCAGGACCACGGCGTCGTCCAGTTCCGTGTCGGTCGCCGCGATCTCGGACGGTTCGGCGTATGTCGCATACCGCACGTCGGCCGCGTCGAGGTCGCGGGCGACGAAGCGTCGGGTGTCGGCGTCTCCGCCGACGACCGACACCGCCGACGGTCGATCGTCCTGCTGCCATCCGACTGAGTGCCACGTGACGTGATGCAGCATCCGCGAAAGGTCGCTGCCTGCGGGGTTTTCCAGTTCCTCGAACGACATCCCGGTGAGCGATGCGCGGACGGCGCCCGACTCGTCAGCAATCAGCACGTCGGTGGTGGTCGTCTGAGGCCGGCGTAGGACATGCAGCACTGCCACCGCGGGCGGACGGCCATACACCTGCACACGCTCTATCCGTGCCGGCATCCGCAGTCGCGGCGGCCCGTCGAAGATGGTGGAGGCAGCCGACGTCGCGGCATCCAGCAGTGGCGCCCACGTCGCGGGCTCGGTCCGCTCGCCGTCGGCCGCAACCCGCGCGATCAACTCACCGTCGCATCCGCCCGATGTCGCCGCCGGGGCGGCTCCGTGGCCCGATGTCGCCGCCGGGGCGGCTCCGTGGCCCGATGTCGCCGCCGGGGCGGCTCCGTGGCCCGATGTCGCCGCCGGGGCGGCTCCGTGCCGCAATTCGAGGATCTCCCAACCGAATCCCATTTCAGCCACTCCGAGTGTCGCCAGGGTGTCCACGACGTGGTTCGACGGCAGGGTTTCGAGGCACCGTGCCTTCGCGGCGGACTCGTCGAGCACCTGCCCCAGGAGATCTTCGATGTCGTCGTCGGCCGCCGCCACGGCACTGCTGTGCGTAAGCCAGCCACCCTCATCGGCAGAGTCGTCGTCCACCAACCGGGTCGACAGCGTGAGGCCGCGGTCCTGGAGGACCACCTGCACGTCGCGGGCCCGGCTCGGTGCGACGGGCGTCCGCAGCCGGACGTCGACGAGGTCGGTGCCAGATCGGTCGGAGCGGGTGTTCAGATTGGCGACGGCACCCAGGAACGTATTCAAAATCACTGCAGCAGGGACGATTTCCGTGCTCTGCACGGGATGGTTCCCGGGGTACGGCCGGTTGCTCAGGTCCAGACGTGTCTGCCACATGGTTGATGCGACGGCTCCGGTTACGTCCATCCGGCCGCCGAGCAGAGTGTGACTGTCGACGTCGTGCACGCCGCGGCCGCCGGGAGGAGGTGTCGGTGTGCGCCAAAAATGCCGATGTTGCCACTGTGTGACCGGCAGGGCGTCGGCCCAGGGCGCGGATGCCTCGATGCCGTGGTCGACGGGCGCGCCGTTGCAGTACAGGGAACCCACCGCCGTGGCGACCGACTGCAACTCCGGACGGTCGCGGCGAAGCACCGGAACAACCCCGTGCTCGTCGATCCCCGCATGGGTCAACGTCTCGACAATCGAATGCGCGACCACCGGATGCGCGGACACCTCCAGGAACAGCCGATGACCGTCCTCGGCCGCGGCCGTCACGGCTTCCGCGAAGCGCACGCGATCACGCAGATTGGCCACCCAGTAGTTCTGGTCGCGTGGTGCGGTCGAGCGCAGATCGGCTAGGGCCGTTGTGTACAAAGGGATTTCGGCGGAACGAGGTGGCGGTAGCGCGGCAGTGAGCCGGAAGAGTTCTGCGGTGAGAGCGTCCATTGCCGGGCTGTGAAACGCCACGTCGGTGTTGACGCGGCGGATCATCACGCCTTCGTCGGTCCAGATTTGGCAGATCTGCTCGACGGCGCCGACGGTGCCGGACACCACGGTCGACGCGGGTGAGGCACTGATTGCCGCAACCACATTGCGATGCCCGCGCAACCGGCGTTCAGCTTCGGCGAAGGGCAATCGCACCAATGCCATCGCGCCGTTGCCCATCACCGACTGGAATCCGCGCGCCCGGTAGCACGCCACCGCGGCGCCCACCGTCAAGTCGAAGACACCCGCCGCCACGCAGGCGGCGACTTCACCGACCGAATGACCGATCACCGCGGCCGGTGTCACTCCCCGCTCGCGCAGCACGGCGGCGAGGCCCACCTGCATCGCAAACGTCAAGGCCTGCACCCGGTCTGTACCGCCGAGCGCGCCGGCGCCAAGTGCGTCGCGGGCGCAGAATCCCAGCTCCTTGCCGAACACCGGATCGATCGAGTCGATGACCGCGGCGAACGCGGGCTCACGCTCGAGAAGCTGCTGGCCCATTCCCGCCCAGTGTGATCCGTGCCCGGAGAACACCCAGACTGCGCCGTCGGCTGCTGCCGGCAGTGCGCTGCCGGTCACGACGAGCGGATCGGCCTCGTCGTTAGCGAGTGCGTTCAACCCCGCCACCACGCCGTCGATATCCTCGGCCACCACTGCAGCCCTTGCCGATTCGTGTGAGCGGCGCATCCATGCCGTGGCTGCCACGCGATCGATTCCGTCGTCACAGGCGTCCAGGTGATCGGCCATCGCCTTGGCCTGGCTGCGCAGCCGGGTGAAGGACCGTGCCGAAATCGGTACGACCGTCGGTGAAGGGTGCGCGGTATGGGTGGGCGGCGTCCGAGCCGCCGGCGCTTCTTCGAGCAGGATGTGCGCGATCGTGCCGCCGTAGCCGTAGCTGCACACCGCGGCACGACGCGGTGCGCCGTCGGTGCGCACCCACGGTTCGACTGACGTCGGCACCTGCAGCCCGCTACTCACCCAATCAACGGCAGACGTGAGGGTTTTCAAGCCCGCAGTTGGCGGGATGGCTTCGTGGTGCAGCGCGAGCGCGGCCTTGATGAGGCCGACCACACCGGCCCCACCCTCGAGGTGGCCCACGTTCGGCTTGACCGAGCCGATTCGGCATGGCGCGTCCGCCGGACGATCGGCCCCGTAGACCGAGGCCAGCGCCCGGACCTCGGTGGGATCGCCGCTCGGGGTTCCGGTCCCGTGCGCCTCGACGAAGTCGACGCTCGCGGGTGGCACACCCGCCGATTGGCATGCGCGCGCGAACATGTCGGCTTGGGCGTCGCCGTTGGGCGACATGATGCCCACTGTGCGGCCGTCCTGCGCGATCGCGCCGCCACGCACGAGGGCGAGCACTCGGTCACCGTCGCGAACCGCGTCGGCGAGGCGTTTGAGCACGACCACGGCCGCACCTTCGCCGCGGCCGTAGCCGTCGGCGCTCGCGTCGAACGTCTTGCAGCGCCCGTCCGGAGCGGTGGCGCCGGCCTCGTCGAGCACCCGGGTCAATCCCGGACCGATCAGCGCGCTGACGCCCCCCGCCAAGGCCAGCGATGTCTCGCCCGCTCGAAGCATCTGGCATGCCTGATGCACCGCCACCAGCGATGCGGCGCATGCGGCGTCCAGCGCAACGCTTGGACCCCGCAGATCGAGCAGATGAGACACGCGGTTGGCGATTCCGCACAGTGACGTGCCGATGCCGGTCCAGGCCTCGATGCCCGGCAGGTCTTCCATGATCAGCTTGCCGTAGTCGTCGGAGTTGACGCCCATGAGAACCGCGGTGTCGCTGCCTGCCAGCGCCCGCGGCGGTACACCGGCGTGTTCGAGTGCTTCCCAGCTCACTTCGAGCGCAAGCCGCTGCTGCGGATCCATCAGTTCCGCTTCACGCGGGGACACCCCGAAGAATTCGGCGTCGAACCCGGCAAGATCGTCGAGGAACGTGCCCCACCGAGTGGTCTCCTTGAGCACCGCGGCGTTGCGCGGGTCCCGGCGCAGATACGGCTCCCAGCGCTCCTCGGGTACCTCGCGGACGTCGCTTCGGCCCTCGGTCAGAAAGGTCCACAACTGCGCGGGGTCGTTGACGCTGCCGGCCAGCCGGCAGCCGATGCCGACGATGGCGATCGGTTCAGGGGAAGCGGCCATGTCAACTAAGCCCTGGACGCTTTGAAGTCTGGATAGCCTTGCCTAACAAACCCCACGACATATCGGCCATCCTGGCATACGTGGCCTCGCAATTGGTGTCTACGCAGGGCCTACGCGATGATCATGAAGGTGGCGCCGGTCACCTTTTGGAGTAGTTGCCCAGCCGAAATTCGCCGACAGCACTCACAGTGTGGTGACTGCCAGGGGTTCGTCGGTACCGGACACCCGGATTTCGACGGAGCGGATCTCCGATGTCGGAACACTCGTCGCCGCCGATAGCCCGGTCGCTTCGTCTCCGGCCGGTCGCCATGAGCCCACGACCGTCTGCCCGCCGCTGTTCGTCGTCACGACGATGTCGTAGCTCTCGACGTCGCGCGCCCAGTCCTTGGTGTATTCGCAGGCCCAGTTCAGCTCGGTGCCCCACTTCTTTTCCGTGACCGCGAGCTGGGCGGTGAGGCCGGGGCGCGACCCCGGCTGCATCGGCGTCATCGCCACCGTCTCCATCGACCCCGTCGTGCGAGGAAAAATCGTCGCCCCGACGACCCCGCCGACGATCGCCAGCGCCGCGGCGGCCGCGACCACAATCGCGAGGACTGCGCTCCGGGATCGCCGCTGCCGGTCCGCCGCGGCGCGAGCAAACGACGCGACGTTCTCATGGCGATCCTGGGCCGGTGGGGTGCTCACGAGGTCGGTCAACGCCAGAGCCTCCTCGGGGCTGAGCACGTCGAGAATGTCGGGTATCCCGGTCAGCCCGGTTAGGTCCGCGCTCCGCTCGGGGTTCGTGGCGAGATAGTTCTCGTAGATTCGCCGATCGTCGGAGTTCAACGCGCCGAGCACGTAGGCGGCATCCCACTCGGCCAGGTCGTCGGGTCTGCTATCAGTCACGGCCAACCCCCCTTTCCTGCAACGCAATTCGTAGCGCCCGAAGCGCGTAGTGAAGTCTGGATTTGACCGTGCCCTCCGGAATCTGTTCCTGGGCGGCGATATCGGCCACGGTCTGGCCGAGGTAGTAGGCGCGCACGATCGCGTTGCGGTGGTCTGAGGACAGCGACTTCAGCGCATCGGCCAGCACCCACTTGTCGACCGCAGGTCCGATCGCATCCAGAGAGGGCCGCTCGGGAAGGTTGTCGCTTTGCAGTTCCCTGGTAAAGCGGGCGCTGCGCCGGTCGTCGATCACGAGATTGCGGGCGACGGTGAACAGCCACGCGCGCGCCGATTCGCTCGGCTGCTCGAGAATGTCGGGCTTTCGCCAGAGGCGCAGCAGCGACTCCTGCACCACATCCTCAGCGAACGGCATGTCACCCCTCGTCAAACGCAAGACATAGCGCAGCAGGTCCCGGCTATGGGCGTCGTGGATCGCTCGCAGGAGCGCGGCCTGATCAGGATTGGTCATATCCCATGCACCGGCGCATTCCTCGCTTTCCGTCGTCGTCGCACAACACAACGGATCACCATCGCAGAATCGTTCAATCGGCTGGCGCGAACGTGGGTTACCCGCACACTAAATCCCGGAAAGGCGTGCATCAAGCCCACGCTCGCCGTAGTACTAATCAAGCAGACTGCGGACCACCGCGTCGGCCAATAGTCGCCCAGGGTCGGTGAGGATCAAATGGTCGCCGTCGCGCGTGAGCAGCCCGTCTGCGATCACGGTCTCGGCCCGCCGTTGTTCGGCGTCGTTCAAGGTCGCCAGGGGCAGCCCGTCGCGCAACCGCACCCGCAACATGACGTCCTCGGTGTGCAGTGCGCTCGAGTCGAGCCGCTCAAAATCGGCCACCGGCAGGAGCCCGTCAGCCAGCGCCTGCGCATACACGTTGGGGTGCTTCACATTCCACCACCGGGTCGAGCCGACGTAGCCGTGTGCGCCGGGTCCGGCACCCCACCATTCGCCGCCGTTCCAGTAGCCGACGTTGTGCCGGCACTCGCCGCCGGGCAGACACCAGTTGGAAACCTCATACCAACCCAGCCCCGCCGCGGACAGCCGCGCATCGATCAACTCGTAGCGGTGCGCGAGCTCGTCGTTGTCGGGTGCGCGGACCTCGCCGCGCCGCACCCGGCGGGCCAGCGCCGTGCCGTCCTCGACCACCAGGGCGTACGCGGACACGTGGTCGACGCGGGCCTCGACGGCGGCGTCCACCGAGCGCAGCAGGTCGTCGTCGGTCTCCCCCGGCGTGCCGTAGATCAGGTCGAGGTTCACATGTTCGAAGCCCGCTGCGAGGGCATCGCGGGCCGCCTCGAGGGCCCGGCCCGGTGAGTGCACCCGGTCCAGCACCGCGAGGACGTGCGGTGCCACCGACTGCATGCCGAGCGAGACCCGGGTGAAGCCGGCCGCCCGTAGATGCTCGAACAGCTGCGGCGAGGTGGACTCGGGGTTCGCCTCGGTGGTGACCTCGGCATCTGCGGCCAGGGTGAAATGGCTGCGTATCGCATCCAGCACCGAGGCCAGGCCGGGCCCCCCGAGCAGCGAAGGAGTTCCGCCACCGACGAACACGGTGTCGACGGCCGGAGCCGCTTGGTCGGCGACATCGGGCTGCCGCGTGGCCGCCAGCCTGTCGGCGGCCAGGGCCAACTCAGCGCGCAGCGCCTCCAGCCAGCCGTCGGGATTCGCGCCGCCCAGTTCAGCGGGGGTATAGGTGTTGAAGTCGCAGTAGCCGCAACGGGCAGCGCAGAACGGCACGTGAACATAGATGCCGAACGCGCGGCCCGGCGTCAGCGTCAGACCGGGCAGCTCGGATGCACCTGCCGTCCGGACTGTCATTCAACTAGCTTCCCAGATGCGGGGTTTACTCTCGGCCAGCCGAACGTGAACTTATGTTCGAGATTTCCACCGAATGTCGAGCACAAGCTCACGTTGGGCGGCGCTCACGGGCAGGTTTTGCTCACCGTGAGCGCAAATCTGGGCCGGTTAGGGCATTTGTCGGTAACCGTGGCACAATTGAGCACGTGACTGCCGCCCGCATCTACACCCACCGCGTCTCGCTGGTGGCGCGTCGGCACGTCGACTTCAAGCGCGTTTGTAGCTGTTGCTGTCTGCGTTCGACGCTGATCTAGGACCCAGCCCACCCGTACTTTCAGCTGGCCGCCGGATCTGCGCCGCCGGTCAGCTCACCGGTGAGAAGCGCGGTCCGGCTCCACGAAGGAGCCCAACGATATGACTACCGCCGAATCAAAGCCGAAGCCCGTCAAGCGTCCCAAGGCCGAGGGCCAGTGGGCGCTCGGCTACCGCGAGCCGCTCAACGCCAATGAGCAGTCCAAGAAGGACGACAACCCGCTCAACGTACGGGCGCGCATCGAGAACATCTACTCCAAGAACGGCTTCGACAGCATCGACGTCGGCGATCTGCGCGGCCGATTCCGCTGGATGGGTCTTTATACCCAGCGCAAGCAGGGGTACGACGGCACCTGGACCGGTGACGACAACACCGACATACTCGAAGACCGCTACTTCATGATGCGGGTGCGGTGCGACGGGAAGGCACTGTCTGCCGAGGCGCTGCGGACACTCGGCCAGATCTCCATCGATTTCGCCCGGGACACCGCCGACATCTCCGACCGGATGAACCTGCAGTACCACTGGCTCGCGGTCGAGAACGTCCCGGAGATCTGGCGGCGACTGGACGCGGTCGACCTGCACACCACCGAGGCGTGCGGCGACTGCCCCCGCGGCTTCCTCGGCTCCCCCCTGGCCGGTGAAGCGGTCAACGAGGTGCTCGATCCCTCAGGGGCGCTCGAGGAGATCAGCCGCCGCTACATCGGCAACCCGGAGTACTCCAACCTGCCGCGCAAGTACAAGACGGCCATCTCCGGTCTGCAGGACGTCGCGCACGAGGTCAACGACGTCGGGTTCATCGGGGTCGTGCACCCCGAGCACGGGCCTGGACTGGATCTGTGGGTCGGTGGCGGCCTGTCCACCAACCCGATGCTGGCCCAGCGCGTCGGCGTGTGGGTGCCGCTGGATGAGGTCCCCGATGTGTGGGAGGCCGTCACCGCGGCCTTCCGGGACTACGGCTACCGGCGCCTGCGGTCGAAGGCACGGCTGAAGTTCCTGATCAAGGACTGGGGCGTCGAGAAATTCCGGGAAGTTCTCGAAACCGAGTACCTCGGCCGCAAACTCATCGATGGGCCGGCTCCCGACCCCGTCAAGCACCCCATCGATCACGTCGGTGTCCAGAAGCTCAAGAACGGGCTGAATGCGGTGGGCATCGCGCCGATCGCCGGGCGGGTGTCGGGCACCATCCTGACCGCGCTGGCCGATCTGATGGAGAAGGCCGGCTCGGACCGGGCACGGTTCACGCCGTACCAGAAGCTCATCCTCCTCGATGTCGCCGACGACAAGCTCGACGAGCTGACCGCAGGGCTCGACGCCCTCGGTCTGGCATGGCAGCCGTCGCACTGGCGCAAGAACCTGATGGCGTGCACCGGTATCGAGTTCTGCAAGCTGTCGTTCACCGAGACGCGCACCCGCGCCCAGAGCCTGGTCCCGGAGCTGGAAAAACGGCTCAACGACATCAATGCCCAACTCGACGTGCCAATCACTATCAACATCAACGGCTGCCCGAACTCGTGCGCACGCATCCAGGTCGCCGATATCGGGTTCAAGGGCCAGATGGTCGACGACGGCGACGGACCCGAGGAGGGCTTCCAGGTGCACCTGGGTGGCAGCCTCGGGCTCGACAGCGGGTTCGGCCGCAAATTGCGCCAGCACAAGGTGCTCTCGACCGAACTCGGCGACTACATCGACCGCATTGTGCGCAATTTCGTGAAACAACGCGAGGATGGCGAGCGTTTCGCTACGTGGGCGTTACGAGCAGACGAGGCGGATTTGCGATGAGCGCTGGCGCGAAGAGCGGAGAGCGGCAGATGAGCGCTGGCGCGAAGAGCGGAGAGCACAGATGACAGACCTTGTTCATGAGATCGACCTGATCGCGTTGGCCGAACGCGGCGCGGCGGAACTCGACGGTGCCAGTGCGAATGACCTGCTGCGCTGGACCGACGAGAACTTCGGCGGTAACTACATCGTGGCGTCCAACATGCAGGACGCGGTGCTCGTCGACCTGGCGGCCAAGGTGCGCCCCGGAGTCGACGTGCTGTTCCTGGACACCGGCTACCACTTCGTCGAGACGATCGGCACCCGGGACGCCGTCGAGGCCGTCTACGACATCAACGTCGTCAACGTGACACCGGAGAACAGCGTGGCCAAGCAGGACGAGCTGTTCGGCAAGGATCTGTTCGCGCGCGAAGCCAGTGAGTGCTGCCGGATGCGCAAGGTCGAACCGCTCTCCAAGGCGCTGCGCGGCTATTCCGCTTGGGTCACCGGCATCCGTCGGGTCGAGGCACCGACGCGGGCCAACGCGCCGCTCATCAGCTGGGACAAGGCTTTCGGACTGGTGAAGATCAACCCGATAGCAGCGTGGTCGGACGAAGACATGCAGAACTACATCGACGCCAACGATGTGCTCGTCAATCCGCTGGTCTTCGAAGGCTATCCGTCGATCGGCTGCGCGCCCTGCACGGCCAAGCCGGTCGAGGGCGCAGACCCGCGCAGTGGCCGGTGGGCGGGCCAGACCAAGACGGAATGTGGGCTGCACGCGTCGTGACGCTGGTTTTGGCGGCACACGGCAGCGTCGACCCCCGCTCGGCGGCGGTGACGCATGCCGTGGCCGGTCGGATCCGGCGGCTGCGGCCCTGGCTCGACGTCCGACCCGCGTTTCTCGAGAAGACCGGCCCGACCCTGAACGACGTGCTGGCGGATGTTCCGTCGGCCGTCGTCGTGCCGTTCCTGTTGGCCGACGCCTATCACGCGAGCGTGGACATCCCCGAGATGATCGAGAACTCCGGCGCCGCGGTGGAGCAAGCTGAAGTGCTGGGCGAAGATCCCGCTCTGCTGTGGGTGTTGCGGCAGCGGCTGTCTGAGATCGGGGTGTCGCCCGAAGCCGATGGCCTTGGTGTGATGGTCGTCGCGGTCGGCTCGTCGAACGCGGCCGCCAACGCCAGGACGTCGAACGTGGCACGTGCCCTGAGCGTCGGAACCCGTTGGGCGGGCGCCGAAGTCGCGTTCGCGACCCGCCCGCACCCCACCGTCGCCGAGGCCGCGGACCGGCTGCGGGCCCGCGGCGCTCGGGATCTGGTGTTCGCCCCGTGGTTCCTGGCGCACGGCGTCATCACGGATCGGGTCGCGAGCTACGCTGCAGCCCACGGTGTTCCGATGGCCGAGCCGCTGGGCTCACACAATCTGGTCGCCGCGACGGTGCTGGATCGCTTCGATGCGTGCAACGTCGGCTCCACCACCGCCGCGGCCTAGCGACTCGCGAACTGGTCCAGCTAGCGGGAACACGCTCAGGCCGTCGTCAGCGCCTCGTCATCGTCGCCACATCCGCCTTCGGCACGTCCGCACCGCCAGGGATCGCCGGAACCCGCGTCGCACGCACGTACACGGTGTCACCCTCCTTCAGTCCGAGCGCCTCGGCGTCGCCGCGGGTGATCTGCGCAGTGAACGGGGTTTTATCCGCTGCACCGATGAGTTCGACGCGAACTTCGAAGCCCAGCATCACGATCCGGTCGATGGTCGCCCGCAATACACCGGTGGACTGGACCGAATCATCGGAGTTCGCGATGGCCATGTCGGGATTGCGACCGACTCGGATATCGTGTGGGCGCACCAAGCTGCCATTGAGGGACGAAACCGCGCCGAGAAACGACATCACGAACGCGTTGGCGGGCTTGTCATAGACATCGGTGGGTGAACCCACCTGCTCGATGCGGCCCTTGTTGAGCACCGCGATCCTGTCGGCGACATCGAGGGCCTCTGCCTGATCGTGCGTCACGAGCACGGTGGTGACGTGCACCTCGTCGTGCAGCCGGCGAAGCCACGCCCGCAAGTCCTCGCGCACCTTGGCGTCCAGTGCGCCGAACGGCTCGTCGAGAAGCAACACCTGCGGGTCGACCGCGAGCGCTCGGGCAAGTGCCATGCGCTGACGCTGTCCGCCGGAGAGCTGGTTGGGATAACGCGTTTGGAATCCCGCGAGCCCGACGACTTCGAGGAGGTTGTCGACCTTCTCGGCGATTTCCGCCTTCGACTTCTTGCGGATCTTCAACCCGAATGCGACGTTGTCGCGAACGGTCAGATGCTTGAAGGCCGCGTAGTGCTGGAACACGAACCCGATACCGCGTCGCTGTGGCGGCACACCGGTGACGTCCTCGCCATTGATGGTGACGGTTCCGGTGTCGGGTTGGTCCAGGCCTGCGATCGCCCGCAGCAGCGTTGATTTACCCGACCCGCTGGGCCCGAGCAATGCGGTCAAGGAACCCGCCGGGACGTCGAAATCGATGTTGTCGAGAGCAGCGAAGTCGCCATAGCGTTTGTTGGCGCCCCGCACGGTGATCGCGTTCGTCATAAAAACGTCTCCTCGGGCCTATTTGCTTGTCTTTTCGCGCCGGGCATCGAGGATCACCTGCGCGATCAATACGACGACGGCCACCGCCATGAGCAGTGTCGAAATGGCGTACGCCCCGTACTCCGCGCCGCGGGCGTGGCGGTCGGAGACCAGCAGGGTCAGGGTCTGGGAGATGCCTGGCAGGTTCGACGACACCATGATCACCGCACCGTATTCACCGAGCGTGCGCGCGACGGTCAACACGACGCCGTACATCAGGCCCCACTTGATGGACGGCAGCGTGATACGCCAGAACGTCTGCCATCCACTGGAACCCAATGTCGAGGCGGCTTCCTCCTGGTCGGTGCCCAACTCGTGCAGCACCGGTTCAACCTCGCGGATGACGTACGGGATCGTCACGAAAATACTGGCGAGCACGATCCCGGCGAAGCCGAATATGATCTTGATACCGAAGTCGTTCTCGAGAAAGCCGAATATGCCGGCCGAGCCCCACAGCAGGATGAGCGCAACGCCGACCACCACAGGCGACACCGCGAACGGCAGATCGATGACGGCCTGCAGCATGCTCTTGCCGCGGAACTTGTTGCGCGCCAGCACCAGCGCGGTCGGCACCCCGAAGACGACGTTGAGCGGCACCACGATCGCGACCACGATGAGCGAGAGCTGCAGTGCCGAAACGGCCGCCGGGGTGGTGATCGACTCGAAGAACGCGCCGACTCCCGGCTCGAACGTCCGCCACAGGATCAGCCCGACCGGCACGACCAGCAGCACGAAGACATACCCGAGCGCCAGGAATCGGAGCAGATACCGCATGGTGCGGGACAGCGTCATGAGGCAATTTCCTCACGCTTCGCCGCCCGCGAACCGATGGTCCGCAGGATGAAGAGGATCACGAACGAGATGGCCAGTAGCACAATCGAAACCGCGGCGGCCCCGGTGCGGTCATCGAACTCGATGAGCTGACGGATGTACTGCGAGGAAACTTCGGTCTGGCCCGGAACCGCGCCACCGATCAAGACGACGGAGCCGTACTCACCGATCGCGCGCGAGAAGGCCAGCCCCGCACCGGATAGCAGCGACGGCATCAACGCGGGCAGAATCACCAGCCGGAAGATGGTGAAGTTGTCCGCCCCCAACGACGCCGCCGCCTCCTCGACCTCCCGGTCCAGTTCCAGCAGCACGGGTTGCACCGAGCGAACGACGAACGGCAACGTGACGAACGCCAGCGCGATACCGATGCCCCAGATGGTCTGCTGAAGCGAAAGCCCGACGGGGCTGTTGGGCCCGTACAGCGCCAACATGACGAGGCTGGCCACGATGGTCGGCAGCGCGAACGGCAGGTCGATAATCGCGTCGACGTAGCGTTTACCCGGGAAGTTGTCTCGCGTGAGCACCCAGGCGACCATCAATCCGAAGACCGAGTTGACCACCGCTACGATCACCGACACCGTCAGCGTGACACGGAACGACTCGATGGCACCGTTGGAGCTGATGGCCTGCCAGAAGGCCGACCACCCGCCGCCCGCGGACTGCCAGACGATGGCTGCGAGAGGCAGCAGCACGATGACCGACAGCCACGTTGTGGCGACCCCCACCCGCAGCCTGCTGCTGCCGTAACGGCTCGTGAAGAAGCCGCGAGGCGGCCCGGCTCCACCGTTTCCAGTGGACTTCGGCCGGGTCGCCTCGTCGTCAAGGGCAGCTGTCATCCAGTCGCTTCCTTGTAGATCTTCGTGATCGAGCCATTCTCCTTGTCGAACAACGCGGGGTCGACCTCGCTCCAGCCTCCGAGATCAGCGATCGTCCACAGCTTCTCCGGAGTCGGGAAGTCGGTGGAGAATTCTTCGGCGACCGCGGGGTCGACCGGCCGGAAGCCGGCCTGCGCCCAGATCTTCTGTCCCTCCGGGGTGTATAGGAAGTTCTTCAGTGCGTTGGCCTGCTCCAGATGGGCGCTCGAGGTGACGACCGCGACAGGGTTGTCGATCTTGAACGTCTGCGGCGGGTTGATGTGCTCGACTGGCTTGCCCTGCCGCTCGATGTTGATCGCCTCGTTCTCGTAGCTCAGCAACACATCACCGGTGCCCTGAAGGAACAGGTCAGTGGCTTCGCGGCCGGAACCTGGCCGCGTCCTGATGTGCTCACTCACCAGCTTGTTGACGAAGTCCAGTCCGGCTTGGGCATCCTGGCCGCCATTGCTCTTCGCGGCATAGGGCGCCAACAGGTTCCACTTGGCCGAACCCGAGCTGAGCGGGCTCGGGCTGACGACCTCGAGTCCGGGCTGCAACAGGTCATCCCAGTCCTTGATGTTCTTCGGGTTGCCCTCGCGCACTACCAACGAAACCACGGAGCCGAACGGGATCCCTTGCGTCGCGTCGGCATTCCAATCCTTGGCCACCTTGTCGGCCTTGACCAGACGCGTGATGTCGGGCTCGACCGAGAAGTTGACCAGGTCGGCGGGCTTACCGTCGACCACCGCGCGCGACTGGTCACCCGAGGCGCCGTAGGACGTGGTGACGGCAATACCCTTGCCCTCTTCGCTGGCCGAGAACGCGGGGATGATCTTGCTCCAGCCCGGCTCCGGAACGGCGTAGGCGACAACGGTCAGCGTTGTCGATGCATCCGATTGGCCGCTGTCACCGGCGACGTCGCTGGACCCCCCGCCGCAGGCGGCGAGCAGCGTCGCGGACGCCGCTAAGACGGCGGCGGTGCGCCACGACTTGTGGATGTTGAGCATTGGTGACCTTTCCTTGCAGGGATTACGAGCTAGATCCCGTTACGACGGCAAGGTGACAGATCAGTATTCCGGCATTGATTCAGCCGCTACCGACACCAGACCGCGGACGGGTGTGGAGTTCAGCGACAACAACAGACATCAGCGACGGCAGTGAAACCCACGGCAATGAGGACCAGGATATGGCCACTCTTGTTGCCGGACGCCGTACGCATGGCGCGAACAATAACAGAGTCTTCCCAGGTGTTCCGTCCCGGGCTTAGCCGACTTGCCGAGTAACCAGCCACATCACGATCACCAGCACGACGAGGATGACCAGCACCAACGTCACCCTCGAGCGCGGCATGCCGCTCATCGGCCATCACTCTTCGCGCGAGCGCTCATCGGCCATCAACGTCCTGGTCGTTGTGCCGAACCCGGCGCAATACCCGTATCCCGTTACCCAGTGCCCCGTCGAGCACCACGGCGACGCCGTACGCCAACGCCAGCACGACCGGCATCACCACGGCGGTCTGGGCGACGAAGGGCAGTCCGGAGAGCCACAGCTCGACACCGTCCCACCAACTGAGAAAGCCGCCCATCACGCCAGACTATTCGATGCGAAAATATCCGCGTGCCGGCCGACCTCGAGAGCAGTGCCAGCTCAGCCAGGCCCACGTGCATCGTCGCCGGTGGCGGACCCGCGGGGATCATGCTCGGACTGCTGCTGGCCCGCGGAGGCGTAGACGTGACCGTCATGGAGAAACATGCGGATTTTCTGCGCGACTTCCGCGGCGACACCGTGCACGCCAGCACCCTGCGCCTGCTCGACGAACTGAGGCTGGCATCCGAGTTCGCGCGAATGCCGCACCGCGAGATCGACACTTTGACGATGAGCGTTCAGGGCACCGAGGTGAATATCGACCTGAGCCGGATTCCCGGCCCGCACAAGCACATTGCCCTCGTGCCGCAATGGGATTTCCTCGAGCTGCTGGCCGCCGCCGCCGAGAAGGAGCCGACGTTCCGGCTGCTACGCAGCACCGAGGTGCTCGGACCGGTAATGGGCGCAGGCACGCGGAAAGACACGGTGATCGGGGTCCGTTACCGCGCCGCCGACGGCGAGGTACGGGAGATGCATGCGGCGCTGACGGTCGCGTGCGACGGCCGCTCCTCGACGCTTCGCACCGCGATGGGTCTGCGGCCGAGAAGCTTCGGGGCGCCGATGGACGTGTGGTGGTTCCGGCTCCCGCGCGATGCTGACGATCCCCACGGCCTGGCCGGCGTCCTTGGCACCGGCGCGGCGCAGATCGCCATTGACCGCGGCGACTACTACCAATGCGCCTACGTGATCCCGAAGGGTCGCGACGCCGAACTCCGCGCGCAGGGCATCGAAGCACTGCACCGGGGTGTGGTGGCGTTGGCTCCGTGGCTGGCCGGCCACATCGACGCGTTGACGTCGTTCGACGACGTCAAACTGCTCGACGTGCAGCTCAACAGGCTGCGGCGCTGGTACTGCGATGGACTGTTGTTGATCGGCGATGCCGCCCATGCCATGTCCCCGGTCGGCGGCGTGGGGATCAACCTCGCGGTCGCAGACGCCGTCGCGGCGGCGCGAACGCTCGCGGGTCCGCTGCGGGCAGGCGAGGTCTCCACCAGGCACTTGGCCCGAATTCAAGCCCGACGCTGGCTGCCTGCGGCGCTGATCCAGGCGGTGCAGCGCGTCGTGCACAGCCGCATTATCGCGGTGGCCGTCGACGTCGAAGGGACCTCAACCGGACAGGCCAGACCCCCACTGCTGGTGCGGATCGCCGCCCGGTTCCGCCCGTTGCGCACCGCGGCTGGATACGGGATCGCGATCGGGCCGCTACCCGAACATGTGCCGAAGTTCGCCCGGCGCTGACCTGCGACCGCGGGACACCCACCCGATTAGTGGACGCCGGGCAGGTCGGCAGCGATGATGTGCGAATGGTTTTGCAAGAGAATGAGGCCTCCAGCGGGCCATCCAAGGACATTGATTACGACTCCCCGTTGACGGTGACCGCCCCCGTGCCGTACACCGCCGGCGGATCATTGCGGAACCCATTCCCGCCGATCGCCGACTACGCGTTCCTGTCGGACTGCGAAACCACGTGCCTGATCTCATCGGCCGGTTCGGTCGAGTGGATGTGCATCCCGCGCCCCGACTCCCCCAGCGTTTTCGGCGCCATCCTGGACCGCCGCGCCGGGCATTTTCGCCTGGCGCCGTACGGGGTGACGGTGCCCGCCGCACGCCGCTACCTGCCGGGCAGCCTGATTCTGGAAACCACCTGGCAGACCCCAACCGGGTGGATGATCGTGCGCGACGCGCTGGTCATGGGTCCCTGGCACGACCTCGAGACCCGGTCGCGCACACATCGGCGCACCCCGATGGACTGGGACGCCGAGCACATCCTGCTGCGCACCGTGCGATGTGTCAGCGGCACCGTCGAGCTGGTGATGAACTGCGAGCCGGCGTTCGACTACCACCGAACCCAGGCAACGTGGGAGTACTCCGCGCAGGCGTACGGCGAGGCGATCGCGCGGGCCAGTCGCGATCCCGACGCGCATCCCACGGTCCGCCTGACCTCCAACCTTCGGCTGGGCCTGGAAGGCCACGAGGCCCGGGCACGCACCCGGATGAAGGAGGGGGACAACGCCTTCGTCGCATTGAGTTGGTCCAAGCACCCCGCCCCCCAGACGTATGACGAGGCCGCCGACAAGATGTGGGCGACCAGCGAGAGCTGGCGGCAGTGGATCAACATCGGTGACTTCCCGGATCATCCGTGGCGGGCCTACCTGCAGCGCAGTGCGCTGACACTCAAGGGCCTGACGTATTCGCCGACCGGCGCCCTGCTCGCCGCGCCCACCACTTCCTTGCCGGAAACCCCTCAGGGCGAACGCAACTGGGACTATCGGTACGCGTGGGTGCGCGATTCGACGTTCGCGTTGTGGGGTCTGTACACGTTGGGGCTCGACCGTGAGGCCGACGACTTCTTCGCGTTCATCGCCGACGTCTCCGGTGCCAACAACGGTGAACGCCATCCGCTTCAGGTGATGTATGCCGTCGGCGGTGAACGCAGCCTCGTCGAGGAGGAACTCCACCACCTGTCCGGTTACGACAACGCCCGCCCCGTGCGGATCGGCAACGGTGCCTACAACCAGATGCAGCACGACATCTGGGGCACCATGCTGGATTCGGTGTACCTGCACGCCAAGTCACGCGAACAGATTTCCGACACGCTGTGGCCTGTGCTCAAGCAGCAGGTCGAGGAAGCGATCAAACACTGGAAGGAACCCGACCGCGGCATCTGGGAGGTGCGCGGCGAGCCGCAGCACTTCACCTCCAGCAAAATCATGTGCTGGGTGGCTCTGGACCGAGGCTCCAAGCTCGCCGAGTTGCAGGGTGAGAAGTCCTACGCGCAGCAGTGGCGTGCCATCGCCGAGGAGATCAAGGCCGACATCCTCAACAAGGGGGTGGACACCCGCGGTGTGCTGACCCAGCGCTACGGCGACGATGCGCTCGACGCCTCACTGCTCTTGGCGGTGCTGACTCGGTTCCTGCCGGCCGACGACCCGCGCGTGCGCGCGACGGTGCTGGCGATCGCCGACGAACTGACCGAGGACGGGTTGGTGCTGCGGTACCGGGTCGAGGAGACCGACGACGGGTTGTCCGGCGAGGAAGGCACTTTCACGATCTGCTCGTTCTGGCTGGTGTCCGCGCTCGTCGAGATCGGCGAGATCCACCGCGCCAAGCATCTGTGCGAAAGGCTGTTGTCGTTCGCCAGCCCGCTGCATCTCTACGCCGAAGAGATCGAGCCGAGGACCGGACGGCATTTGGGCAACTTCCCGCAGGCATTCACTCACCTGGCGTTGATCAATGCCGTCGTACACGTGATCCGCGCCGAGGAGGAAGCGGACAGCTCAGGGGTTTTCGTGCCGGCAAATGCGCCATCGTAGTTATCCGGCGAAGGCTCGACGGGACTGGACGTAGATCGCGAAATCGACGACGAGCGGTGACGGCACCGCGAGTGCGACGGCGTCAGCCGGCTTTTCGCGGTGTCACGAGCGACGCCGAACCCGGCCGCGGTCGAACGTAGAACGCGACACCCGCAGCATTGCGCCAGCCATTTCCACGCCATCGGCGTCCACGAGACACCGTCGGCCGACTTCTGCAGGAGCAGCGACATCGCTGTGCGTGATACCAGTTCGACTGTGTATCCACCCAATTCGGGTACCGAGCGGGTAGCCCACAGATCGCAACCTCCGGCTAGTTCGGTGAGGGTGAGCGTGGGACGATACTTCGCGCAAGGTGATCGATAGGCGATCGGTGTCCTGGTCCGCTGACGTCACTGGCCGGCAATCACTGACGACGGCGTTGTCCCTGCGGGATCGATATCCGCGTCGTGACTCAATAGAGCGCCGCTCAGCGCGATGATTGCGATCCCGAGGAGCAGCGTCACCCATGGCCACCAGCCGACAGGTTGCAATACGGGGACGACCCCACCGTCGGGGGCGGCCAGTTCCAGGTATTCGCCCATGCCTCCACGCTAAGCGCCCACGCGCGACCCCAATTCGCAAGCGATGCCTCCGACGACGCGGAACTGCAGGACAGCGCCAGTGTTCTATTTCAATCAGTTTGGTCGAAATTCAGGTTTGGTCACGCCACCGCTGCAAAGGAGCATTCGAACCGAGCATTCTTTCGCTGTCGGCGCCGGCTTGACCTTGCTGCATTGAGCAACACTGGGATACTGACCGTGACGCTGGTTGAGCCCGCCGGCTGTACAGACGTGACGCACACCGCCCATCACGCCAAGCCGATATGGGGACCCGTGGATCGATCGCCAGCCCAACCGCCACGACCGCGTCGGATCGTCGTCATCGGTGGAGGTTTCAGCGGCGCTATGAGCGCGGTGAACGTCGCGCGGCTGAGCGAGCAGCCGCTGCACATCACCGTTATCAATGACGCACCTTCGGTGGGACGCGGAGTCGCCTACCGATCGAGACGACCCGAGTATCTGCTCAACGTCGCGGCACGGAACATGTCCGCGTTCCCCCACGAGCCCGATCATTTCCTGCAGTGGCTGCGAACGCGATCTGAATTCGAATCGGCTACCGAGATCGAACTGCGCGAGCGCTTCGTGCCGCGCCAGATCTATGGCGATTACCTGCGCTCTATCGTCCAGCACCATTTGCAGAGCCCCGGCGAGGTGACACCCGCGTCGTGCGAGTTCGTCATCGGTCAGGCGGTCGATGTGGAACCGCACACGACGGGTTGCCTCGTGCACCTGGCGGACGGTTCGACCGTGGCGGCCGATCGCGTGGTGCTGGCGACCGGCAATGAGCCCCCGGCACCATTGCCTGGTGCCGATGACCTCTCGGACCATCCGGCCTGGGTCGGCAATCCGTGGCGGTCATGGGAAGACCGTCTCCCACCCCATGATGGAAGTGTCATCCTCCTCGGAACGGGGCTCACGGCCGTCGACGCCATCCTCACTCTGCGCGCCAAGGGATGGCTCGGCAGCATTCACGCGGTGTCGCGCCACGGCTGGTTTCCGCACTCGCATTTCCGCGGTATCAGGTATCCGGACTTTCCGCCGCCCGGCATCGACATCGCCGCCCTGGGACTCGACGAGCTGCTGGTGCTCATCGAGGAACACTGTGCAATCCTGCACGCGCGCAACGCCAATCCCGCGATCATCGTCGACAAACTGCGTCCCTACACACAACGCATCTGGAGTGGATTCAGCCAAGAGGAACGCCTCAGGTTCGCGAAGAATTACGCGGCCCGGTGGAACGTCTTCCGCCATCGGATCGCTCCGGACATCTATTCACAGATCACCAGCTCACAGCTGACCGGGCAGTTGCAGGTCCATGCAGGTTCCATCGAAAAGTTGAGGGCATCCGCCGACCGGATCGTCGTCGAACTCGCAGACGGTGAATCGCTGGAAGGTGACCTGGTGCTCAATGCCACCGGCCCGTCCACGAGATTCACTGCGACCCAATCGGTATTGCTTCAGAACCTGCTTCGGCGAGGTGCAATAGCCCCCGACGCCACCGACATGGGAATCCATGTGGACTCCGACCACACCGTCCTCACCGGCACCGGAGACCGATCGAAGTGGCTGCTCGCATTGGGCCCGATGCTGCGCGGCACCTATTGGGAGACGATCGCCGTACCGGAGTTGCGCGTGCAGGCCAGGCACGTCGCGGAGACATTGCTCGGCAATGCGCACACCGAGGATCGAGAAGGCCAGCTTCAGCTGGAGTACATGATCTGACAGACGCCGTGTTCCGCGACGTCGACGACGACTACTTGGCGGCGTTGGCGATGATGTCGTTGACGATGGTGGCGGCCTCCTCACCCGGGGAGTAGCTGCATGCCCACACCTCGACCGTGATGTTCGAGACTGGTGAGAGCGCATGCTGGCATGCCCATCCGGCGGCGTCTTGTTGCGTCGTCAACTGCGTGATCAGCGTGTCTTTCGCGTCGACCTCGGCGATCTCCCAGTCGTATGCGGTGCCGCCGTCATCCACCGACACCGTGTAGTTAGAGCACTCCTCCCACTGTGCCTTGGATTTGTCGAAGAACATCTGCGCCTTGTCCGCCGACGGATACAACACGACGGTCTGCTCGACCCAGTGCTCGTTGTCGTCGCCTTCTTCACGCGAAATCTGGTCCAGTACCGCGGTGAAGCCGCTGCCCGCGTACACGGGCTCTTCGGCTCCGTAGATCGCGCCGAGGCACTCCGCATCCGAAACAGCGTCGGAATGGTCGGTCATCTCATCCAGCTCGCTGGTGACCTCCATGGTCGACGAGCCCATGATCGCGTTGATCTCACCAATCGAGAGCACCACGTCGTCGAGTTTCGACTCATCGAGCGGCGGTACGTCGATGGGCCCCGCGTTCTGGGGCCGCGTCGCGGTGCCCGATACGGTGCTCACGCACCCGGTGAGCAGGACGGATGCTGCGATTACGGCAAACACGGCGCATGCCCGGGTCGCGGTACCGGTATAGGTCACCGCGTTATTGTGACCGACTCTGGGCAAATGTGTGCACCACCCGCTGATTCCGGGTCGTCAAAGCTCTAGGAAGCGGCGACCTTCTCCAGCATCAGTTTCGCCACTCGCGATGCCTCCTGCGGGCTGCCCAGACTGTTGACGTCGGAGATCTCTACGTCCACAACACAATCCGCCGCCAGCCCGAGCGCGCGCTGGGTCATCGAACCGGCGTCCTGCATCACCATCGCCGACACCATGTGGCCGTCGACGGTCACGTCGGTGATCCTGCTCGTTCGTTGCGCGCCGTGGTCGGGTTGATTCAACACCAGCGTCTGCCCGTTGCAGCGGTGCCACTTGTCAGCCGCTGCGGCGAAGAACGCTTGCGCGGCGGCCTCCGAGGAGAACTGCACGACGCCGAAGAAGCCCGACACCGGTGGGCCATCGAAGGACCCGCCTGCCCACGACTGACTCGCCACCGATTGCACAGGGCCTGCCTCGTAGGTCACCCGCTGTAGCCGGTAAGCCGGGCTGACGCAGTCGGCAGGTGTTGCATCCGCCGCGCCGACGCTCGCCAACAGCATGTCGGGGCCGCCCTGGACGCGTTGACCCATCATGCCGGCGGAGCCGAGTGCAGCGGACAGCTCATCGGAGGTGGGCAGAACCCGGTCCAGCGCGCGTACCGGAGAAGGCTGGACGGCTTCGGCGATGCGAACGGTGGGCCGCGCGTCCTGGGTGGGGGCGGCGCACGCCCCGAGCACGACGCACGCGCTCAACGCAGCCACTGTGAGAGCCGTCGAGCGCATCTGGACCTACTTCTTTGTCTTGTCGGCCGGGGTGTCGGTGGACAGCGCCGCGACGAATGCCTCCTGCGGCACCTCAACCCGGCCTATTGTCTTCATTCGCTTCTTGCCCTCTTTTTGTTTCTCGAGCAGCTTGCGCTTACGCGTGATGTCACCGCCGTAGCACTTCGATAGCACGTCTTTGCGGATCGCGCGGATGTTTTCGCGAGCAATGATCTTCGCACCGATCGCGGCCTGCACCGGAACTTCAAACTGCTGACGGGGAATCAGCTCCCTCAGCTTGGTCGTCATCTTGTTGCCATAGGCGAACGCCGCGTCCTTGTGCACGATGGCACTGAAGGCGTCAACCGCCTCGCCCTGCAACAGAATGTCGACCTTGACCAGATCCGCTTCCTGCTCGCCTGCCTCTTCGTAATCGAGGCTGGCATAGCCGCGGGTGCGCGACTTCAGCATGTCGAAGAAGTCAAAGATGATCTCCCCCAACGGCATTGTGTAGCGCAGCTCGACGCGCTCCGGTGACAGGTAGTCCATGCCGCCGAGTTCGCCCCGCCGCGACTGGCACAGCTCCATGATGGTTCCGATGAACTCGCTTGGCGCGATGATGGTGGTCTTGACCACCGGTTCGAACACCGTGTTGATCTTGCCTTCCGGCCAATCCGACGGATTGGTGACGACCTTCACTGGATCGTCGGGCGCCGCACCCTCTGTTACGAGTCGGTAGACCACGTTGGGCGAGGTCGAAATGAGGTCGAGGTTGAATTCGCGCTCGAGCCGCTCGCGGGTGATCTCCATGTGCAGCAATCCGAGGAAGCCGCAGCGGAACCCGAACCCCAGCGCCACCGACGTCTCCGGCTCCCACGACAGCGCGGCGTCGTTGAGCTGCAGCCGCTCCAGCGCGTCGCGAAGGTCCGGATAGTCCGATCCGTCGACGGGATACAGCCCGGAGTAGACCATCGGCCTGGGCTCCCGGTACCCGGTGAGCGGCTCGGTCGCGCCGTGCCGCGCGCTCGTCACGGTGTCACCGACCTTGGACTGGCGCACGTCCTTCACACCCGTGATCAGGTAACCGACCTCCCCCACGCCGAGACCCACCGACGGCTTCGGGTCGGGCGAGACGATGCCCACCTCCAGCAGCTCGTGGTGAGCGCCGGTCGACATCATCTTGATGCGTTCGCGCGGGACGATCCTGCCGTCGACCACGCGGACATACGTCACCACGCCGCGGTAGGTGTCGTAAACGGAGTCGAAGATCATCGCCCGGGCGGGAGCGTCGGCGTCGCCGGTCGGTGCTGGCACCTCCTGGACGACGTGGTCGAGCAGTTCCCTAACGCCATCGCCCGTCTTTCCCGACACCCGGAGCACGTCCTCGGGTTCGCAGCCGATGATGTGGGCGATCTCGGCGGCGTAGCGGTCCGGGTCGGCGGCGGGCAGATCGATCTTGTTGAGCACCGGGATGATGTGCAGATCACGATCCAGCGCCAGATACAGGTTGGCCAGCGTCTGCGCCTCGATGCCCTGAGCAGCGTCGACCAGCAGCACCGCACCCTCGCACGCCTCGAGCGCCCGTGACACCTCGTAGGTGAAGTCGACGTGGCCCGGGGTGTCGATCAGGTGCAGCACGTAGTCGGTACCGTCGACCTGCCACGGGAGCCGGACGTTCTGCGCCTTGATGGTGATACCGCGTTCACGCTCGATGTCCATCCGGTCCAGGTACTGGGCGCGCATGTCACGATCGGCGACCACACCGGTCAGCTGCAGCATCCGGTCGGCCAGCGTCGACTTGCCGTGGTCGATATGGGCGATGATGCAGAAGTTCCGAATCAGCGCCGGCGGAGTGAAGGTCTTGTCGGCAAGGCTGCTGATGGGAATCTCCTGGTCGGGCGGGGCGTGTTGCCGTACCAGGGTATCGAGCCAGGCCCCAGTCGACACAATCGTGGGAACGTAGCTTCGCTTAAGCTCGTCGATATGGCTCCGCCGTGGAGGACTTTCCAGCGACTTCTGAACAACACGGAGAACCTGGTGTTCAACGAGGCGCCCAAGTTCATCCGTCAGCAACTGCAACCCGACACCGTGGCGCGCGGTATCCAGCAGGGCATCAAGCTCGGTATCGACGTCATCGTGGGCGCCCCGCCCGAGGAGACCCGAGCGATCACCGCCGGCCGCCCGGTCAGCCAGAACTTCGTCCCGACCGCGCACCGCGCCCGCAAGGTGGCCTACGCCCCCGATCTCGATGGCCAGGCCGACCCTGGCGAGATCGTGTGGACCTGGGTGGTCTACGAAGACGATCCGTCGAAAGGCAAGGACCGGCCGGTACTCGTGGTGGGACGCGATCGGACCGTGCTGCTGGGTCTGATGCTCTCCAGTCAGGAACATCACCGCGAAGATCCCAACTGGGAGAGCATCGGCAGCGGCAGCTGGGACTACGAGGGCCGGGCGAGCTGGGTGCGGCTGGACCGGGTGCTCGATGTGCCTGAGGAGGGCATCCGCCGCGAAGGCGCGATCCTGGCCCGGGAGACGTTCGAAGTGGTGGCGAGGCGGCTGCGCGCCGAATACTCCTGGAGCTGACCTCTCCGCGAGCAGGAAACTTCTCGTGGCTCCCGCCACATCTGCCTTATCGTGGCTCCCGCCACATCTGCCTTATCGTGGCTCCCGCCACATCTGCCTTATCGTGGCTCCCGCCACATGGGCCACATGGTCGGCCCGTCGTCCGGCAGCTTGATCTCGCCGGTGACCTCGAATCCGAACCGCAGGTAGTACGCCTCGTTCTTCGGATTGCTGTTCTCGAGATAGGCAGGCACGCGTTCGGCATCGCAGCGGTCCAGACGTGAGCGCATCAGCGCCTGGCCGAAGCCCGTCCCGCGCACGGAAGGATCGCTGCCGATGAGCATCAGGTACCAGTGCGGCTCTTCCGGGTGGTTCTCCTCCATGAGCTCCATCAGCCGCATGCTGGCCGAGACCCTGGAGCGCATCGCCCACAGCATCATGGGCATCATGACGAGCTCCTCGATCCTGCCGGCCTTGCGCTGTCCGGGAGGATCCCACAACGTGGCGGCGCCGACGCTCCCGTCGCACCGCGCAACCTCCGAGCCCGCGCGCGGCAGGAAATGATGCCGCGCCAGTCCAGCGAACGCTCTCGTCAGCGTCTTTAGCCGGGTCCGGTCATCGGGGAGCAGCCACGAATTCACCGGGTCGTCGTAGAACGCACGCGCCAATACCGTGCCGATCTGCCGGACGTCGCGACCCTGAGCAGATTCGACCGCGATCTCAGCCACGGGTGATGTAGTCCTGCAGTTGCTCCTGGGTGGCTTCGAGCTCTTCCATTCGTGTCTTCACGACGTCGCCGATGCTCACGATTCCGGTGAGCCTGCCGTTTTCCATCACCGGGATGTGCCGGACCCGCTTGGTGGTCATCAGCACGCTGAGGCTGTCCACCGAGTCGTTCGGGGTGCAGGTCGCGACGAACGTCGTCATGATCTCCGACACCGGTAGGCGCAGCAGGTCGGCGCCGCGCTCCTGCAGCGCCCGCACGACGTCGCGCTCGGAGACGATGCCGATCACGCCGTCAGGCGAGACCACCACCATGGCGCCGATGTTGTGCACAGAAAGCTCGGTGAGCAGCCCAGACACCGAAGTCTCCGGGGTGATGGTCGCCACCGACGCACCCTTGTTCCGCAATACGTCCGCGATCCGCATCATTGCCTCCGCTCGTGAACTGCCACACATCAGGCTATGTCCGAGTCGCGTTGCGCGAAAGCTTTTGGCATTGCTGTCCCAGAAGGCGAGCCGAAGTGCCTCCGGAGGAATAGAAACGTAGAAGGGGCCGCTTGACCAACTTGTCTTCCGACCTCCATGCGAAAGGACGATCCATGGCAGCCGCCGATTCCGTGCCCACCGTCAAGCTGGGCGAGGAACTCTCAGTCAGTGCCATCGGCTTCGGGGCGATGGCACTGACTCCGGTCTACGGCCAGGTGGACGACACCGAGTCACTCGCCACGCTGCACCGAACCCTGGACCTCGGCGTGACCTTCATCGACACCGCCAACGTCTACGGCAACGGCGACAACGAACGGCTGATCTCACAACTGCTGGCCGACCGTCGCGATGAGGTGACGCTGGCGACGAAGTTCGGTATCTCGAGCAATCCGGCCCAGCGCGCGGCGAGGGAGCTCAACTCCCGCGGTGACGCCGCCTATGTGCACCAGTGCATCGACGAGAGCCTGCAACGACTGCAGACCGATGTCGTGGACCTCTATTACATGCACCGTCGCGACACGAATGTGCCGATCGAGGAAACGGTGGGCGCCATGGCCGAGCTGGTGGCCGCGGGCAAGGTTCGCCACCTCGGACTATCGGAGGTGACAGCCGACGAGCTACGGGCCGCCGTGGCGGTGCACCCGATCGCGGCCGTGCAGAGCGAGTGGTCGATCTGGAGCCGTGACGTCGAAACCAACGTCGTGCCGGCCGCCGCCGAACTCGGTGTCGGATTCGTCCCGTATTCACCGCTGGGCCGCGGCTTCCTCACCGGAACGATCACCTCGACCGACGACCTGCCGTCGACGGATTTCCGTCGCTCCATCCCCCGGTTCGGCGAGGGCGCTCTGGACGCCAATTTGGCGGTCGTGGAACTCGTGAAGTCGGTGGCGGCCCAACAGGGCGCGACGCCGGCGCAGGTGGCGCTGGCCTGGCTGCGATACCGGGCCGAAGCACTCGGGGTGACGGCGGTGCCCATCCCGGGCACCCGGCGGGCGGCCCGCGTCGAGGAGAACCGCGGATCGCTGTGGGTGACCCTGACACCGGAACAGGTCGCGGCGCTGGATGCCGCGGCATCGGCGGTCGAGGGCCATCGCTTCGGAAACCTCGGCTGGGTGTCCGCGGGTCGCGAATAGCGCACATCGGGCCCGACAGGTATACCTGGCCTCATGATTGAGGTCACCCTGCTTGGAACTGGAAGCCCTATCCCAGA
This sequence comes from Mycolicibacterium tusciae JS617, assembly GCF_000243415.2. The sequence continues at coordinate 6,579,269 of NZ_KI912270.1, forward strand.
CGCCGACCGCGCCGGCCCATCGACGCTCGTGCGAGCGGGTGGTCAGACGTTTCTCGTCGACTGTGGCCGCGGCGTGCAACAGCGACTGACGGCCGCGGGCACCGGCGCCAACGCGCTGACCGCGCTGCTGCTGACCCATCTGCACAGCGATCACATCGCCGATCTGGGCGACGTCATCATCACCCGCTGGGTCTCCACGTTCACCCCCGATCCGACGCCGTTGCCCATCATCGGTCCCCCGGGCACCGCCGAGGTGGTCGAGGCCACGCTCAAGGCCTTCGGGTTCGACATCGGGTACCGCATCGCTCATCACGCCGACCTAAACTCGCCGCCGCCGGTGGAGGTGTTCGAGTACACCGACGGTCCGGTGTGGGACCGCGACGGTGTGCAGATTCGGGTGGGACCGACCGACCACCGCCCGGTGACTCCCACCATCGGATTTCGCGTCGAGCACGCGGGCGCGTCGGTGGTGCTGGCGGGCGACTCCGTGCCGTGCGAAAGCCTCGACACGCTGGCATCCGGTGCTGGTGGGTTGGTACACACCGTGATTCGCAAAGACCTGATCGACGCGATGCCGATGCAGCGCATCAAAGACATCTGCGACTACCACTCCTCGGTCGAGGAGGCAGCCGCCACCGCGACGCGGGCCGGGGTCGGCATTTTGATCCTCACCCACTATGTGCCGGCCATCGCGCCCGGCCAGGAGGACGAGTGGCGTGCGCTGGCGGCCACGGCGTTCGACCGGCAGATCGAGTTGGGCGACGATCTGCACCGCGTCGAGGTTCACCCCGGCGTCTGCGGCAAGCCCACGGAGTCATGACCGAAGAATGACGATCCCGGCGCAGCGGTATCCCCCGTCGTAACGTGGGATTGTCGCTTGCCGACAAATCTGTTGGCAGCGCAATGCGTTGGCGCTCGCCTCTACGGCAGGTGTGAAGCAGAAGCACCTGGACCGGCAGCGTCGGGAGCGCCGGTCCCGTAGATCGGAATCGAAGACCGCAGCTGATGCGGCATTACCCGAAAGATGTGCGAAACAAATGACACTAGTGAGCAGAATGGCGCGCAGAATCTGCGCCGGCGCCCTGGCCGCCCTCGTACTGCCGGGGTTGATCGCGGTCGCAGGCGGTTCAGGATCGGCCGCCGCGTACTCCCGGCCCGGGCTACCCGTCGAGACGCTGATGGTGCCGTCCGCGGCGATGGGCCGTGACATCCCCGTCAAGTTCCAGGGCGGCGGGACGCACGCGGTCTACCTCCTCGACGGCCTTCGCGCCCGCGACGACAACAGCGGCTGGGACATCGAGACCGCCGCGTTCGAGAACTATTACGAGTCCGGCCTTTCCGTGGTGATGCCGGTCGGCGGGATGTCGAGCTTCTACACCAATTGGCAGGGTCCTGCGGTCGGCAACGGCACCACGTACAACTACCAGTGGGAAACGTTCTTGACCTCAGAGCTACCGGCGTATCTGTCTGCCAACAAGGGCATCTCGCCCAGCGGCAATGCCGTGGTGGGCCTCTCCATGTCGGGTAGCTCGGCGCTGATCCTGGCCGCGTACCATCCCGGCCAGTTCGTCTACGCCGGGTCGCTGTCGGGCTTCCTGAACCTCTCCGAGGGCATCTGGCCGGCGCTCGTCGGTATTTCGATGCGTGACGCCGGCGGATTCGATGCCACCGCGATGTGGGGCCCCGGTGGCGGGCCGGCCTGGCAGCGCAACGATCCGACGGTCAACGTCGGCCGGCTGGTGAGCAACGGCACCAGGATCTGGGTGTATTGCGGCAGCGGCCGGCCCGGCGAGTTGGGTGACACCGGTCTTCCCGGCCAGGTCCTCGAGAGCATCACGCTGGACAGCAACAAGAATTTCCAGAATCGGTACGTGGCCGACGGCGGGAGCAACGGCACGTTCAACTTCCCCGCGAGCGGCATCCACGACTGGGCCTACTGGGGTGCACAGCTGAATGCCATGAAGGGCGACATCCAGCGCACGCTGGGGGCATGAGACTGGCTCGAAACTGAACTCATGCACGAATTCTGCACGAAATCTCCTGCATAAGTTCAGTTTCGGCGGTGAGCCCTAAGCCAGCCGAGTGATCTCCACGACGACGTCGAGGTCGGTCGAGCCTTCGCCGGAATAGATGCCCTTGAGGGGGCTGACATCCGAGTAGTCTTGGCCGACACCGACGCTGATGTATTGCTCGTTGATGGCGGCATCGTTGGTGGGGTCGTAGTTCCACCAGCCACCCGTCCACGCCTGCACCCATGCGTGGCTCTGGCCGTCGATGGTGTCATCGATCTTGGCCTTCTTGTGCGGATGCAGATACCCCGATACGTAACGGCCGGGAATTCCCATGCTACGCAACAGGATCAGGGTTAGGTGCGCGAAGTCCTGGCAGACACCCTTGCCCTCGCGATGCGCATCCAGACCGGACGAGTGCACACCGGTGGTCCCCGGCACGTAGTCGAGTTCGCTGTGCACCCAGTTGGCCGCTGCGGTGACGGCCTCTCGCGGATCGTGGTACTTGGCGATGCGTTGTCCCACCCGCGCGATCCGCTTGCTATCCGGCGTGTAGCCAGTCGGGCTGAGTACTTCGTCGAACCGGTCGATCACCGCCTCTGAACGCAGATCCTCCCAGCTGACATCGTCTTTCGGCATCATGCCGCGGTTGGTTTCCACCACCGACGAGGAGGTCACCTCCAGCTCGGTGTGCGGGGCATGCAGGTCGAACGTCGTTACGGCGGTACCCCAGTAGTCGACGTAGCGGTATGACCTTGTCGCGGGAATGGTTTCGACGCGATTCAGGATGACGTTCTGCCGGGCGTCCGATCGTGGCGTCAACCTGGCCTCGTTGAAGGATGCCGTCACCGGCGATTTGTAGGCGTATCCGGTGGAATGCACCACCCGCAGCCGCCACATCAGACTTCGCCCTCCTCGATGACCAGGGAGCCGGGCCGGCCCGCGTCCGTCCACGCGACCCAGGGTGCGGAATGAAAGTACTCCAGCGCCAAGGCTTCTCCGACGTCGGCGCAGGTCTTCTGCAACCCGGCGAGGCGCTCCTCGAGTGAATCCAGCAATACGCCAGGACGCAGGAACTCCAACTCGCTACGCGCGCGGCCCAGCAGTCGTTGCGTCTCCGCGGTCGCACCCACGCGATTGAGGGCGCGGTGATGCAGTTCGTCGAGGCTGTGCTCGGCCAACCGCAACGAGTACATGACCGACCGCGGGAACAGCCGGTCCAGCAGCATGAACTCGACGACGCGACCGGCGTCGAGTACGCCGCGATAGGTGCGCAGATAGGTGTCGTGCGCGCCCGCGGAGCGCAGCACCGTCACCCACGCCGGCGACGAGGCGCTGTCGCCGACACGAGCCAGCAGCAGTCGCACCGTCATGTCGACTCGTTCGATCGCGCGGCCCAGCACCATGAACCGGTAGCCGTCGTCACGGCTGAGTGTCGAATCCGCCAAGCCGGCGAACATCGCCGCGCGGCCCTCGACGAAAGACAGAAATTCATGCGGCCCAAGACGTTTGGCTGCCCGCTCACGTTCGGCCAGGGAATTGTAGGTGGTGTTGAGGCACTCCCAGATCTCGGTCGAGGTGACTTCGCGAGCCCCGCGGGCATTTTCGCGAGCGGCCGAGATGGCCTCGACGATCGAACATGCGCCATGCGTGTCGCGGCTGAACGCGACGATGTCTGTCAACGACCACACATCCAGCGACTTTTCGGGTGGATCGATGCCAAGCACGCGCAGCAAGGTCCGCGACGCCTGATCGGGGTCGACGCTGGAGTCCTCGAGAAGCTGATGGACTGTCACGTCGAGGATGCGTGCGGTATCGTCGGCACGCTCGACGTACCGTCCGATCCAATACAGCGATTCCGCGTTGCGAGCCAACATCATTGGCTCCTCTTCTGCCCCTGCTGCTGCTGTTGCTGCTGCTGGTTCAATGGCGATCCGTTCGTCGAACGCGGTGGCTGCGACTGCTGTTGTTGCTGCTGTTGTGCGCCGTCGGAACCGTTCTCATTCTTCGGCGCCTTGGGCGTAGTGGGCAGCGACCGCACCACCTCGGCCGCGGCGAGTTCGCGGTCGGCCAACGACGCGCGCGAGGCCAACACCCACGTGTCCTTGGAACCACCACCCTGGCTGGAGTTGACCACCAGCGACCCTTCGGGCAGCGCTACCCGGGTCAGGCCACCGGGCAGCACCCACACGTCGTCACCGTCGTTGACGGCGAACGGCCGCAGGTCGACATGGCGGGGCGCCAGACTGTCGTCGATCTGGGTCGGGACGGTGGACAGCTGAACCACCGGCTGAGCGATCCAGCCACGCGGGTCGCTTCGGATCTTCTTGCTGATCGTGGCGAGTTCCTTCTCGGACGCCTCGGGGCCGAACACAATGCCGTAGCCGCCGGAGCCTTCGACCGGTTTGATGACGAGCTCATCGACTCGGTCGAGGACTTCTTCGCGCTCCTCGTCCAGCCAGCACCGGTAGGTGTCGACATTCGCCAGCAGCGGCTTCTCGCCCAGGTAGTACTCGATGATCGTCGGGACGTACGTATAGACCAGCTTGTCGTCGCCGACGCCGTTGCCGACCGCGCTGGAGATGACGACGTTGCCTGCGCGCGCGGCGTTGAGCAGGCCGGCGACACCGAGCACCGAGTTGGGATTGAACTGCATCGGGTCGAGGAAGTCGTCGTCGATGCGACGGTAAATGACGTCGACCTGACGCTCACCCTCGGTGGTGCGCATGTACACGGTGTTGTCACGGCAGAACAGGTCGCGGCCTTCGACCAGCTCGACACCCATCTGGCGGGCAAGTAGCGAATGTTCGAAGTACGCCGAGTTGTAGACACCCGGCGTCAACACCACGACGGTCGGATCGGCTTCGTTGGAGGCGGCCGCGTTACGCAGCGCCCGCAGCAGATGCGATGAGTAATCGCCGACGGCCCGCACCCGGTGGGTCGCGAACAGATTCGGGAAGACCCGCGCCATTGTGCGCCGGTTCTCCATCACGTAGGAGACGCCGGACGGGGAGCGCAGGTTGTCCTCCAGCACCCGGAAGGCGCCCTGCGCGTCGCGGACCAGGTCGATGCCCGCGACGTGGATGCGCACGCCGTTGGGCGGGGAGATGCCCACCGCCTCACGGTGGAAGTGGTCGCAGGAGGTGATCAGCCGGCGCGGGATGACCCCGTCGCGCAGAATCTCCTGTTCGCCGTAGATGTCGGCGAGGTAGGCCTCCAGCGCCTTGACCCGCTGGGTGATCCCCTTCTCGAGCCGGGTCCACTCCGCCGCCGAGATCACCCGTGGAACGAGATCGAGGGGGAACGGCCGCTCCTGGCCGGACAGCGAGAACGTGATGCCCTGGTCAATGAACGCACGCCCCAGCGCCTCGGACCGGGCAGCCAATTCTGATGCGTCAGATGGCGCCAGTTCGGCGAATATGCCCTTGTAGGGGCCACGAACGTTGCCCTGGGCGTCGAACATCTCGTCAAACGCCTTCGAATAACTTCCCAGGCTGTTGTAACCGCCGAAAACGCCGTCATGGCGTCGGGGTTTAGGCGAACGGGCGCGCGACGACCGGGTGGTATCGGTGGGGACCGTTCGAAGACTCACCATTGACATGCTGCACCAAATGCAGCGTTTCGGCAGGCCAGCGAGCTCACTTTGGGCATTTACCCATTGCGCTGGTAATCTGAACCCTCGCTACCCGCAGGTCGGGGCCCATAACGTCTTAACACTCAAGCCAACCTGGATTTAAGAAGGAATACACGCGTGGCCAACATCAAGTCGCAGGAAAAGCGGATCAAGACCAACGAGCGCCGCAGACTGCGCAACAAGTCGGTGAAGTCGTCGCTTCACACGGCAGTCCGTGGATTCCGGGCGGCCATCGAGGCCGGCGACAAGGACAAGGCCGGCGAGTTGCTGACCACCACCAACCGTCAGCTCGACAAGGCGGCCAGCAAAGGCGTGATCCACAAGAACCAGGCCGCCAACCGCAAGTCGGCGCTGTCGCGCGCCTTCAACAAGATCTGATTCTCCTCAGTCCGCTTCAATCCGCGACGAGTTCGGCGACCTTTCGCACCGCTGACTCCAACGCGTAATCGGCGTCCGCTGCGGCTCCTTTGACGTCTGCGTTCAGCGCCGCAACAAGTCGCATCGCCTCCGCGACCGAGGCGCGCGACCACCGTCTCGCCTGCTTCTGCGCCTTCTGCACCCGCCATGGCGGCATGCCCAGCTCGGACGCCAGCCGGTACGGATCTCCCGACAGCGGCGCCACCCGGGCGATCGTGTGGACCGCCTCGGCCAGCGCGTCAGCCAACACGACCTGAGGCTCACCGCTCAACATCGCCCAGCGCAGCGCCTCGGCGGCGCCGGCGACGTCGCCGACAACCGCCTTGTCAGCGATATCGAAGCCCTTCACCTCGGCCTTGCCCGAGTGGTAGCGACGCACGGCTGCGGCGTCGACTACGCCGTCGGTGTCGGCGACCAATTGCGAGCAGACCGAGGCCAGGTCGCGGATATCGGACCCGACGGCGTCGAGAAGCGCCGTCACCGTGTCGTCGCTGACCTTGACTTTCAGCGCGCGAAACTCGCGCCGTACGAAGTCCGCACGCTCGGCGAACTTGGTGATGCGCTCGCATGGATGAACTTGCGCGCCAGCGCTTTTGAGCTTGTCAGCCAACGCCTTCGCACGTCCACCGCCCGAATGCACCACGACCAACACGGTTCCTGGGGGCAGGTCAGCGGCAACATCGGAGATGAGCGCGACCGCGTCCTTGCCTGCCTCGGCCGCGGACTCCAACACCACCACACGCTCGTCGGCGAACAACGACGGGCTGAGCAGTTCGGCGAGCTCGCTGGTGCTGACCTCACCGGCACGCAGCCGGTCGACCGGGATGTCCTCGGTGCCCGCCTGTTTGCGGACCCCTCGCAGCACCACCGATACTGCGCGTTCGACCAGCAGCTCTTCATCTCCGAGCACCAGGTGCAGGCGCGCCACGTCGTCACTCACCCCACGATCGTGTCATGGCCACCAGACAGCCCCGACACCGTCCACGCCAGGGGAAGCACAATCGCCGCGCACAGGCCGATTCGTGTCCAGCGCCTGCGCCACAACACCACCGCGGCGAGTCCCGCCGCCGCAATCGTGACAGCGCCCGGCAGACCAGAAGGCACGGCGACCGACGCTCCAGGAACTTTCGCCGCCCAGTGGGCAACCCTTAGCAGCCACCACAATTCAGGCCCGGTGAAACGGATCAGCAGGTCCGCGCCGGCAGGCCAGAGCCGGCAGAGGGCCGCAGCCGCGGTGCCGACGACGGTGATGGGCGGGATCACCACGGCAACAGCCAGATTCGCGGCGACTGACATGAGGCTGAAGGTGCCGGATATCGCCGCGATCAGCGGCGCGGTGACCAGTTGGGCGGCGACGGCGACGCACACCGCATCGGCGAGCGGTTTGGGCCAGCCGCGGCCGACCAGCCGCCGCGACCAGGCGGGAGCGATGACGACCAACGCCGCGGTGGCCGACACCGACAGCGCGAAGCCCAGGTCGACGGCCAGCTCCGGAGACGCGATCATCAAGGCCAGGACCGTCGCCGACAGCGCAGGCAGCGCCTGGCGGCGACGGTGAGACACCACTGCCAACAACGTGATCGCACCCATCGCCGCGGCGCGCAGCACACTCGCCGACGGCTGCACGACGATCACGAACACCAGCAGCGCGAACGCCGCGAGCACGACCGCGACCCGCGGGCCGACCAGACCGGCGCTCAACAGCACCGCGCCGCACACGATGGTCACGTTGGCGCCGGACACCGCGGTCAAGTGGGTCAGCCCCGACGTTCGGAACTCCGCCGTCGTCCGCTGCGGCAGCGCCGACGTATCGCCGAGCACCAACGCGGGCAGCATCGCCGCCTGGTCGGCCGGCAGCGCACCGCGTGCCGCATCGGCGAATCCGCCGCGGACTTCGTCTGCAAACCGGTATACCGTTGCCGCTTCGCCCCAAACCGGTTGACCTGTCGCCGACAGCACCGCAACCGTCAGGTCCCGACGCGTCGGACGGCCGACTTGGGCGCGAAAGCTGACGGGACGCCCCGCTGCCAGCTCCGAAAAGGCGGCAGCCGACGCGAATACGACGACCCTGCCCGCAACCTCGTGACCGTCGAGTGCCTCCAGCGCCGCACGAAACATGGTGCGGTTGCCGCCCAGCTGGCGTGGACTTTCGAGCGGCGTGACAACGACGGTGGCGATCGTGCCGTACCGCTCGGTGATCGGATGCTGCCGTAGCGCATCGACGCGCAATCCGACCGAGATCGCCAATGCCGCGCCGACCACGGCGACGGCGGCCACCCCCGCACCGATCGCGCGTTTGTCCCTGGCCTCACGGCGGGCACCGAACCACCACCCCACCGCCGAAGTGGCTGCGACAGCCGTGGCCAGCGTGACCACCAAACCGGTGACCGGCCAAAGGATTCCGGCTGCCGTCACCGCCCAGCCGGTGAGCGCCGCGGGCACCAGCCGCAGGTCGAGCCTCGCGGCGCCGTCGTCCATCCCGGTCACACATGGACACGGTCGCGAAGCTTGTCCAGCCGTGCCGGCCCGATGCCCTCGACGTCGCCGAGTTGGTCGACGCTGCTGAATCGCCCGTTGGCGTCACGCCACGCGATGATCGCGGCGGCGGTCACCGGGCCGATCCCGGGAAGGGTGTCCAGCTGCTCCTGGGTGGCGCTGTTGAGGTCAACGGGGCCGTCCGGTGTCGTTGGGTCTCCCGGAACCGAGGGGGTCTGCGAACGGGCCGGGCTCTGGCCGGGGTGCACGGAGCTGCCCATGGTCGCGGGCTCTCCGGGGACAGGCGCAATGCCGACGACGATCTGCTCACCGTCGGCAAGGCGTCGAGCCATGTTCAGTTCGAGCAGATCTGCCCCGTCGAGCGGGCCGCCCGCGGCGGTGAGCGCGTCAGCGATCCGAGCGCCCGGATCCAGCGTGACCAGGCCGGGCTTGCCGACCAGGCCGACCACGCTCACCACGACGGGCTCCCGCGAAGTCGGTGCGCCGCTGGGCGGTGTCGGGCTCGCCGACGAAACCATCTGCACTGGTGGCAATTTGGCCGACGAGACCGGCGGGGAATCGTCGCGTGCGAGCGTGAACAGCGTCACCAGCACGGCGATGACGCCCACGGCACCCAATGCGATGACCCCGGCACGTCCGGGGTCGGCCCGCACGGCCGCCACCCAACTCGATGTACCACCGGACTGGGATTCGGGCAGCCACCGCGATAACAGCGTGTCGGATTGAGGGTCACTTTCAGCATCGGTGGCGGGCTCACTTTCGGCGCCGATACGGCGATGGAGACGCTCGGCGGGCAATTCCGTTCGCATGAGGTGAAGGTAGGCCGGAAGTCGGACTGTTCTTGCTGAGCTCGGGGACACGCGGGGGGCGCTGGGGATCAAATGGCGGTTGTGGATAAGTGCGTTGTCTAGGATTGATGTCCGGCGTCCGCGACAAGGCTTGGCGCGGCACACAGGGAAGGCACCATGGATCGTCGTACCCCGATGATCGCGGGTATTGCGTTCGCGGTGCTGTACGGCGTTGCGCTGATTGTGATTCCGAAACTTCCCGGCATTGACCAGCCGGGGTCCGACCTCGTCGCGCACGTCAATGAGCACTCTTCGACGATGCGTATGCAAGCGCTGTTGTTGGCATTCGGGACCCTCGCGCTCGTGGTGGTACTCGGGTACGCCCGTGAGCGGTTGACGGGGCCAGCCAGCTACGTGTTCACCATCGGTGCCGCAGCGGTGCTGGTCCAGGTGTTCATCGCGACATGGTTCACCGCCGGGCTGGCGCTGCACCCCGCCCAACTCGGCTCGGCGACCGCACGGACGATCGCAGACGTCGTGAGCATGTGGGGTCCGATGCTGACGATCACCAACATCATGGTGGCAATTTCAATTCTGTTGGCTGCCAATGCCGGCCAGTTTCCCCACTGGCTCGGGATCATTGCCGCCGTCTTCGCGGTGGAGCAGCTGATCGAGACGATCACGATCATCGGTCCCCCGGGAAGTTTCATCTCACCGGGCGGTCACATGAACACCTATCTCGGCGCACCGTTGTTCATTCTGTTCTTCTTGGCGCTCGGCGTCGCGTTGTCGTTGGAGCAACAACGCGTCAACCGATCCGAGGTCGTGGATGACCTGGTGGACAAGCCGGTGGACGAGTCGGTGGACGAGTCGGACACCGTCGAGGATGCCGCCGACTGATCGGCGTTGTTCTCTGACTCGTCGGCCTCAATTTTGGTCACTTCCGTCGAGCCATCCGCGTCCGTCGATACGTCCGGATCAGTCGATTCCTGGTCCTCATCGGCGGTCCTGCGATCGGCGCGCCGCTCGGCAGTGGTGTCGGTCGGGCGTCGTTTGGGTGCAACGGCCTGCGACGTCGACGGGAAAGGGTCGCGCAGTGACCTGCTGATGTTCGTCACTGCGGTGTCCAGCGCCGTGACCACGAGATTGCTCGCCTCATCGACGGTTCGTCCCGCCTGCTGCGCGCCGGCCGACAGCGCTGCTGCAGGATCCCCCGACCGCGCCAGTTCCTGGGCTGCGGCGTCGGCGACTTGGACGACACCGGCCAGTAGCAGTTCACCGGCCTGGAACGCCACAGCTGCCGTCACGTTGATCGTTTCGACGGCCACGACCTGCACTATGTTCCTGGCCCCCGTCGGGGTCGTCGGCGGGCCCACCGGCTGATTCAGTGCGCCGAGAATGTTGGTGCGAGCGCGCTGGACCGCCCCTAGGAACTGACCGGGCGTGACTACCGCCGCACCGACGTTGATCGCTTCGACGACGGCGACGTCAAGCGCGTGAAATGCCTTCGGCACCACCAGATACACGTCGTTGTTGATCAACGGTGTGATCGCCGCGTTCGCTGGGCCGGTCACCGATGCGGCGGCAGCGCCGATCGCCCGCAGCGGCGAACCCGTCGACGCGAACGTCCCCAGGAACATGGCCGGGGCCTGCGCCGCGCCGATGGGTATGGTGATCGCGCCCTGCAGGGCGTACGGGCAGATCAGGCCGCAGTACTCGAACTGGTTGCGGATGAACGCCAGTGGGATCGCACCGAGAGCGGGCGCAGCCGTCAACCGGACCTCGTGCGTGACGGGTCGCGGATCGGGTGATTCCGACGACAGTGCCGGCGCCGCGGCCGTAAGCGTGACTGCAGCGGCAAGGCACGCAGCGACGGACGAGAGACCATGTGCTCGCATTTCGACCCCCATGTGCGGTTGGTACTAGTGACACGGGCCCGACGGCCGACCGGTTCGATCCGCGAACAAGGTTTTCTGGCGACCTGACCGCCGTAAGATCGTTGCTCGTGGATGGGGTTCATGACCTCGGTGGAATCGCCGGGTTCGGCCCGGTGGAACACGACGCCGACGAGTCCGCCTTCGCCGCGGATTGGGAGCGGCGAGTGTTCCGCCTCAAGGTCGGCTCCGGACCGCTGGGCGTCAACTTGCCCGCCTTCCGCCACTCGATCGAGCGGATGGACCCCGCGCACTATCTCTCATCGCCCTATTTCGAGCACTGGCTGACCGGGGTTGCGACGATGGCCGTCGAGCACGGACTGACGACGCGCGAGGACCTCGAGCGGCGCGCCGGCGGATGCTTCCCCTTGTCGCAACCGGACCACGGTGTCCTTCCCGACGACCTCACGTCGCGCACCGAGCCGCGGTACACGGTCGGTGACGAAGTCCGGGTGCGTGAATGGCACCCACTCGGGCACACCAGGGCACCTCGCTACGTCCAGGGCAAGCGCGGCACCATCGCACGGGTGCACGGCGTGGTCGATGTCGACGACATCAAGGCGCACGGCGGTGGCTCGGTGACCGACCCGTTCTACGCAGTCCGGTTCACATCCCGCGAGCTGTGGGGCGGCGGGGGCGGCAGCGGTGAGGTCGTCCACGCCGATCTGTTCGAGCGATACCTGCGGTCCGCCGCATTCGAGGACACCGATGGCAGCTGAACACCACCACCCCGCCGAACTGGCGCCAATCGAGGCCCGCGTCGCCGCAATGGAGTCGGTCCTCGTCGAGAAGGGGATCCTGGACACCGCGGCAGTCGACGCGGTAGTCGCCCACGTCGAGCACAACCTCGGCCCGATGAACGGTGCGCGAGTCGTCGCCAGAGCGTGGAGCGATCCCGTCTATAGGGCGCAGCTTCTCGACGACGGGACTGCGGCAATCGGCGCTCTTGGGTTCGGCGGGCCGCAGGGTGAGCACATGGTCGTCGTCGAGAACACGCCGGCGGTGCACAACCTCGTCGTGTGCACGCTGTGCTCCTGCTACCCCTGGCCGACGCTGGGGCTACCGCCAAAGTGGTACAAGGAACCGGCCTATCGCGCACGCGCAGTACGTGAACCACGAAAGCTGCTCGCCGAGAGGGGCACCGTCGTACCCGATGACGTAGAGATCCGAGTGTGGGATTCCAGTTCGGAGGCAAGGTATCTCGTGCTGCCGATGCGCCCCGACGGCACCGACGGCATGTCGGAAAGCGAGCTCGCCGGGATCGTCACCCGCGACTCGATGATCGGTGTGGCGCGGTTGTGAAGATCCCCGACGACGAAACCCTGCCCCGCGACAACGGAGACCTCGTCTTCGACGCCCCGTGGCAGGCCAGGGCGCTGGGCATCGCCGTCGCAGTGGTCGAAGCGCTCGGTCTGCCATGGGATGCGTTCCGGCACCGTCTGGCCGAAGAGATCGCCGCCGACCCACAGCGTCCGTACTACGACAGCTGGGGCAGGGCACTCGAGTCGATGGTGATTGACCTCGGCCTGGCTTCGCCCGCTGCGCTCGACGCGGCCACGCCGACGCAACGCGCGCCGCTCTAACGCCCATAGTCCGCTCACCGGGACCGAGCCTGCGCCGCCGTATGTCACGATGCCAGTCTGAGTGTTGACCCAATTGTCGGTGACGGGATCGGTGATGGCAGCGGAATTGACTTACGACGGCACGCTTCGCCAGGTGGAAACCAAGGCGGGCGTTCTTCGCTATCACGAAGCGGGCGCGGGTACTCCCCTGCTGCTCCTGCACGGCTCCGGTCCCGGTGTGACGGGTTGGCGCAATTTCCGCGGCATTCTGAGCACCTTCGCCGAGCGTTACCGCTGCCTCATACTGGAGTTTCCCGGCTTCGGGGTGAGCGACGACTTCGGCGGCCACCCGATGGTCACCGCGTTCGGCGCCGTGGGCACCTTCGTCGACGCGCTGGGTCTGGATTCCGTTGACATCATTGGTAATTCGATGGGTGGCGCCGTCGGCATCAACTACGCGATTCACCAGCCGGCCAAGGTGCGGCGCCTCGTCACCATCGGCGGGATCGGTACCAACATCTTCTCGCCGGGGCCCAGTGAAGGCATCAGGCTTCTGCAGGAGTTTACCGAGAACCCGACTCGGCAGCGGCTGGTCGACTGGTTGAACTCGATGGTGTACGACCCGGCGCTGGTGACCGAGCAACTGATCGAGGAGCGGTGGGCACTGGCCACCGACCCGCCGACGCTGGAGAGTGCCCGGCGCATGTACGGCAAGGCGGCGTTCGCACAGATGATGGCGGGCATGCGGGCATCCGACGCCCCGATGCCGTGGGCGATGATGCACAAGCTCGCAGCACCGACGCTGCTGACGTGGGGCCGCGACGACCGGGTGAGCCCGTTGGACATGGCACTGATCCCGATGCGCACCATTCCCAACGCCGAACTGCACGTGTTTCCGAACTGCGGCCACTGGGCGATGATCGAGGCCAAAGACGCGTTCGTGTCGACTGTGCTGTCGTTTCTGACTCGCTGACCCGTCAGCGCTGGCTGCTCCCCGCGTCCACGGGAAGCGAAACGGACGTGATGTACCGGGCTTCGTCGGAGGCGAGGAACAGGCACGCATTGGCGACGTCGATGGCTTCGACCCACGGGATCGCAAGCATGTTCATCGAACACGCCGCCTCAGCGAACTCCTCGCGGGTGACGTGCTCGAGGTCTGGCCGGAACGCCCCGCGAACATGGTCGTTCTGGATCATCGGGGTGTCCACGTTGGTCGGATGCACCGTATTGACCCGGATATTGTGGGGAGCAAGCTCTTTGGCGAGGCTGCGCATCAGGCCGACGACTCCGTGCTTGGCGGAGGTGTAGTGCGCCACCCCGACCAACCCCCGCAGACCCGCGATGGAGCTGATCAGAATCATCGACCCGGATCCGCGTTCGATGAGGTGCGGAGCCGTGGCGCGACAGGTCCGCCAGACGCCGCTCAAGTTGACATCGAGCATTGTCTGCCAGGCTCTTTCGCTGAGCTCCGTGGCCATTCCACGTGACGTGATACCCGCGGTCGCGCAGACGACGTCGAGGCCGCCGAGTTGTTCGACACCACGGTCGGTCGCGGCCTGCACGGCGTCGGTGTCGCGGACGTCGACAACCTCCGCGACGACCCGGCCGCCCGCTTCGGCCACCAGCCGGGTGGTTTCGTCCAGATCGGCCGGTGTGGCGGGCGGAACGACGACGGTGTCGACCGCGCCGCAGATGTCGAGCGCGATGATGTCGGCGCCCTCCTGCGCGAACCGCACCGCCTGCGCACGCCCGATGCCTCGCGCCGCCCCGGTGATCAAGGCGACCTTGCCCTGCAATCGACCCATCGTCGTCATACCTTCTGCGTCAGGCCGGCATCGACCACGAGTTGGGTCCCGGTGATGTAGCGGGCCTCGTCGGACGCGAGGAACACCACTGCATTCGCGATGTCGACGGGTTCGACCCAACCCACCGGCAACAGGTTGCGTGCCTTGAGGACTTCGGCGGCGTCGGCGGCCGTCGGGTTCGGCACGTCGGGACAGAGCCGTCGAAACGTCGCCTCGTTGAGCACCATCGCCGTACCTACCGCACCCGGATGAACGGTGTTGACCCGGATTCGCTGCGGACCCAGTTCATTGGCCAGCGTGCGGGCAAGGCCGACCAGCGCATGCTTGCTTGCGGTGTAATGGGCGGTGTTGGCGGTTCCGCGTAATCCATTGGTGGAGCTGATGATCACCACGGATCCCCCGCTCTCGCCGAAGTGTGGCACCGCCGACTTCACTGTGTGCCACACCCCGGTCAGATTGATGCCCAGCGTGGTCTGCCACGTCTCCTCGCTGAGCTCCCACACCGGTGCACCCGCGGTGTGTACACCGGCGTTGGCGACGACGACATCGAGACGGCCCAGTTCGCCGACGGCTGCGCCGATCGCGTCCGACATCGCTTCGGCGTCACGGACATCGGCACTCGCGGCCACGCATCGCCGACCGCGATCGCGTACCTGTGTTGCGGTGACGTTCAATTCGTCGGCGACCTCGGCCGCATCGAGGGCGATGACATCCGCGCCTTCGTCGGCGAACCGTTGGCAGTGCACCCGTCCGGTTCCCCGCGCGGCGCCGGTCACGACGACGACCTTGCCCTGCAGTCCGGACATCACGGCGCCTTGGAGAGGCTGAACCCCTTATAGCCCGCGTTGGCGACCTCGTTGCAGATGTCGAGATAGGCAGCGAACCCGCCGATGAAGAGCATGAAACCCCGTGGCTTACCAGGCACGTTCGCCCCCATGTACCAGGAGTTGGCCCTCGTGAACAGTGACGCATCCGCCCGGCGGTTCAGTTCGGCGTTCCAGTCCTCGACGGCGTCGGCCGTCGCCTCGATGGTGGTGTGACCGTGGTCGTCGAGATAGGTGATGGCATCGGCGATCCAGTTCACGTGGGCTTCTGCATGCAGCACCATGTTCGCCAACACGGCGGGCGCACCGGGGCCGGACACCAGAAACAGATTCGGGAAATCGTCGACACACAATCCGAGATACGTGCGCGGTCCGTCGGCCCAGTCGTCGCGCAACGTGTGCCCGGCGCGCCCGACGATGTCGATCTTGGCCAAGGCGCCCGTCATCGCGTCGAACCCGGTGGCGAGCACAATCGCATCGACATCGAAGCGTGCGTCGGAGGTGTTGATCCCCGTGGCGTCGATGGACTCGATCGGCGTCTTGCGCACGCTGACGAGTTCGACGTGCGGCCGGTTGAAGGTCTGGAAGTAGTTGGTGTCGGTGCAGATCCGCTTGGTGCCGATCGGATGGTCGTTCGGAATCAGCAGATCGGCGACGTCGGGATCGTCGATTACGGCGCGGACCTTTTCTTCGTAGAACCTGCGGGCCTCGTCGTTGGCGTCGATGTCGGTCATCTGGTCGCTGAACGTCTTCGAGAACAACACACCGCCGAGTTCCCACCGCTTTTCGAATGCCGCCCTGCGCTCCTGTGGGGTGGCCTCCATCGTCAGCTTGGGATGTGCGATGTGCGGCGAGCCGCCACCGCTGCGCCACGACAACCGGCGCCGCTCGTCATAACCGGCTTTGTAGTCGGCAATGTCCTGCGCTGTCAGCGCTCTATTACCTGCAGGCACACTGAAATTCGGGGAGCGTTGGAAGACGACAAGCTTGTCCGCATGCTCGGCGATGATCGGGATCGACTGGATGCCGGACGATCCGGTACCGATCACCGCGACACGCTTGCCGGTGAAGTCGACAGCGTCTTTGGGCCAGTGCGCGGTGTGATACACCTCGCCTGCGAACGTCGACAAGCCTGGGAAGTCCGGCGTCAATGCCGCCGACAGCGGTCCCGTCGCCATCACGGCGAACCGTGCGCTGACCGACTCGCCGTTGTCGGCGCTCACTGTCCAGCGCTGCGCGGTGTCGTCGAACACCGCCGACGTGACGCGGGTGTTGAACGCGATGCCGTCGCGCAGGTCGAGTTTGTCGGCCACCCAGTTCAGGTATCGCAGGATCTCGGCCTGCGTTGCGTACTTCTCCGACCAGTCCCACTCCTGCTCGAGTTCGGTGGAGAACGAGTAGCAGTAGTCCACGCTCTCCACGTCGCAGCGCGCGCCCGGGTATCGGTTGTAGTACCAGGTCCCGCCAACCTCGGGCGCGGCTTCGAACACCCGCACCGACAGGCCCTGCGAGCGCAGCTTGTGCAATGCGTACAGGCCAGCGAACCCCGCACCGACCACGACGGCGTCCACACCCTGGGGTCGTCGTTCTTCCGAGATGCTCACGCCGCAACCGTAAGTGTCCGCGCCGGTGCTTACAGGCAGTTTTCCCGTTGACCGGACTATCGCTGCGATCCCGTTCTGTACAACGGACGCACCGCTCGACCGCCGCGGGTGGAGTCGGCCAGGATCGTCTCATGTCTCGAGCACAACCGTGCGATGCGTCCGTCAGCGCTGCTGTCGGCGCCGCCGTCGACCTGAACGGCAGCCGTCACCACCTCCGTTGGCCACGCGACAAGACACTGCTCGACGCGCTGCTTGATGCCGGTATCGACGCGCCGCATTCATGCCGGGAGGGACACTGCGGGTCGTGCGTCGCCACTGTGGTGTGCGGTGAAGTCGGCATGGACGCCTGCGACATACTCGAACCCGCAGACCTCGCCGACGGACTCATCCTTGGCTGCCAGGCCCGGCCGGTCAGCGATGAGGTTCACATCGAGTATTGACGCCGATTTCTCGTCCGCTGACCGGGATTCAGACCCGAACGGACGTCGTCTGAGATAGACCATTAGGCAGCCCACACAGTTAGGACACCAGCATGAGCGAGCGCGTAGTCGACCGGGTGATGGAGCTGGCCGACCAGTTCAAGGAACAAGCCGTCGAGGCCGAGACGATCGGGCGGTTGACCGACGCCACGGTCAAGTCGATGAAGGCCGCCGGTTCGATCCGACTGCTGCAGCCCAAGAAGCACGGCGGTTACGAGGTGCACCCGCGTGAATTCGCCGAGACCGTGATGGCCACCGCGGCCCTGGACCCCGCCGCGGGCTGGATCAACGGCGTGGTGGGCGTGCACCCGTATCAGCTGGCCTACGCAGATCCGCGCGTGGGCGAGGAGGTCTGGGGCGACGACATCGACACCTGGATGGCCTCGCCGTACGCGCCACAGGGCGTGGCCAAACCGGTCGACGGCGGCTATCTCTTCAACGGTCGTTGGCAATTCAGTTCCGGCACCGATGCCTGTGACTGGATCATCCTCGGCGCCATGCTCGGCGACGCCGATGGCAAGCCGCTGATGCCCCCGCAGATGCTGCACATGATCCTGCCGCGCTCGGATTACGAGATCGTCGAGGACTCCTGGGACGTGGTGGGCCTGCGCGGCACCGGCTCCAAGGATGTCATCGTGCGCGACGCGTTCGTGCCGGAGTACCGCACGATGGATGCGACGAAGGTGATGGACGGAACCGCCCAGCGTGAGGCCGGCATGACCGAACCGCTCTATTTGATGCCGTGGTCGACGATGTTTCCGCTGGGGATCTCGGCGGCCACGATCGGTATCGCCGAAGGCGCCCTGGCCGCGCATCTGGACTACCAACGCGAACGCGTCAACTCCAGCGGGGTCGCCATCAAGGACGATCCGTACGTGATGTACGCCATCGGCGAGGCGGCCGCCGACATCAACGCCGCCCGCCAGGAACTGTTGGCCAACGCCGACCGCATCTACGACATGGTGGCCGCCGGCCAGGAGGTCAGCTTCGCGGACCGCGCGGCCGGCCGCCGCACGCAGGTGCGGGCAGTGTGGCGCGCGGTGTCAGCGGTCGACGAGATTTTTGCCCGCTCAGGCGGCAATGCCGCGCGCATGGACAAGCCGTTGCAGCGATATTGGCGCGATGCACACGTCGGTCAGGCTCACGCGATCCATGTGCCCGGCACGACATACCATGCGTCGGCACTCAGCTCGCTGGGTGTCGAGCCCGAGGGTCTGCTGCGAGCGCTGATCTGAGGATGACGATGAGCGATTTGAAAAGTCTTGGCTACGTTAAGATTCAAGCTTCCGACATCGAACGCTGGCGTCATTTCGCGTTCAAGGTACTGGGTTTCGCGCAGGGTTCGGGACCGGAGAAGGACGCGCTCTATCTGCGGATGGACGAACGTGCCGCCCGCATCATCGTGGTGCCCGGCGACGTGGACAAGATCGTCACCGTGGGTTGGGAAGTGCGCGACCATGCCGCGCTGACCCGGATCAAGTCCACCCTCGATGCCGCGGGTGTGGCGGTCAAGGAACTGTCCCCCGCCGAGGCCGACGCCCGCCGGGTGGAAGAGGTGATCGCATTCGACGATCCCGCGGGCACGTCGACCGAGGTCTTCCACGGCGCCGTACTCGACCACAGTCCTGTGGTGACGCCCTTTGGCGCCAGGTTCGTCACCGCGGACCAGGGCCTCGGGCACGTGGTACTACCTGCGCTGGATGTGCCGGGACTGTTCGAGTTCTACACGGAGGTTTTGGGTTTCAAGTCCCGCGGCGCGTTCCGGGTGCCGACGCCGCCGGAGTTCGGTCCGCTGCGCGTGCGGTTCCTCGGCCTCAATGAACGACACCACAGCCTGGCGATCTGCCCCGCGATGACGCTGCGCGATCCCGGCCTGATTCATCTCATGGTCGAGGTCGACACCCTCGACGCCGTCGGACAGGCGCTGGACCGGGTGAACAAGGACGGTTTTCAGTTGTCCTCGACGCTGGGCAGGCATACCAACGACAAGATGGTGTCGTTCTATGTGCGCGCCCCCGGCGACTGGGATATCGAGTTCGGCACCGACGGTATGCGCGTCGACGAAAACCATTACACCGCCGAGGAAATCACGGCCGACAGCTATTGGGGCCATGAGTGGGTGTCCGACCTGCCGGCGGCCATGCGGCCATGATCGTCGACGACGTCACTCCCCTGCCGGCTGCTGAGGTCACCCACTGGGACGACGAGGCCGATGTCGTCATCGCCGGATTCGGCATCGCCGGAGCGGCCGCCGCTGTCGAGGCGACCCGCCACGGTGCCGACGTCCTGGTCCTCGAACGCACCGGGTCGTGGGGCGGTGCGGCGTCGATGGCGGGTGGCTTCATCTACCTCGGCGGCGGCACGCCAATCCAAAAGGCTTGCGGTTTCGAAGATTCCGTCGAGAACATGAAGGCGTTCCTCAACGTCGCGATGGGTCCCGGCGCCGACGAAAAGCGTGTCGCTGACTACTGCGACCACAGCCTCGACCATTTCGACTGGCTCGTCGAGAACGGCGTGGTGTTCAAGCCGGAATTCTTCGGCGAGCCCGGGTGGGAGCCGATGGGCGATCAGGGCCTGATGTACAGCGGCGGCGAGAACTCGTATCCGTTCAACACCATCGCCACGCCCGCCCCACGCGGCCACCTCCCGCAGATGTCGAACAAGAAGCAGGGCGAGGCCAGCGCCGGATACATGCTGATGAAGCCGCTCGTCGAAACCGCCACCGGCGCAGGCGCGCGGACGTTGTACGACGTGCGGGTGCAACGGTTGATCGTCGACTCCGACGGCCGAGTGGTCGGCGTCTTCGCTCGCCGCTACGGCGAGGACGTGGCCGTCCGGGCCCGCCGCGGTGTGGTGCTGGCGATGGGCAGTTTCGCCTACAACGAGGCGATGGTCGCGCAGTATGCCCCGCGCATCGCCGGGCGCCCCGCCGCGTCGATCGAGCAGCACGACGGTCAGGCGATCAGGATGGCGCAGGCGCTGGGGGCCGATCTCGCCCACATGGACGCCACCGAGGTCGCGATCTTCATCGATCCGCAGCAGTTGGTCCGCGGCATCCTCGTCAACGGCCGGGGACAACGCTACGTCGCCGAGGACACCTACCCCGGGCGCGTCGGACAACTCACGCTGTATCACCAGGACAACACGGCGTACCTGATCATCGACGGCGATGCGCAGGAGGAGGCGATGGCATCGCTGTCGCCGCAACTGATGATTCGCCCACCCAGCTGGGTATGTGACAGCGTCGCCGAACTCGAAGCCGAGATCGGCCTGCCGCCCGGTTCGTTGCAGACGACGGTGGCGGCGTACAACGAGGGCGCGGCCCGCGGCGAAGATCCGCTGCTACACAAGAAGGCGCAGTGGCTGCGTCCGATCGGATCTCCGGTGGGCGCGGTCGATCTTCGCGACAGCACGGGCGGCTTCACACTCGGCGGACTGCAGACCTCATTGGCCGGTGAAGTGCTTCACGTCAGCGGTCAACCCATCGCCGGGCTGTTCGCGGCCGGTCGCTGCACCGCGGGGCTCGCCGCGTGGGGCTACGCCAGCGGCGTATCGCTGGGCGACGGCAGCTTCTACGGCCGCCGGGCCGGCGGCAGCGCCGCTCAAGCCTGACCACCACGCAAATCCCGCGCCGGTGCCGCCGTTCGTACACCCGGGCGCTGACGCGGCCGGGAGCGCCTTCATTGCGCTGTGCCAGCGGCCGCATTCAACGATTTATGTGACAGGCGGCACACACTATGGTACAAACAGGCATATTCCTATTAGGAATATGACCGACCAGTCGCAGCAGTCCGGAGGATCCATGACACCGCCTGTCGAAACCCCCAGCGCAGTGATCGACCGCGTATCGCTCGTCCTCGACGCCTTCGACGGCCCCGGCCGGCTGACGCTGGCCCAGATCGTCCGACGCACCGGGTTGCCCCGCTCCTCAGCGCACCGCATGCTCGAGCGCCTGGTGCAACTGCGTTGGCTGCGTCGCAGCGGGCGCGACTACGAGTTGGGCATGCGCCTGGTGGAACTGGGCTCGCTGGCCGTGCATCAGGATCGGATGCACCGCGCCGCCCTGCCATTGCTGCACGATCTGCATCGCGCCACCGGCCTCGTCGTCCACTTGGCCGTCCTCGACGGGTCCGACGTCGTGTACCTGGAGAAGATCGGCGATGCGATGAGTGCGGCGCTTCCCAGCCGAGTGGGTGGGCGCCAGCCGGCCCACTGTTCGGGCGTCGGCAAGGCGATGCTGGCCTACAACACCGACGCGTGGGACGGGGTCGACCTCTCAAACCGCCGCACCCGCTACTCGATAAGCAACGCAGCGCAGCTGTCGACCGAACTGGCCAAGGTGCGTACGAATGGGGTCGCGTTCGACCGCGAAGAGTCACTGGCCGGATTCGGTTGTGTGGCAGCGGCGATCGGCGGACCCAACGATGCGGTCGCCGCCGTGTCGGTATGCGGACCGATGAGCAGAATGGCGTTCGATCAGCGTCTCGTGGCGCCGGTGCGGATGACCGCGATGGGCATCTGGCGCGACGTGGAGGACGGCCCGAAGCGGGTGGCCCCGACGCTGCAGCAGGCACGACCCCTTCGTGGCCGGCCGGCAGTGCGGCCGGTGGTTGTCCCGGAACCGGCGCTACAGTACGCGTGAAGGCCGACGCACGAGCGAGAGTCGAGATTTGGTGCTAGACCCCCAGATCGCCCCGTTGATCGAGGCACTCGATTCCGGGTTCCCGCCCGTGCACACGATGTCCGGCGCCGAGGCGCGCGCAACGATTCGGTCGCGCTTCGTTCCCCCGCCGCGGCCCGAACCGGTTGGCGCCGTGAACGATGTGGAAATTCCCGGTGGCGACGGCCAACTCCGAGCGCGGATCTACCGGCCATCATCGGCCGAGCCGTTGCCGGTGGTGGTGTACGCGCACGGCGGGGGTTTCGTGTTCTGCGACGTCGACAGCCACGACGGACTCTGCCGCAACCTCGCGAATCTCATTCCCGCCGTGGTGGTCTCGGTTGACTACCGGCTCGCTCCCGAACACCGCTGGCCCGCTGCAGCCGACGACGTGTACACCGCGACGCGGTGGGCGGCGGACCACGCCGCTGAGATCGGCGGCGATCCGAACCGCGTCGTCGTCGCCGGGGACAGTGCGGGCGGCAATTTGGCGGCGGTGACGGCGCTGATGGCCCGAGACAACGGTGGACCGCAACTGGCTGCTCAACTATTGCTGTACCCGATGATGGCCGCCGACTTCGACACCGACTCATACCGGTTGTACGGCAACGGTTTCTACAACCCACGTCCCGCGCTGCAGTGGTACTGGGACCAGTACGTCCCGTCGCACTCGGACCGCACCCATCCTTATGCGTCACCGTTGCATGCGGACCTGCAGGGACTGCCGCCGGCAGTCGTCGTCCTCGCGGGCCACGATCCGCTGCGCGACGAGGGCGTCGCCTACACGGATGAGTTGGCACGCGCGGGTGTGCGGACCGCACGATGCGACTTCGACGGCGGCATCCACGGTTTCATGACGATGCCGATGCTCGACATCGCGCACGAGGCCCGGCGCGCAGCGACCCGGGAATTGGCTCAGGTGCTCGCCGGTTCGCCGACTGGCGATGCGGAGGTGGCCCCATAACGCTGCTCGGGGTCGAGGACGCAGTGCGTGCGCCCGAACACCGTGACCATGCATTTGTTGTTGTGCGTG
Organism: Mycolicibacterium tusciae JS617; assembly: GCF_000243415.2. The sequence goes on from NZ_KI912270.1 coordinate 6,602,514, forward strand.
CACCGGCTGCGCACGGCGGGGTCCGTGATCATCATGTTGACGAGGCCGGGCTCCCGTAGGAGTGCTCGGCCAATGGCGACGAAGTCGAAGCCCTCGCGCAGCCCGGTCTGCACGTGGTCGAGATTGGTGATGCCGCCCAGCAGAATCAATTTGGTGTGGCGAACCACCGGAACGAATTGCCGCGCAGCGTCGAGCATGTACAGGTCGCGGTACGGGTAGCTGCCCATGATTCGCTTGCCGGCCAACCGGACGCCCGGGCGCAGCGCCTGCGGCATCACCTTCGCAAATTCCCGAACCGGCACGTCACCGCGGAACAGGTACATCGGCTTGTACACCGATGAACCCTGGGTCAGTTCGATGGCGTCCAAGCTGGCATCGCTGTCGAGCAATTGCACCGTGCGTAACGCCTCGTCGACCCAGATGCCGCCGGGCATACCGTCGTCCATGTTCACCTTCGCGGTAACGGCGATCTGGTCACCGACGACCTCGCGCACCCGTGCCGCGATCTCACGAACGAACCGCGACCGGTTGTCGATCGAGCCACCGTAGCCGTCCTTGCGGCGGTTGATCAGCGGACTCAAAAACGAGCTCGGTAGATAGAGGTGGCCGAAATGCAGCTCGACGGCGTCGAATCCCGCGTCGATCGCCACCTGCGCCGCGGTTGCGAATTGTTCGGTGACGGCTGTGATCTCGTCGCGCGTGATCTCGCGGCAGTAGGCGAACGACGTCGGGTTGACGAACCGACTCGGGGCCACGGCGGTGACCCCGGTGAGCCGCTTCTGCGCGACGACACCGGCGTGGCCGAGCTGCGCGCAAATGGCCGCGCCCGCGCCGTGCACGGCGTCGGCCAGCTTCCGCAGGCCTGGCAGCGCCGCCGGACTCATCACGATCTGGCCGGGCGCGCTGGCACCTTCCTTCGACACGCAGCAGTACGCGACCGTGGACATGCCGACGCCACCCTCGGCGAACGCGACGTGGAAGTCGATCAAATCGCCGGTGACCATGCCGTCGGGCGAGCGGCCCTCGGAAGTCGCCGCCTTGATCACGCGGTTGCGCAGCGTCACCGGTCCGAGCCGGGCGGGGGCGAACGGTTCGGCTGGGTGTGGGGTCATCCGGACTACGGTGCGCGGTGTCGTGGCGGTGGTCAACTGTGTCGTCCCGATGGCCGGGAGCGTGTACGCAGGCAGCGGCCGGGCCGCCGTAACCTCCCCCCATGGCCGAGGTGTTCGTCATCGATCGCATCGTCACCCGTCCGGGATGCGCACGGCAGTTCGTCGATACCTACCTCGCCGAATATGCGCCAGGCGCAAGAGATCGCGGGATGACGTTACGAGAGATCCTGGTCAGCCCGCCGATTTGGTTCGCCGACCAGTCCAACGTCGTCACGGCCACCTGGACGCTGCCCAGCCCGCGAGCGTGGTGGGAGATGACGTGGAAGGGCAGGCCGGACCCGTCGCTCGGGCAGTGGTGGGAAGGCATAGCGCAGTTGATCGTGAAGCGAACCCGCAACGTCGCGGCGGCGGCCGACGACGTCGACGGGATGGGCAGTCTTTGATGGGCATGGTCAACGTCGTCCGCCTGATCGACACCGCCGACGAAACCTCCCGTGACGGTCTCGTGGAGGAACTGCGCGCGGCCGCGGCATCCAGCGGTGCCGAGCGTGCACTGGTTGCGCCGACGTTGCCCGGCGTGCGCAACGGCGGTGACATCCTCATGCACCTGCGGTTTCGACATCCGAGCGAATGGGATTCAGTCTCTGCGTCATTCGCCGAGATGCTTGCCGGTCCAGCGGTCCAGCGAGTCAATGGCGCCATCTACACCGGCGCTCCGGTCGTCGCTGCTGAGGATCACATGGATCACGGCACCGTGTACCGGACACTGCTGCTGCGTGTGCAACCCGGCACCGACGAGGCCACCGTGACGCGGTTCGAAGATGATCTTCGACTGCTCCCCCACTACGTCACCTCGATCTGCACGTGGCAACTCAGCCGTGTCGAGTCCGCAGTCGGAACCTCGTCGTGGACCCACGTCTTCGAGCAGGAGTTCAAAGACCTCGACGGTTTGATGGGTCCGTACCTGATGCATCCGATCCACTGGGCCTATGTCGATCGCTGGTTCGACCCGGAATGCCCCGAGTTCATCGTGCGCGACCGCGTCTGCCACAGCTTCTGCCGATACGAGACCGTGTGAATCCTGACGAGCTGCAGCGTCTTGTCGACGAACGCGACATCGAGCGCGCGCTCTACACCGCTGCGCGCGCGATGGACGACCGCGACTGGACGGCGGTGGCCGAGGTGTTCGCCGCCGACGCGACCGCTGACCTCGGCACGGGACCGCTCGTCGGCAGCGCCGCCATCGTCGCACTCATTCGAAGCTATCTCGATGCGTGCGGGTCGACCCAGCACCTGCTGGGCAATGTGATCGTCGACGTCGCGGGAGACAAAGCGGTATCGCGGGCCTACGTCCACGACCTGCATCTGTCCGCCGATGGTTCGGAGCGCTTCTACACCATGGGCGACTACCACGACAGCTGGGAGCGCCGGGCGGGCCAATGGCAGATCGTCGAGCGCACCAAGCTCAACCGCGCGCACGTCGGCTCGCTCGAGCATGTCTTCGGCGGGTGATTTTGCTACATGCCGGCGGGCAGGATGTTCGGGTTCGCCGTCGCCGGCGGTTCCAGCGGCGGCAGCAGCGTGGCGCCGTCGAGGCTGTGCACCGCAAGCTGTTGCGACCACGGATAGTGCAGGCTGAACGCGACGAGACCGGTGCGTTCGGCGGCGGGCCGATGGCACATCGCCAGCACCGTCTCGGCCAGGTACTCCACCGGTTCGGTCGGAAACGCATCCGGAATCAGTTGTGAGGCACCGGGTGTACGTATCGCCGTGGACGGTCCCACACAATTGACGGCGATATCATCGTCGAGCAGCTCCGCCGCAATCCCCTGGGTGAACCGGTGCAGCGCCGCCTTGCACGATGCATAGATGACGTCGCCCGACGTCTTGTTGTATTCGCGGTACGGCCGTACCGGCGCGACGCCGGTCACCGAACCGATGTTGACGATCCAGCCCGCACCTTGCTTGCGCATATGCGGCACGGCGGTCCGGGCGAGGACGAAGGGCGTCCGCAGGTAGTGCTCGACGGTACGGTCGAAGGTCTCCATGCTCATTTTCTCGACCACCGAGTAGTCGGCGAAACCCGCGTTGTTGACCAGGATGTCGAGTGCCCCGGCGCGCTCGACGACCTCGTCGACCAAACGGTGTCGCAGTTCGGCATTTTCGAGGTCGGCGGCGATCCCGAGTGCCTTGCCGCCGGCTCGTTCGATCAGCTCGATGGTCTCGGCGATGGTGCCCGGCAGCGCGGTCGACGCACCACTGCGTATCGACGCCGACGGTTCGAACGAGCGGGCCGTGACGACGACGGTGGCACCTTCGGCCGCCAGTCGCTGCGCCACCGCACGTCCGATGCCGCGACTGCTGCCTGTGACCAACGCGGTCTTGCCTGCCAACAGTGAAGTCATGACAGCGCGAAGTGTTCTTCGATGGGCGCCCGGTGCTGTTGCCAGATGTCGACGAGGCGGTAAGGGGTGGCCACGACGACGCGGCCCGAACCCGACCGGTAGTAGGTGTGCGCGTTCGGGGTGTGACACCACACCGTGCGCGACATCGCGTCGTCGATCTGGGCGACGTACTCGTCGTAGGCCTCCCGCGTCACCTCCATGGTGGCGGCCTTTCGCAGCGCCATCAGCTGCAGACACTCGATGATGTAGTGCGCCATCACCTCCATCGAGAAGTTGGCGCCGGCCCCGTGACCCGGACTGTAATTCGGCGCCGAATTGATGAACAGGTTCGGGAACCCGGGCACGGTGCCGCCGCGATAGGAACGCGGGCTGTCGCCCCACTCGTCACGAAGTGTTCGACAGCCGCGGCCGCGGATGTCGACGGTGGACAGGAAGTCGAGATGATAGCCGGTGGCATAGATGATGACGTCGAGGTCGATCTGCCGACCGTCCTGCGTGACAATGCCTTTCGCATTGACCCCGGCCGGTTCGCCGGCCTCCACGTCGACATGGTCGCGCGTCAGCGCCGCGTAGTAACCGCCCGGGTCGCGGACGATCCGCTTTCCGTAGGGCGCGAAGTCGGGCGTGACCTTCTTCGCCAGTTCGCTTCCCTCGCCGAACGTTTCGTTGATGTAGGTCATGCACATCTGCAGTAAGACGTCGTTGGCCTGCGAAATCGACAGGTGATCGCGGGCCCACTCCGGATCTCTCAGGATGACGGGATAGTTGTTGTCCGCCGTGGCCCAGTACGACTTCAGCCGGTGCCAGTTGGCGTAGAAGGGGACGTGACGGCCCAGATACCGGCGGTGCTCGGGAACGTCGTCGGTGAGCCGCTTGCGGGGCGCGACCCAGTGCGGCTGTCGCTGGAAGACCGTCAGGTGCTCGACCTCATCCACGCAGGCATCGACGATCTGCACGGCCGTACAGCCCGCGCCGATGACCGCCACCCGCTTGCCGGTCAGGTCGAGCGAGGGATCCCATTGCGCCGAGTGGATGCTGATGCCTTCAAATGACTCCCGCCCCTTCACCTCCGGCCACCGCGGCCGGTTGAGGTAACCCGCGGCCGTGACCACCACCGTGGCGTAACTGACATCACTGGTGCCGTCGCGGCCCACGGTGTAGATCTGCCACCGCTGACCGTCCTCGTCCCACCACAGCACCTCGACTTCGGTACCGAATCGGGTGTGCTCGCGCAGCCCGTACTTGTCGGCCAGCGCGACGAGGTAGTTCTGGTACTCCGCGCCCTGGGGGTAGTAGCTCGTCCATTCGGGGTTAACCTCCCGCGACAGCGAGTAATAGGCCGACGGCGTATCGACGCCGATCCCCGGATACCTGGTCGTGAGCCACGTGCCGCCGACTTCGTCGTTGCGATCGAAGATCTGGTACTTCACGCCGGCGTCGGCGGCGGCGAGTGCGGAGATGATGCCGGCGAGCCCGGCGCCGATGATCGCCACGCTCGTCGTGTCCGGAATCGCCACCGTGCGCGGCAGCGTCGGCTGCGAGAGTTGAAATCCGCCTTGCTCGAGCAACAGCGGCACGAACTCGGCAGCGACATCGGAGCCGAGCGCCAGTGGCAGCAACCGCGCGAACAGTTCTGGATCGTCGGGGGCCGGGGCGTCGACGGGCCGTGGAGCATTGATCGCGTCGATCACAGCCGTGACGAGCGCGTCTCTGGTCTCGGCATCGGTGACACCAGCGCGCTCCGGCGGATCCGGCACATGAGAGATCTTGGGTCCGTACCTGTCGACCACCGAGGGGTCGCCCGTCAACTGGCCCAATACGGCCACCAGCACACCCGGATCTGCCTGGCGCAGATGCGCCCTCAGTTCCTCGCGGTCAAGCGTCGACTCCGGCCTGGTCTGAGCATCAGCAGTCACGCATCGAGTATCGGAGTGCGATCGTCTAACGGGCGCTCCCCTGCCTACTGAGCGGGACACCAGCCGAAATCGCGATGTTCGGCGCCCTACGCTGCGGGCATGCAACGGGTGCACTACGACGACGACCATCACGCGTTCGGAAGCCTCGCCGGTGAATTCGCGGTCAAGGAAGTTGCCCCGCATGTCGCTGACTGGGAGGCAGACGGGATCGTCCCACGCGAGGTCTTCGCCAAGGCCGGCGCGATCGGACTGTTGGGCTTCGCGGCCGACGAGCGCTTCGGCGGAGTCGGGGCGCGTGACTTCCGCTATAACCAAATCCTGATCGAAGCTTTCATGGACGCCGACTGCGGCGCGGTCGGGCTGAGCTTCGCGGTCCACAATGACATCTGCCTGCCCTACCTGACCGACCTCACCACTGATGAACAGCAAGACCGTTGGTTGGCCGGGTTCGTCAACGGCGAGCTGATCGCGGCCATCGGCATGACCGAACCGGGCGCGGGATCCGATCTAGCGGGCATTCGCACGTCTGCCATCGATGCCGGCGACCACTTCCTCGTCAACGGCGCCAAGACCTTTATCACCAACGGACAGAACGCCGACCTCGTCATCACTGCGGTGCGCACCTCCGGCGACCGTCACAGTGGGCTTACGCTCGTGGTCCTCGAACGAGGCATGTCGGGCTTCGAACGCGGTCGCAATCTGGACAAACTCGGGCTGCACTGCCAGGACACGTCCGAGTTGATCTTCACGGACATCAAGGTGCCGAAGGCCAACGTGCTCGGTGAGGTGGGCTGCGGGTTCCATTACATGATGGGCAACCTTCCCCAGGAACGCATGCAGATTGCGGTCGGCAGCCTCGGGCGGGCCCGCGCCGCACTGCGCTGGACCGTCGACTATGTGCGAGAACGCACCGCTTTCGGCAAACCCATTGGCGCCCTGCAAAATACCCGGTTCACGCTTGCAGACGTGGCGACGGAAGTGTCGGTGGCCGAAGCCTTCATCGACCGTTGCGTAATCGAACTGAATGCCGGCCGTCTCACACCTGCCGATGCCGCCAAAGCAAAGCTGTGGGCCACCGAGATGGAATTCCGCTGCCTGGACGCCTGCCAACAGTTATTCGGCGGTTACGGCTATATGCGAGAATACCCAATCGCGCGATCGGCCGTCGACGCTCGGGTCACCCGGGTGTATGGCGGCACCTCCGAAATCATGCGTGAAATCATCGGCCGTTCCCTGGATCTCGCGACGCAACACGGAACGACCTCATGAATGTGCGCAGTCACAGCCTCGGTGACATCCCGCGTCGCTCGGCCCGCAGGAATCCGCATAAGATCGCCATCATCGATGGCGACGTCACCCTGACGTTCGCCGAATTCGATGAACTCACCGATCGCGCTGCTGCAGCCTTGCAAGACAACGGTTTCGCACCGGGCGATCGGGTCGCTCTGCTGGCACGCAACTGTTGGCAGTACGCAGTCCTCGCATTCGCCACCGCGCGGGCAGGCACCGTGCTGGTGCCGATCAACTTCATGCTCACTGCCGAGGAGATCCGATTCATTCTCGGCCACAGCCGCGTTCGCGGGTTCATCGTCGCGCACGACCTTGTCGCCACCGCCGAGCAGGCGATGGGGAACGACGCCGCGGTGGCCACCAAGGTGGCGCTGACGCCGGCTGGGCAACATCCGCCGGCCGGCTGGGACGACTTCGCGCAGTGGCTCGCCTCCACCACACCCGCGCCAGACCTTGAGATCGCCGACGATCAAATGCTGCGACTGATGTACACCAGCGGGACGGAGTCTCGCCCCAAGGGGGTCATGCACTCCAGTCGGAGCCTGATCTCGAACTACGTCAGCACCATTGTCGCCGGATCGATGTCTTCCGATGATGTCGAAATCCACTCGATGCCGCTCTACCACTGTGCGCAACTCGACAACTTCCTGGCCACCGACATCTATCTCGGCGCCACGAGCATCATCCTCCCCCGTCCCGATCCCGAGGCGGTTCTTCGCGGTATCGAGCAGCATCAGGTGACGAATTACTTTGCACCACCGACGATATGGATTTCCCTGTTGCGCTCACCGCTGTTCGACCAGGTCGATCTGAGCACGCTGCGAAAGGGATACTACGGCGCGTCGGCGATGCCGACAGAGATCCTGCACGAGATCCGCGAGCGGCTCCCGGAACTGCAGTTGTGGAACTTCTACGGACAAACCGAGATGGCACCGCTGGCCAGCGCTCTGGGTCCGACGGAGCAGCAGGATCACGCCGGCGCAGCCGGTCGCCCGGCCGTCAACGTCGAGACGGTCATCCTCGACGACACCAACACTCAAGTTTCACCCGGCACCGTCGGCGAGATTGCCCACCGCGGCCCGCACTTGATGTTGGGCTACCTCGACGATCCGGAGAAGACCGCAGAGGCCTTCCTCGGAGGCTGGTTCCACTCTGGAGACCTCGGCTACTACGACGAACACGGCCTATTGCACGTCGTCGACCGCAAGAAGGACATGATCAAGACCGGCGGTGAGAACGTCGCTAGCCGCGAGGTCGAGGAGGCGCTATACCAACACCCGGGCGTGCAGGAGGTCGCGGTGTTCGGTCTGCCCCACTCGACTTGGGTCGAAACGGTGGTCTCCGCCGTGATCACGCGTGCGGGCGTGGTGCTCGACGAAGATGAACTGATCGGCCACTGCCGTGCTCGCCTGGCTGGATTCAAGACGCCCAAGCAGGTGTTCTTCGTCGAGTCGCTGCCCAAAAACCCCAGCGGCAAGCTGCTGAAGCGCGAACTGCGGCTGCGTTTCGCCGGACACGAGATCTCCCACTAGACGTCACTGTCCCGGAAACCACCGACTTCGCCCGAAGGGTCGTTCATGTTCCGCTGACCGGGCACCTCGGGTGTCGCGGAGGGCACATCGCGGTTGACTGCGTGTCATGAGCAACGACATCACGCTGTCCGAACTGCAGGAGTTCATCGCCGCCTACTGGTACGCCTACGACGAGGCGAACTACGACGAGATGGCCGCGGCGAAGGCCGAGGACATGCGGTTCATCACCCGCAGTGATTCCGGTGCAAGCCCCTTCGAGGAACTGATGTCGCCGGTGTTGCACGGCCGCGACGCCGTAATGGAGTGGCTGATCGACCATCGCAAGGACAGTCCGTACCCGCTGCGCCACCACACCACCAACCTGCACCGCACCGGTGTCGACGGTGCTGTCACCCGCGCGCGGTTCTATATCTTCGTCAACCAGGTCGCGAACTTCGTGCCGTTCGCGGTGTCCAGCGGAGTCACCGACGTCGCGGTGCGCCGCGGCGCGAACGGGCTCGAGTTCACCGAGATGGACACGGTTCTCGACACCACCAACTCGGTGCCGCTGACCGAACTCGCCGCCGACACCGCGGCGTCCGGCAGCTAGCCCGATGGCCGCTCGCGAGATCTTCTCCGGCGGCGTCGCGGTCATCACCGGCGCCGGCAACGGTATCGGCGCCGGGTTGGCCCGCCATGCCGCCAGCCTCGGCATGACGGTTGTGCTGGTGGACATCGATGGGGAGGCCGCCGCCACCCTTCGCGACGAACTGCCCGGCGCGGTCGCCGTGGTGTGCGATGTGCGCGACGCCGACGCTGTGGAAAGACTTGCCGCCCAAGTCTATTCCGAGATCGGGCCGGTGCGGTTGCTGGTCAACAACGCTGGCGTCGAGCAGTTCGGATACTTGTGGGACACACCGGTAGCCAACTGGGACCGGCTGGTGTCGATCAACGTCAGCGGCGTTTTCTACGGCGTGCGCGCGTTCCTCCCGCACATGTTGGCCGCCGACACCCCGTCGTGGGTGTGGAACCTGTCGTCGATCGGCGGTGTGGCGGTCGTGCCGTTGCAGGCGCCCTACATCATGAGCAAGCACGCGGTCTTGGCGCTCACCGAATGTCTACGTCTGGAGGTCGAATCGGCGGGGCACGCCGACCGCATCCACGTCCAGGCGGTGCTGCCGGGCGCGGTCAAGTCCAACATCTTCGAAGCGGCCGGCGGAGTCGACGGCGGTGACGTCGCGGCGGCCGAGGCGCAGCGGTCGGCGATGCTGGACATCAAGGCCGAGGCGATGGATCCGATCGCGGCCGCCGAAGCCGTTTTCGAGCAGGCTGCCGCCGGCGAGTTCTATCTGCTGACCCAGCCGGAGTACGTCGGCAACGCGATGGCCGAGCGCGCCGACATCCTCATCAACCGCCGTCCCCCGGCACTGCGCACGAAGCGCCGGTTCGATCCGGCGCACCAATGACGTAGTTCGGAAGTGTCGGCGCCGCAGAGTCCGGAGTGTAGACCGGTGGTGATGCACCCGCTTGTGCTGGGTGCGGCCAATGCGGTGCTCGGCCCCTACTGCGAGCGGATTCAGCTCAACCTGACCCAACTCATCACCATTCTTCCCGGCCAGACGGCGCAGCCGCTTCATCGGGATCGATTCGTCTGGGGTGGTCGAGGCACCGGCTTTGAAGGCGCCGGAGGCTTGCCACGGCGAATCGAGCCGCAATTCAACGCGATCTGGGCCCTGACTGACTTCACCAGCGAAAACGGCGCCACCACTGTCGCTCCCGGCAGCCCACTGCGGGGAAGCCGTTCCGCTGAACGGGCAACGACGACCCCGCTCGAACTCGGCTCGGAGTTGACTCATCGCATGACTACGAGACCGCGCTTGGTGTCGAGCACGTTCGACGACGCGGCCGGACGCTGATGCGCCAACCGCAACTGGATCCCGATGCCGCCGCACGCCTAGCCGGCTTCGGCCCGATTCCACCGATGCGTCAGCGCGGTCTCGAGGCGGTCCGCCACGCCGTCGAGGACACGCCCCATCCGGATGACATGCCGACGATGGCTGAAATCGAGGATCGCACCATCATCCTCGCCTCACAGCACATACCGATTCGAATCTATCGTCCGCACAACGACTCCGGCTCGTCCCCCGCACTGGTTTACTTCCACGGCGGTGGGATGGTGATGGGCTCGGTCAATGCCTTCGAACCACTGGCGCGCGCACTCGCGGCAACCAGTGGGGCCACCGTGATTTCCGTCGAATATCGACTTGCTCCCGAGAGCCCACCGCCTGCGCAGTTCGACGACGCCTACGCCGCGACATCATGGGTTGCCGCACACGCCGACGAACTCGGCATCGACGCACCACGATTGGCGGTGGCCGGCGACAGCGCCGGCGGCACGCTGGCCGCCGCCGTCGCGCTGGCCGCCCGAGATCGCGGTGGGCCACCCTTGTTCGCCCAGGTGCTGATGTATCCGGGCCTCGACAAGGATCTGACGGTGCCGTCGGTCCAAGAGTTACCAAATGCCCCGATGCTCAGCCTCGCCGACATCGAGTACATGCACGAGTTGGCCGACGGTCCGGAACACCCGTACACCGTGCCGGCGCGTGCCGGCGATCTGCGCGGGCTACCACAGGCGATCGTGGCGACCGCGGCGGCCGATCCGATCCGCGACTGGGGCGAACGGTACGCCGCAAGGTTGCGCGACGCCGGGGTGCAAACCACCCTGACGCGTTATCCCGGTGCGTACCACGGCTTCCTAATGAGGTCGGACGCCACCGCGCGAGGCCGGTTGGCAGTAGCCGAAATCGGTGCGCTGATGCGCGCCAAGTTCGCCAATCCCCTGCCGTTTTGACCGCTTCCGGTATCCGCGACACAAGAACTGACCTCCCGATGACTGGACATGTGGTGATCCGAAGGTTCGCGGCCGCACCACAATCTAGGCATGCTTACCGAACAGCAGCGCATGGAGCTTTCCGACGTCCTACGGCCGGCCTCGCCGCCGCGTGAGGTCGACAACGTCTACACAGACGATCAGCGCGAGCTCCTACTCGACATCGTCCGGACCGAGGGCCCCTGGCGGCTGATCATTGCTCAGCACTTCGCCTCGGCGGAGGAGCTGATGGCCACGATGAGTGGCATGTTTCCCGAGGGCTTCGAACCCTCACTCGACTTGTTCTTGACGCCGACTTTCCGCGGCTACCTGGCCAATTACGGCACGGTGCTGTATCCCGAATTGCACGACTGCTTCTACAACCAGAGGTTCGTGGACTACGCGAAGACTTACTGGAACGCCGAGTACGCCAAGCCGGAGATGATGCTGTTCAACATCAACGGACCGTGCGCCAATCGCGATCCCGGGCATCTCGACGCCCCCAGCTTCCGCGGTGTGCGCCACGAGAACGCCCCGACATGGTTGACCAGCGTGATGGGCAAATCGGGACTCTTCCAGGACTACCTGATCAAAATGGCCCAGGTCATCACGTGGTTCTCACTCGACGCCAGCAGCGGCTTCACCTATTGGCCGGAGGGGCCGCTCAAGCCCCCGCAGCGCATTCTGCCGCCGGTGTACAACCGCGGCGTGCTGGTGCAGAACGAGATGATGGTGCACCGCGGCGAGGCCAACGGACCGCTCGAGCAGCAGATGCCGGCCGGACTCGCCTTCGACACCGTTTTCACCGGCGACCCGGCGGATAAGAACTCCTGGCTGCTCAAGAACGGCGACGACGTGATCGCCCGCCACCACACCGACGAACTCCGGTTCCTGGTGCACTGGTCAGCCGAGGTGTTCGCCGACTACGACGAGCTCAAGAAGAACATGGACGGCAGCCACGACCTGACGATCGACAAGGCCATCGACATCCTTGTCGACGGCGCAGGCAAGAAGGGCATCAAGCTCGACGTACCCACCCAGCCGCTGCACGACCCGGACTTCATCGGGGCGCTGAATGCGGCCTACGACCTCGGCGGACCAGCGGAGTACCCGCAGGAGGCACCGCTGTCCGCATTCCAGGTCGCCTGACGCTCAGCGCACCACCACATCGCTCGGCACCCGCGGCGAGCCCAGCATCTGCCGGTGCGACGGTGGTTGCCGTCCATCATCGTCGGTGATTCCGTAGCGCTGCGCGAGTTCGGCACCGATCACGGTGTGCCCGCTCAACTGGTCCAGTTCTGGGTCCCGGTACAGCGCGTCGATCACCCGCCCGGTGAACTCCGGCGTCTCGGCATGTTCGGCCATGGCGGCCAACCCCTCCGGGTTGCCGTCGAATGCCGCGCGCATCTTCTCGGTGAGCAGGATGCCCATCCAAATCGACACGGCGCGAACGGACGTGCCCCGAAAGTCGACGGCCATGTCGGCGGCCATCTTGTCGATACCCGCCTTCTGCGCACCGTACGCGGGGCCGTGCATGTAACAGACGGACCCCGGCGAGGAGGTGAACGCGATCAGCCCGCGCGGGCGGTTCATCATCAGCGGCGCGGCGTAGTAAGTCGCGACGTAGGCCGAGCGCAACCCGACATCGAGGATATCGCCGAGCCCGATGTCCTTCTCCCAGAACGGCTTCTGCTCAGTCAGCGCATCGTGGACCGCCGCTGCGTTGTTGACGAGCAGGTCCAGTCCACCGCACTCGTCGGCGACTCGGGCGAACAACGCGGTGGTTGCCGCGTCATCGCGATGGTCGATCTGGACCGCGATCGCCCCGGCACCGTCGTCCGCCACGGTTCGTCCGGTCGCATACACCTGCCAGCCGCACGCCAGCAGCGCCGCGACGATGCCGCGCCCGGCGCCGCGACTGGCACCCGTCACCACCGCAACGGGCGTCTGTAGGTTTTCGGTCACCAACCGAGATTACGGTGCGGCGTGCGCCGCCTCGTCGACAATGCGTAACCGGCCCGCGGCCACCGCGTCGTGAATCGATTCCGACAACTCCGAACATGACAGAAACAGTGTCGGCCGGCCCGGAGTCGTCAGCGACTCGGCGTTGCGGCGCTGTGGGCACCGCGCCAAGGCATCGGCGTTCCACTGCACGCTGGTCTGCTCCCAACTGCTCTTGCGGGCCAGCACTTTTGCACCGCACGCCCGGCACGCCACCGGCACCATGGGCGCATCGGCAAGCCGGTTATCGGCCCGCATGCTCATCCGGTCGCGCCGGAACGCTCGGCGATGTTCGCCTCGACCTCCTGCTGCCAGGCTTCGCGTGGTCGCGTGACGTCGATCTCGTATTCGAATCGGTCCACCATGTCGGGGGCGACGTCGGCGGTATCGATGTAGAACTGCTCATACCACCGGCGCAGCTGATACACCGGTCCGTCCTCCTCGCATAGCAGCGGATTGTCGATGCGCGCCTTGTTCTTCCAGATCTGCACGTCCTGCTCGAAGCCCACCTTGACCCAGTCGCCGAGCGCCACCGCGGCCTGCATCGCTACTTCCTCGGGCAGGTTGGCCGACTTCTTGACGATGATCCCGTACTGCAGCACAAAGGAATCGGCGTCGATCGGGTAATGACAGTTGATCAGCACGGTGTTCTGATCGTCGTTCTCGAAGTGGTAGGTCAGGTCATCGATCATGAACGACGGGCCGTAATACGAAGCCACCGAGGTGGTGCCGAGCAATTGCGGCTGTCCCTCCGGATTCGGGATGTCCCCACGCGAACCGCTGTTCATGTACTGCGTGGCGATGTGCCCTTCGAAGATGTTCTTGAAGTGTGTCGGCATCGAGCCGTGGATGTAGAAGAAGTGCGCCATGTCGACGACATTGTCGATGATCTCGCGGCAGTTGGTGTTGACGACTGTGGTGTACCAATGCCAGTCGGTCCACTCGTCGCTGCAGGCACCCTCGATCCGGGGAATGCTCACGTCATCGGACGGCGGATTGCCCTCGGGGTCGTTCCAGACGAACAGCATCCCGTCCTGCTCGAGCGTCGTCCACGTCGCGGTGCGCGCCAGACGCGGCGTGCGCTTGGCGTAGGGAACTTTCTTGCATCGGCCGTCGCCGCCCCACCGCCAGTCATGGAACGGACAGGCGATCTCGTCACCCTTCACCGTTCCCTGACTGAGATCGCCGCCCATGTGCCTGCAGTAGCCGTCGAGGACGTTGATCTTGCCGTCGCCGCTGCGGAACACCACCAACTTCTGACCGAATGCGTTGACCGAATGCGGCCGGCCGTCACCGAAATCGCGGATAAGCCCCAGGCAATGCCAACCGCGGGCCAACCGGGTGGGCGCCGCCCCTGCTTCGATCTGCCGGACCTGAACATCGGACTCAAGGGTCATTCCACCTTTGTACTGCCGTACGCACGTGAGTAACACCGATCGTTCCGCTCATCAGGACGTCTGATGCGGCCGGACGCCGCAGGGGCCTAGCGTCGAGTCGTGACCACCGCGCCGCAGCCCACCATCCCCTCGAACCGCAGCGTCGAGGACTGCACCGTCGACCTCCTGATCGTGGGATCCGGCACGGGGATGGCGGCCGCGCTGGCGGCCCACGACCACGGTCTCCGGGTCCTGATCGTCGAGAAGGCCGACTACGTCGGCGGGTCGACGGCGCGCTCCGGCGGGGCGCTGTGGTTTCCCGCCAGCCGGATGATCGAAGAGGGCGGCGGCGGCGACACCGCGCAGCGGGCGCAGACGTACCTCGATGCGGTCGTCGACGGCACCGCACCGGCATCGCGATCCTCGGCGTTTCTCGCGCACGTCGACGCGACCGTCGAACTGCTGCGCCGGACCACTCCGATGCGACTGTTCTGGGCGCGGGACTACTCGGACTATCACCCGGAGTCCCCCGGCGGATCCGCGGCGGGCCGGACGTGCGAATGCCGACCGCTGGACACCGCCGTGCTCGGCGAATACCGCTCGCGCCTGCGCCCCGGTGTCTTGGAAGTGAAGATCCCGATGCCGACGACCGGCGCCGACTACCGCTGGCTGAACCTGATGTCACGGGTCCCCCGAAAGGGCTTGCCGCTGGTGGTCAAACGGCTCGGCCAAGGTGTCGGCGGCCTACTGCTGGGCCGCCGGTACGCCGCGGGTGGTCAGGCCCTGGCGGCGGGAATGTTCGCCGGCGTGCTCAAGGCCGGCATTCCGATCTGGACCGCAACCGCGTTGCAGCGCCTCACCTCCGACCAAGATGGCCGCGTGACCGGCGCGGTCCTCGACCACCGGGGCCGCTCGATCACCGTCACCGCTCGTCGCGGTGTCGTGCTCGCGGCAGGCGGCTTCGACCACAACATGGACATGCGCTGGAAGTTCCAATCCGAATCGCTCGGCGAACACGTCAGCCTCGGCGCGCAGACCAACACCGGCGATGCGATCCGCGTCGGCCAAGAAGCCGGTGCCGCAATAGATCTGATGGACCAGTCGTGGTGGTTCCCGGCCGTCGCCGCATTGCCCGGCGGCGATCCCAAGGTGATGCTGGCCGAACGCTCGCTGCCCGGGTCGCTGATCGTCGACCAGACGGGTACCCGGTTCGTCAACGAGGCGACGGACTACATGTCGTTCGGCCAACAACTACTGGAACGTGAACGCGCGGGCAACCCGGTCGAGGCCATGTGGATCGTGTTCGACCAGAAGTACCGGAACAGCTACGTCTTCGCCGCCGATCTGTTCCCCCGGATGGCCATTCCCGCGCCGTGGTACGACGCCGGGATCGCACACCGTTCCGACGACCTCGCCGATCTGGCCCGCAAAATGGACGTACCGGAATCACAGTTCGTCGCGACCCTGCAGCGGTTCAACGAAATAGCCCATGCGGGAGTCGATTCGGACTTCGGACGCGGCCGCAGCGCGTATGACCGCTACTACGGCGACCTGACCGTCACGCCCAACCCGAACCTGCGTCCGCTGGATCGCGGCCCGTTCTACGCGGTGAAAATGGTGCTCAGCGATCTGGGTACCTGCGGTGGCCTGCGCGCCGACGAGCGGGCTCGCGTGCTGCGCGAGGACGGCACGGCCATCGACGGGCTGTATGCGATCGGCAACACCGCCGCCAACGCTTTCGGAGCCACGTATCCCGGCGCAGGCGCCACGATCGCGCAAGGCTTGGTGTACGGCTACATCGCGGCCCGGGACGCGGCCACCGGGTAGTCACGCGTCGGCGGCGTCGGCCTTCTTCTCGATCTCGTACCAGAACTCGGGCGTCGGCCACGGCACCTTCGTCCGGCCGCCCTGACCCGCGCTGGGGAACGAGGCCTGCGCCTCGTCGAGTTCTTTGATCATCTTCAACGCCAGTTCGCGCTCGTTGGCGTAGTACCGCTCGGCCCATTGCAGCGCGACGCGGGCGTACGACCACGCCGGATCCGCGCCTGCCCACCGGGCGTCCTTCGCGGCGCTGCGGTACATCTCGTCGGCGTACGCGACGTGTTCCTGCAGTACTTCCTTGAGGCGTTCTGGAGTCGTCAGATGTCCGAAGGTCACCCGCAACAGCGGCCCGTGCTTGAGGCTCGGCGGATCGACGGGCGCTTCGTTCGCCCAGCGTGTCAAGGCCTCGAGGCCCGCCTCGGTGATCTTGTATAGCCGGCGGTTGCGCGCCCCGGTGTCATCAAAGCGCGAGGTCACCAGGCCGAGCTTCTCCAACTTCTTGAGCTCGGTGTAGATCTGGCTGTACGCCGGGCTGCCGTAATAGAAGCGCATGCTCCAGTCGATCCACTTGCGGATGTCGTAGCCGGAGAGTTCGTACTCGTAGGACAGCATGCCCAACAGCGCAAAACTGGTCGCCGCCAGGTTTGGCTTGGCGTCAGACGCGTTGTCGGCCATGTGCCGAGCCTAACAACGGCAGGTCACGCAGGCCGCCGCCCTAACCACTGGCCGGGACACGGTGTTGCGGACCGATGGTGCAGCGGCCAAGGTGTTCTTCGACCACGATCGAAGGAGCCCGATGACGACCGACGCACACGAACGCCTGACCGCGTCGGTGCGCCGTCTGATCGACGTCACCATCCGGACCGAAGTGACTGAGGCGGCCATCGCCTCTGCGGCCGAGAAGATCGATTCGGCGACAGCACAACTGAGCGACGCCCTGATACCGGGATCGTTCGGTGTTCAGGCCACCCCCGACGGACGCTCCATCGCTTCGGGCAACGTGCTGATCGGCCGACGAAATCCCGTCGCTCCTCCGTTGACCATTCACCACGGCGCGGACGGCACGGTGCATACGGAGTTCGTTCTCGGTGCCGCGTACGAAGGGCCACCGGGTCACGTTCATGGCGGTGTGTGCGCGATGATCCTCGACCACGTCCTCGGCGCCACGGCGCATCTGCCTGGCAAGCCCGCTGTTACGGGCACTCTGACGCTGCGTTACGTGCGCGGCACACCCCTCGGACGGCCTCTGCGCGCGTCGGCGCACGTCGATCGGATCGAGGGGGCGAAGACGTTCGCCGTGGGCCACATTGCCGGCGCCGATGGCGTCACCGTCGAGGCCGAGGGCATATTCATTCATCCGAGGGGAGGTCAGCGAGTTGGCTGACAATTCTGGTCCGACCCAGCAGTATCTGCCTATGGCACCTCTTCAGCGATACACCGACCGCCGTGTCCTGATCACCGGCGGCGGCTCCGGCATCGGGCAAGCAACGGTCCTGCGGATCCTGGACGAAGGCGGGCGGGTGGCCGCGGCGGATATCAGCGAGTCCGGTTTGAATGACACCGTCGCCAGGGCCGGGGTGAACCGCGACCGGCTGACGACAGTGGTCCTCGACGTCTCCAGCGAGGACTCCGTCAAGCAGGGCGTGGCCGGGGCCGTCGAGGCCCTCGGCGGTCTCGATGCCCTCGTCAATGCCGCGGGGATTCTGCGCTCGGTCCATTTCCTCGAGACCACGCTCGCCGACTTCGAGCAGGTGCTGCGGATCAATCTGATCGGCACGTTCCTGATGACGCGCGAGTCCATCCCCGCCTTGCGCAACGGCACCGACCCCGCTGTCGTCAATTTCAGCTCCACCTCGGCGGCCTTCGCGCATCCCTACATGTCGGCCTATGCGGCGTCCAAGGGCGGCATCCAGGCGATGACCCACACGCTGGCGCTGGAGTTCGCGAAGGAGCGGATCCGGTTCAACTCGGTTCAGCCCGGCTCGATCTCGTCCGGAATGACCGATGGCACCGGCGAATCCAAGCAGAGCATCGGCCCCGGGCTGCCCGACGATGCTGACTTCTCGCTGTTCGGAAAGATCATGCCGACCCTGCCGGTGGACGGCGGCGGGATGTTCGCCAAGCCGGACGCCGTCGCCGCCGTGGTAGCGATGCTGGCCTCCTCGGATGCGTATTTCGTGACCGGGACCGAGGTGCGGGTCGACGGTGGAACCCACATGTAACGTGCTTCCAATGACCACCCCTGAGCGGCCTCTTCGCGTTATCCAGTGGACTACCGGCAACATCGGTCGACGATCGCTGCACGCGATCATCGGCCGCGACGACATGGAACTCGTCGGCGTGTATGCCCACGGCGCGGACAAGGTCGGTGTGGACGCCGCGGAGCTGTCCGGCTGGCCCGAGCCCACGGGTGTGAAGGCCACCAACGACATTGATGCCCTGATCGCCCTGAAGCCCGACGCGTGCTGCTACAACCCGTTGTGGCCCAGCATCGATGAACTCGTTCGGCTGCTCGAAGCCGGCGTGAACGTGTGCTCGAGCGCCGCCTGGATCACCGGCGGCAAGCAGACACCCGAGGATCAGGAACGCATCCGGAAGGCTTGCGAGAAGGGCAATTCCACGATCTTCGGCAACGGTGCACATCCCGGGATGACCAACATGGTCGGCATGGTGTTGTCCGGCTCCTGCGAGCGGGTCGACGAAATCCGGATCACTGAGTCGGTGGACTGTTCGACGTACGAGTCGGCGGGAACGCAGACGGCGATGGGTTTCTCGCAGGATCCCGAGACTCCCGGTCTGGCCGAGAGCGTGCGCCGCGAAAGCGAGGTTTTCGCAGAGTCCGCCGCGATGATGGCGGATGCCATCGGCGCCAAGCTCGACAAGTTGACCTTCGACGTGACGTTCACACCCGCCACCGGCGACAGCGACCTGGGCTTCATGCAGATCCCGGAGGGCACCGTCGGCGGTGTCATGGGCTATCACCGCGGCTGGGTGGGTGAGAAGAACGTCGTCAGCGTGGGATTCAACTGGATCATGGGCAGCCACGTCACCCCGCCCAAGCCCCTCGAGCACGGTCATGTCATCCAGGTCTTCGGCCTGCCCAACATGCGCACGGTGCTGCACTGCCTGCCGCCAAGGGACTGGACCGAACCGGGGTTCATGGGCCTCGGCATGATCTACACCGCGATGCCGGTGACCAACGCCGTGCCCGCTGTCGTCGCGGCCGCGCCGGGCATCGTCACGCTGGCCGATCTCCCGCCGGTCACCGGCCGGTTCGCGGGTTGATCACCGCCGATTACTCGGCGGTCTGGACGACCACACCGATGGCGCCTGCGCCCAGGTGAATCGACAGCACCGGGCCCATATCGGCCACGGTGAGCGATTCGATCTGCGGTAGGCGGGTCGTCAGCATGGCACCCATTTCGTCGGCGCCGTCGTGGTTGTCGACGTGGTGCACGGCGATACTCGCGCTGCGCTCACCGACGATCTCGGCGACCCGGTCGACCATCGCGGCGTGGGCCTTGGTGAGCGTGCGAACCCGCTGATCGAGCACCAGCCGGCCGTCTTGGTCCAGACAGAGCAACGGCTTGAGCGACAACGCCGTGCCCAGCCACGAGGCAGCCGCTCCGATCCGCCCGCTGCGTCGCAAGTTGTCGAGGCGATGGACGACGATGAACGCGTGGGTACGCGGCACCGCCGAACGGGCCGCAGTTTCAACGGTTTCCAGATCCGCTCCCGTCGATGCCGCCTCGGCGGCTGCGCACGCGACGAACCCCACACCCATCGCGGCCGATCGCGAATTGACGACGCGGACCGAAGGGCCGAATTCCCTGGCGACCTGCACCGCCGTACTGAAGGTGCTCGACAACGCCGCCGAGATGTGGACCGCGACAACACCGTCGCCTTCACTGTCGGCCAGCGCCTGCCGATAGGTCTCGATCAAAGTGGCCGGTGCCGCTCCGGAGGTCGTCGCGCGCGGACGGTCGTGAATGTCGTTGGGTACCTCGTCGATACCGTCGCGCAGATCCTCGCCGTCGACGAGGACGTGCAGCGGGACCTGGCGGATGTTGAACCGCTTGAGCTCGTCTGTGTGCAGGCGGGACGACGAATCCGTGACGACAACTACGGACATGTCACGCCGGCCTCGGCGAGCGCCTTGAGCATCAGATCTGCCACGGCCTGATGGGCTTCGAAATTCCAGTGGATTCCATCCGGATTGCCGCGGCCGCTCATAATTTCTTCGCCGACGGCGGCCTTCAGATCGACCAGCGGGATGCCGTGTTCGCCCGCCCATGCCGTGATCGCCTTCACCGTGGGTTCGCGGCCGCGGTGGGCCTTACCGTAGGTTTCCGCGATGTGCACCGACGGCAGCGAAGCCACCACCGGGATGCCAGGTCGGTTGAAATCGATGGCACCACGGGTCATCTCGAGGTATTCCACCGACACGTGCGGTGGCAGCGCCGCCCGTGACACCGGTGACAGCCGTGGTTGCAGCCAGCCGTATCCGTCGCGCGCCCAGCGCCGAAGCCAGGCCGGACGGACGTAGCGGATCAACTCACGCAGCGCCGTGGGCAACGGCGACGGCAGCGAGTCCATTCCGCCGGTCGCGAACACAACCGCACCCGCTCGTGGCAGTGCCGCCCACGCCCGCGGATCCTGGGTCGCGGCCCACCAGACGTCGCGGCATGTCCAGCCGATCCGCCCAATGATTTCGACATCCCAATCAAGATGCGCGGCAACGATATTGGGCCAGATACGCGGGTCATCCGATGGCAGTCCGCCCGTTGGGCCGTAGTACGACAAGGAGTCACAGAACAGCAACAGCGTCCGACGGGTCGAGTCAGAGGACATCGTTGGCAACCTGCGCCGAGGCGTTCCAGACATCGAGGCGCCAGCGGAGATCTGCTGGCGCGGCGTCGATCTCGCTGTGCGCGGACAATTGCACCCAACTGCAGTTGCCCATTCCGCCCAGGATCGGCCAGTTGTCGACGGGGAGCCCAAGCAATGCCGCGGTCAGCGCAGCGATCAGCCCGCCATGTGCGACGAGCACCGCAGGCCGGTCCGGTTCGTCGACACCCCAATCCGTCCGCTCGGCGAGAAGCTCATTCACCACCGGCATGCTGCGCGCCGCGACGTCGACGCGGCTCTCTCCCCCGTGCGGTGCCCACCGGGCGTTGTCACGCCACGCAAGCCGGGCGCCAGGCGCCTGGGCATCGACCTCGAGATGCGTCAACCCCTGCCAGTCGCCAAGGTGTGTCTCTCGCAGCCGGGTGTCCACCTGCACCGGCATTCCGGAGCGCTCGCTAAGGCTGACCGCGGTGTCCAGCGCTCGCCGCAGGTCAGAGGACACGATGAGCAATGGCTGACGCTTGGCCAGCACCTCGGCCGCTGCCACGGCCTGATCCCGGCCGAGGTCGGACAGGTCGGTATCCAGTTGGCCCTGCATCCGACTGCCCGCGTTGTACTCGGTCTGCCCGTGTCGCAGCAGGACCAGGTGGCGCACCCTCACGACTCGGGGTCCTCTGCTCTTCGCGCAAGCGGCTCATCGCCGTCCTCTGCTCCTCGCGCAAGCGGCTCATCGCCGTCCTCTGGTCCTCGCGCAAGCGGCTCATCGGAATCCAGATCCACTGCGATGACGGGGCAGTCGCGCCACAGCCGATCCAACGCATAGAAGTCACGCTCGTCGGAATGCTGAATGTGCACGACGATGTCGACGAAGTCCAGCAGCGTCCACCGTCCCTCGCGCGCACCCTCACGGCGGGCCGGTTTGTGCCCCGCGAGTCGCATCTTCTCCTCGACCTCGTCGACGATCGCATTGACCTGTCGCTCGTTGGCCGCTGATGCGATGACGAAGCAGTCGGTGATGACCAGCTGTCCCGACACGTCGATCACGACGACATCCTCGGCGAGCTTGGACGACGCCGCCCGTGCGGCGACGGTGGCCATGCCGATCGCCTCTTCGGTTGCACTCATTGTTTGGGCTCCTCGTGCGGCAGCGAATTGGCTTCGTACAGTCTGCGTTTGGTCACGTACTGGACGACACCGTCGGGCACCAGATACCAGATGGGTCTGCCCTTTTCGGCGCGTTTACGGCAGTCGGTCGAGGAGATCGCCAGCGCAGGCACTTCCACGAGGCTGAGTGCCTCGGGGGGCAACTCCGCCATCGCCGCCGTGATGTGCTGGCCGTCGAGTTCGTAGCCCGGTCGGCTGACTCCGACGAATTTGGCGATGGAGAACATCTCCTCCCAGTTCTGCCAGGACAGGATCGACGCCAGGGCGTCGGCTCCGGTGATGAAGTACAGCTCGGCGTCCCGATTGAGCGCACGCAGATCGCGCAACGTGTCCTTGGTATAGGTCGGGCCGCCGCGATCGATGTCGACGCGGCTCACCGAGAACCTCGGGTTGGACGCGGTGGCGATCACGGTCATCAGATAGCGGTCCTCGGCGGCGGTGACGGGGCGCCTGCGCTTCTGCCACGGCTGGCCGGTGGGAACGAAGACCACCTCGTCGAGTTCGAACAGGTCCGCAACCTCGCTGGCCGCGACCAGGTGGCCGTTGTGGATGGGATCGAACGTCCCACCCATTACACCCACTCTGCGTCGTGAAACCACGATTTGCCAGCTTACTTGCCGCACCGAGCGTGGGCTTGCGCCACGGTTTCGACCGCCGAAGTGTGCGGGTAACCCACGTTCGCGACGTACCTAGACCGGCAGCAGCGCATCGATGACCGAGGCCAGCTGCTTGGCGGACCGACATTCGTGCATGGTGATGACGTCCTCATAGCGCGGCACCGCGGAGTCACCGCTGCCCCACAGATGCCTGGGCTCTGGGTTGAGCCAGTGCGCGTGCCTGCTGGAGTTGACCATGTGGGCCAGCAGATCAATCTCGGGATTGCGGTAGTTGTTGCGCCCATCGCCGAGCACGAGCAGGGAACTGCGCGGCGACAGCACATTCGGCCAGGTGTTCATGAACGAGGCGAACGCATGCCCGTAGTCGGAATGGCCGTCGCGGGTGTACACGCCCGCCTCACGGGTGATTCGCTGCACGGCGACAGCGAGGTCGGCGTCGGGCCCGAACAGTTCGGTGACCTCGTCGGTGGTGTCGATGAACGCGAAGACCCGGACCCGGGAGAACTGCTGGCGCAGCGCGTGCACCAGCATCAGCGTGAAGTGGCTGAAGCCGGCCACCGAGCCGGACACGTCGCACAGCACCACCAGCTCGGGCCGGGCCGGGTGCGGCTTCTTGAGCACCACGTCGATTGGCACGCCACCGGTGGACATCGATTTGCGCAGCGTCTTGCGCATGTCGATCTCACCTCGCCGCGACCGCCGCCGCCGCGCGGCCAGCCGGGTCGCCAACGTGCGGGCGAGCGGCTTCACCACGCGTTGCATCTGCCGCAACTGCTCGCCGGACGCGCGCAGGAACTCGACGTTCTCCGCGAGCTGCGGCACGCCGTACATCTGCACGTGGTCGCGGCCCAGCTGTTCGGCGGTGCGACGCTTGGTCTCCGACTCCACCATGCGACGCAGTTGGTTGATGCGTTGCGCTGCCATCGCTTTCGCGATCTGCTCCTGTGTCGGCGTCGGTTCGTCGCCGTAGGGGGCGAGCAGGCCGGCCAGCAGCCTGCCCTCGAGGTCGTCGAGATTCATCGCCTTCAGCGCCTGATATGACGAATACGACGGGCCGCGGCTGGAGTTGTACCGGCCGTGTGCCTCGACGATCTGGGCGATCATCCGCTGGAGCCGCTCGTCCAGACTGGCCAGATCTTCGTTGTTTTCCAACAGGTCCAACAGGGCCTGACGCATGGCGTCGACGTCCTCGGGCGGTAAACCCTCGGGCGGATCGTCTGCATCTTCGTCGTCATCAAGGAGGACCGTCTTCGCGCCCAGCGCCGCGGGGAACCACAGGTCGAACATCGCGTCGTAGGTTTCGCGGTGGTCGGGACGGCGCAGCACCGCGCATGCGATGCCCTCGCGCAACTGCTCCCGGTTCAAGAGGCCGAGCACCGACATCACCCGGCCGGCGTCGACGGTTTCCGACGGTCCCACCGAAATGCCCTGCCCGCGCAGCGCTTCGACGAACTCGACCAGGTGGCCGGGAATTCCGTGTGGCGCCAACGGCTGTGGCGGGCGGGTTCGGCGGAATGCCATCAGTTCTGCCCCATTAGTTGAACCGGAGTTCGCCGGAGGCCTTGATCTGATCGGACTGGTGTTTGAGCACGACGCCGAGGGTCGCCGCGATGGTCGCATCGGTGATCGTGTCGAGTCCCAGCGCCAGCAGCGTGCGCGCCCAGTCGATGGTCTCCGCCACCGAGGGCAGCTTCTTGAGCTGCATGCCGCGCAGCACTCCGACGACGCGGACGAGTTCGTCGGCGAGGTGCTCGGGCAGTTCGGGCACGCGCGACAACAGGATGCGCCGCTCCAGCTCGGCATCGGGGAAGTCGATGTGCAGGAACAGACACCGGCGCTTGAGCGCTTCTGACAGTTCGCGAGTCGCGTTGGAGGTCAGCACGACGAACGGTTTGCGTTCAGCGGTGATGGTGCCCAGTTCCGGCACCGTCACCGCGAAGTCGCTGAGCACCTCGAGCAGCAGGCCCTCGATCTCGATGTCCGCTTTGTCGGTCTCGTCGATCAGCAGGACCGTCGGCTCGGTGCGGCGGATCGCGGTCAGCAGCGGACGCGTCAGCAGGAATTCTTCACTGAACACATCGGTTTTCGTCTGGTCCCAGTCGCCGGAGCCGGCCTGGATGCGCAAGATCTGCTTGGCGTGGTTCCACTCGTAGAGGGCGCGGGCCTCGTCGACCCCCTCGTAGCACTGCAGCCGCACCAGGCCCGACCCGGTCGCCTGCGCGACCGCGCGGGCAAGTTCGGTCTTGCCCACCCCCGCGGGGCCTTCGACCAACAACGGCTTGCCCAGCCGGTCGGCGAGGAATACCGCTGTGGCGGTTGCGGTGTCGGGAAGGTAGCCGGTGTCGGCGAGCTTCTTGCCGACATCGTCGATGTCGGCGAACAACGGTGCTGGGCGTGCGGGGACGCTCACTGTGGTCCAATCCTCTTCGCGCAAGCGCTCATCGGTGTTTCTCCTCGGGTAATGGTCACGCTGGCCGGGTCTGGCCGTCGCCCCACACGATCCACTTGGTCGATGTCAGTTCGGGCAGGCCCATCGGGCCCCTGGCGTGCAGCTTCTGCGTGGAGATGCCGATTTCGGCGCCGAAACCGAACTGCTCGCCATCGGTGAACGCCGTCGATGCGTTCACCATCACCGCCGCCGCGTCCACCCGCTCGGTGAACCGCTGTGCAGCAGCAAGATTCGTCGTCACGATCGCTTCGGTGTGTCCGGTGCCGTATTCGTTGACGTGGTCGATCGCGGCGTCGAGATCGTTGACCACCGCAATAGCGATGTCCATTGAAAGGAACTCTGCGCGCAATTCGTCGTCGGACGGGTTCTCGTGCAACGTCACGCCCGCGTTCTGCAGCGCCTTCGTCAGCCGGGGCAGGGCGGTATCGGCGATCGCGGCGTCGATCAACAGCGATTCGGCGGCGTTGCACACGCTGGGCCGCCGCGTCTTGGCGTTGAGCACAATGCGTTCGGCGACATCGAGATCGGCCGCTTCATGCACGTACACATGACAATTGCCGACACCGGTCTCGATGGTGGGAACCATCGCGTCGCGTACCACCGCGTCGATCAGGCCCGCACCCCCGCGCGGGATCACGACGTCGACGAGGCCGCGGGCCTGGATCAGATGGGTGACGCTGGCGCGGTCCGCGCTGGGAAGCAACTGCACGACGTCGGGTGCGAGCCCCTCGGCGGCCATCGCTGCGCGCAGTGCGGTGACGAGGGCATCGTTGGAATGGGCGGCCGACGAGCTTCCGCGCAGCAGCACCGAGTTGCCGGACTTCAGCGTCAAGCCGAATGCATCGACCGTCACGTTGGGCCGGCCCTCGTAGACGATGCCGACCACACCGAGTGGAACGCGCTGCTGGCGGAGTTGAAGGCCGTTGGGCAGCGTGCGCCCGCGCAGCACCTCGCCGATGGGATCGGGCAGGCCGGCGACCTGACGCAGTCCGGCGGCGATACCGTCGACGCGCTGGGGGTTCAGCGCCAGCCGGTCGAGCATCGCGTCAGGTGTCCCCGAGGCCCTGGCGGCGTCGAGGTCCCGCTCGTTGGCGGCCAGAATCTCATGCACCTGCGCAAGCACGGCGTCGGCGGCCGCATGCAGCGCGCGGTTCTTGGTCTCGGTGGGCAGCGTGGCCAGGGTGCGTGCCGCGACGCGGGCCCGCCGGGCGGCGTCGTGGACCTGTGAGCGCAAGTCGGGTAGCACGGGGGCCGGCACACTCATTAAGCCAGCGTATCGAACCTGTCTGATCCGTTCGACACGTGTCAGGTAGCAGGGCTCGACTAGCTTGGCAGTTATGACCGCGCGGGTCCGCAGCCGGGTGTGTGTAGTGGGCAGTGTCAACGCCGATCTCACGTTCACCGTGAACGCTTTACCGCGGCCCGGCCAAACCGTTCTGGCGTCCTCGCTGTTGTCGTCGGCCGGCGGAAAAGGTGGCAATCAGGCGGTGGCTGCAGCCCGGGCAGGGGCATCCGTGCAGCTGGTCGCGGCGCTGGGCAGCGACTCCGCGGCCGAGCAGCTGCGTGGGCACCTGCGCGCCAATGACGTCGCGCTTGATGGGGTGGTGACGCTGTCCGGGCCCAGCGGTACGGCGGTCATCGTCGTGGACGCCGCGGCGGAGAACAACATTGTGGTCGCGCCGGGCGCGAACGCGCAGTTGACCGTCGACTCCTCCGATACCCACGCCGTCATCGCCGACAGCGACGTCGTACTGCTGCAACTGGAGATCCCGATCGCCACCGCGATCGCGGCAGCGCGCATCGCACGGGCCGCGGGCGCGACCGTCATCGTCAACGCCTCCCCCGCCGGCGCGCGCCCGCACGACTTGCTTGCTCTATCGGAACTGGCCGACGTCGTCGTGGTCAATGAGGCCGAAGCACGTGAATGGCACTGGCCCGTACCCCATCTCGTGATCACCCGCGGCAGGCGCGGCGCCAGTTACCTCGGTGAGGACGAGCGTTTCGACGTGCCTGCGCCACTGGTCACGCCCGTCGACACGACGGGTGCGGGCGACGTCTTCGCCGGAGTGCTGGCCGCCGGATGGCGAGACGGCCATGAAGTCGCGCTGCGCAGGGCGTGCGCGGCCGGCGCCCTGGCGACATTGGTGTCCGGCGCAGGCGACTGCGCACCGTATACCGAGGCCATCGATGATGCAGTATCCAACCGAAAAGCGAGCGAAGGGCATCCATGACAAGCACCGAGACCACGAGCGCACCGCGTCCACCCGAGGGTGACTGGCTGGGCACCCCGTACCTGCGGTTCACCCGGGAGGGTGCGTTCGGGGTCTGCACGCTGGACCGGCCCGAGGCGCGCAACGCGATGACACCCGCCATGTACTTCGGTATCCGGTACGCGGTCCGGCACGTCGACGCCGACCCTGATCTGGCGGGACTGCTGATCACCGGCACCGGTGACGTATTCGCGCCCGGCGGCGACATGGGCGGGGGCGACGGCAGCGACAACTGGCTGACCTTCGGTTCGGCGCTCGGTATGGATGTGACGCCATTCGAGACGCTGCGCCAGTCCGTGAAGCCGGTGGTGTCGGCGGTGAACGGGTTGTGCCAGGGCGGTGGGCTGCAGATCGCGCTGTGCAGCGACATGACGGTGGTCAGCGACCGGGCGACGTTCCGCGTGCCCGAGTTGCTGCGGGGGATCGCCGACACCTATTACAGCCAGATGCTGGCGCGTCTGATCGGCCCGGTACGCACCCGCGATCTGATGTTCACCGGCCGCACGTTGACCGCGCAGGAGGCATACGACTGGGGCATGGTCGCGCGCGTCGTCCCGCACGACGAGTTGCTCGATGCGGCGCGCGAGGTGCTGGGTCAGTGCTGCCGCACCGCACCCGCAGCGAGGAGCGTCGTGAAGTCCAGCCTGGACAACTACCTGGGCCTTTTCGACCGCATCGGCATGCAGGCCAGCTACTCCTCACCCGAGGCGCTGGAGGGCTTCCTGTCGTTCAAGGAGCGACGCTCGCCGGAATGGGTGCACCCCGACCTGCGCACCGACGGCCGCCTCTGAGTAAACGATTTCGGTGCGCATACGATCGCTGAGACCAGTCGTGCGCGCACCGAAATCACTGTCGATAGTACAGAATCTGATGTATCGTCGAGGCTATGCAGACGGCCACTCGCATCGATGCGCTCTCGCGGTTCGGATACGCGCTGTCCGACTCGACCCGAGCCGAAATCCTGCTGACGCTGCGCGATGGGCCGAGCTATCCGTCCGACCTGGCCGACAAGATCGGGGTGTCTCGCCAGATCCTGTCCAATCACCTCGCATGCCTGCGCGGCTGCGGGTTGGTGGCCGCCCAGCCCGAGGGTCGTCGCAACCGCTACGAACTGACCGATAGGCGCATCGCCCACGCTCTCGACGACCTGATCGGATTGGTACTCGATGTCGATCCGGCCTGCTGCCCCGCCGCCGAAGCCGACGACTGCTGCTGATGTCCGCGGTCACCGAGGCTCGGCGAGCGGTCCTGAACAGGCGCATCCGCTTCCTGGTGGCCGCGACCATCGCCTACAACGTCGTCGAGGCGTTGGTCGCGCTGACCGAAGGCGCCAGGGTTTCGTCGTCGGCGCTCATCGGCTTCGGACTCGACTCGGTGGTGGAGATCTCCTCGGCGGCCGCCGTCGCGTGGCAGTTCTCGGCTGACGACCCAGAAACCCGCGAGAAGGCGGCGCTGCGTTTCATCGCGTTCTCGTTCTTCGCACTCGCGGTCTACGTCACCGTCGACGCAGTGCGCGCGTTGGCCGGCGTCGGTGAGGCGCGCCCATCGACCCTCGGCATCGTGCTCGCGATGCTCAGCCTTGCGATCATGCCGGTGCTGTCACTGGCGCAGCGGCGCACCGCCCGTGAACTCGGATCGCTCTCGGCCGTGGCGGATTCCAAGCAGACGCTGCTGTGCACGTACCTGTCCGCGATCCTGCTCGCCGGCCTGGTACTCAACAGCGTGCTCGACTGGTCGTGGGCCGACCCTGTCGCAGCGCTCGGCATCGCCGTGATCGCTGTGCGTGAAGGCGTCAACGCCTGGCGTGGAAACCCGTGCTGCTCATAATCGTCTAGAAAGGAAGCTATGCCCATCGTCGCGCTTGTGCTATTCACGGTGTTTGCACTGCTCGGATTCGGTTGGCGCAGTTGGGAACAGCGCCGTCGCACCGGTTCGACCGGATTCAAGGGCATCTCCGGCCGACCCGGATCGGTCGAATGGTTCGCCGGGGTGGGATTCATCATCTCCATGGGCGTGGCGGTTTTCGAGCCGATCCTGCAGATACTCGGTGTCGTGTTGCCGGTGAGCTTCCTGCACGCGCCCTGGATCCAGGTCACCGGCACCGCTGTCGCGGCGATCGGCATCGCCGCCACTGTCTACGCGCAGCTGGACATGGGCGAATCGTGGCGGATCGGCGTCGACAAGAGCGAGACGACCACCCTGGTGCGCACTGGCGCCTTCGGATGGGTCCGCAACCCGATCTTCACCGCGATGATGACGTTCGGACTCGGATTCGCTTTGATGACACCGAATCCGGTGGCGCTCGCGGGTTTCGTGCTCCTCGTCGTCACGATCGAACTTCAGGTCCGCGTCGTCGAGGAGCCCTACCTGCTCACCACCCACGGCGACGCCTATCGCGACTATCTCGCCGGCGTCGGCCGCTTCGTGCCAAGGGTGGGCCGCACCTAGTCTTCGGGGATTTCGCGTTCGATCTCGTCCAGCCAGATGCGCGCCGACATGTCCGACGGCGCCCGCCAGTCACCGCGCGGCGACAACGATCCGCCGTGCGACACCTTCGGGCCATTGGGCATCGCCGATCGTTTGAATTGGGAGAACGAATAGTACCGCTGCGCGAAAACCAGCAACCAGTGGCGAATCTCCTTGAGCGAGTAGGTCGGGCGCTTGTCGTCCGGGAACCCCGCCGGCCAGTCGCCGCGCTCGGGGTCACTCCAGGCATGCCACGCCATGAATGCGATCTTGGACGGTCTGAACCCGTACCTCAGCACGTTGAACAGCGAGAAGTCCTGGAGCACATACGGCCCCACCTTCGCCTCGCTGCTCTGGATCTCCTCGTCCTCCCCGGTGGGCACCAGTTCGGGCGTGATCTCGGTGTCGAGCACCGACTGCAACACCTCGTTGACGGTGTCATCGAATTGATGTGACGAGATGACCCAGCGGATCAGATGCTGGATCAACGTCTTAGGCACTCCGCCGTTGACGTTGTAATGCGACATCTGATCGCCGACGCCGTACGTGGACCAACCGAGTGCGAGTTCGGAGAGATCGCCGGTGCCGAGCACGATTCCGCCACGCTGGTTGGCCAGGCGGAACAGATAGTCGGTGCGAAGGCCCGCCTGCACGTTCTCGAAGGTGACGTCGTAGACCTTCTCGCCGCGGGCGAACGGGTGGTCCATCTCCTTGAGCATCAGTTCCGCCGTCGACCTGATGTCGATCTCTTCGAACGTGACCCCGAGTGCGTCCGCGAGCCGGATCGCGTTGTTCTTGGTGCGATCCCCGGTCGCGAAACCCGGGAGCGTAAACGCGAGAATGTCACTGCGCGGTCGTTCTTCTCGATCCATCGCACGGGCGGCGACGATCAGTGCGTGCGTCGAGTCGAGCCCACCCGAGAGCCCGAGCACCACCTTGGGGTAGTCCAGGGCGCGCAATCGTTGCTCCAGCCCGGCGACCTGAATGCTGTAGGCCTCATAGCAATCCTGTTGCAGTCGTGACGGATCCGCGGGTACGAAGGGGAACCGCTCCACCTCGCGGAGCAGTCCGATGTCACCGGCAGGCGGATCCAACGCGAATTCCACCCGCCGGAACGATTCGGGCGTGATGCCGTGATGGTTGCGGTTGTCGTCGAAGGTGCCCATCCGCAGCCGCTCGGAACGCAACAGTTCGAGGTCGACGTCGGCGGTCGAGCGTCGCTCTCCCTTCGGGAACCGCTCGGACTGCGCCAGGCATGTGCCGTTCTCCCACACCATGGTCTGGCCGTCCCAAGCCAGATCCGTGGTCGACTCGCCTTCTCCGGCCGCCGCGTAGACATAGGCGGCCAGGCAGCGTGCGGACGCCGAGCGCGCCAGCAGGCACCGGTCATCGGCGCGGCCGATCGTGATGGGACTGCCGGACAGGTTGGCCAGCACCGTCGCCCCGGCGAGCGCGGCCTCCGCGCTGGGCGGCACCGGCACGAACATGTCCTCACAGATCTCGACGTGCAGCACGAAACCGGGCACATCACTCGCGGTGAACAACAGATCGGGACCGAATGGCACATCCGAATCCCCCATCCGGATGGCTCCGCGCACCAGATCTCCCGCCGCCACCTGACGTCGCTCATAGAACTCGCGGTAGGTCG
The DNA here is from genome assembly GCF_000243415.2 of Mycolicibacterium tusciae JS617. The sequence goes on from NZ_KI912270.1 coordinate 6,634,277, forward strand.
GCAGGTACGACTTGGGCACGACACCGAGCACCCGGCCGCGGTGGATGACCACCGCGGTGTTGTAGATCCGATGCGCGTACCGCAGGGGTGCCCCGATCACAAGGACGGGCAGCAAGTCGGCCGACTCCGCAACCACCTCGAGGAGCGCGTCCTCCACCGCGTCGAGCAGCGTGTCCTGCAGCAGAATGTCCTCGATCGAATACCCCGAGAGCGTGAGCTCCGGGAACACTGCCAAACCGACGCTGTCGTCGTGACATGCGCGGGCCATCCGCAGCACCGATTCAGCGTTGGCCGCGGGGTCCGCGAGGGTGGTCTGGTGGGTACAGGCCGCCACCCGGAGGAAGCCCTGCCCGTACGCCGAGAAAAAATCCATGCCTCATTGTTGCCCGAAAACAGAACGGGGTATGCAACTCCCCGTGAGTGAGACTGCGCTGCTGGTCATCGACATGATGAATACCTACGAACACGAGGATGCCGAACCACTGGCCGCCAACGTCGCCAAGATCGTCGATCCGTTGGCGGGCCTGATCTCACGGGCCCGCGACCGAGACGACGTCGACGTGATCTACGTCAACGACAACTACGGTGACTTCAGCGCGGACTTCGAAGACATCGTCAACGCCGCAGTCAACGGTGAGCGTCCAGATCTGGTTTCCCCGATTGCACCCGGCAAGGACACCCTGCGGGTCCTGAAGGTGCGTCACAGCGCCTTCTACGCCAGCTCGCTGGACTACCTGCTCGGCCGACTCAAGGCCCAAACCCTGATCATCACCGGGCAGGTCACCGAACAGTGCATCCTCTATAGCGCACTCGACGCCTACGTACGCCACTTCTCCTTCGTCGTCCCACCCGATTGCGTGGCCCACATCGATCCCGAGCTCGGCGATGTGGCCCTGACCATGATGAACAAGAACATGCACGCCGAGCTCACATTCGCTGAGAAGTGCCTGGGCTGAGGTTTGAGCGTCGCGCCCGAGGGTAAGCGGCGCGGGTGGTGGCGACCGAACGCATCGACGACCCCTGGGGCGATCGAACACCCTATGGTGCGGGCCAAGAATGGCCGAGCCGCGTGGACACACACCTCGCCGGCGGACTGGATCCCGACGAGGTCGATCGTTGGGTCCAGTCGGCGGCTGTCCTCCACTCCAATGGCGACGCCTTCGACATCGCCGTCAAGGACGGCCGAATGGTCGGCGTCCGTGGCCGCGGGGGTGACCGCGTCAACCGTGGCAGGGTCGACCCCAAGGACTTGTTCGGCTGGCAGGCCAACGCCTCACCCGACCGGCTCACCACACCTCTGATCCGCACCAACGGTGAACTGGTGCAGACCGATTGGGACACCGCCATGGCCGTGGTCGTGCGCAAGAGCAAGCAGCTGCTCGACGACATCGGCCCGTCGGCGCTCGGGTTCTACACCTCAGGCCAATTGTTCTTGGAGGAGTACTACACGCTGGGAGTCATCGCCCACGGCGCGATCGGCACCAATCACGTCGACGGCAACACACGCCTGTGCACCGCGACCGCCGCGGAGGCGTTGAAGGAATCGTTCGGATGCGACGGTCAACCCGGGAGCTACACCGACGTCGACCATGCCGACGTCATCGCGCTGTACGGGCACAACGTCGCCGAAACCCAGACCGTGTTGTGGATGCGCATGCTCGACCGCCTGCACGGCGCGGATCCGCCCGCCATCGTCTGCGTCGACCCGCGACCCACACCGGTGGCACAGCATGCCACGGTGCACCTGGCGCCGTTGCCGGGCACCAACGTCGCGCTGATGAATGCGCTGCTGCACGAGATCATCGAAAACGGCTGGTTCGACCGCGATTACGTCGACGCCCACGCTGTCGGCTTCGACGAGCTGTGCAAGCGGGTCGCTGAGTTTCCACCGGAGCGCGCCGAAAAGATCTGTGACGTACCCGCGGCAGACATCCGGGCTGCGGCGCGCTTGTTGGGCACCGCACAGCGGCTGCTGTCGACCGTGCTGCAGGGCTTCTATCAATCCCACCAGGCAACGGCCGCCTCAGTGCAGGTCAACAACGTCCACATCGTCCGGGGGATGCTCGGTAGGCCCGGTTGTGGCGTGCTGCAGATGAACGGTCAACCCACGGCCGAGAACACCCGCGAATGCGGTGCCGACGGCGACCTGGCGGGATTCCGGAACTGGTCCAACGACGCCCACATCGGTGAGCTCGCCGACCTGTGGAACGTCGACGTCAGCCAGATTCCGCACTACGCACCGCCGACGCATGCGATGCAGATGTTCCGCTATGCCGAGCAGGGCACTCTGCGGCTGCTCTGGGTGAGCGCGACCAACCCGGCGGTGTCTCTTCCCGAGTTGCACCGTATCCGCTCGATCCTCGCCCAGGAGCGACTGTTCTTGGTGGTGCAGGACATCTTTCTCACCGAGACCGCCGAATTGGCCGATGTGGTGCTACCCGCCGCGGCATGGGGTGAGAAGACGGGCACGTTCACCAACGTGGACCGCACCGTGCATCTGTCCGAGAGGGCGGTCGACCCGCCGGGCCAGGCCCGCCCAGATCTCGACATCTTCCTGGACTACGCCCGCCGCATGGACTTCCGGGACCGCGACGGACAGCCGCTGCCCCCGTGGACGGATGCGGAATCCGCGTTCGCGGCCTGGCAGAGGTGCAGCGCCGGCCGTCCCTGTGACTACACGGGTCTCAGCTACGGGAAGCTTCGCGGTGAGAGCGGCATCCAATGGCCATGCAACGCAGACAATCCCGATGGGACCGAGCGTCTCTACGCCGATGGCCAATTCTGGGCAGCACCCGACTACTGCGAGGCCTACGGCAAGGACCTGATCACCGGTGCGCCGCTCGAGCCGACCGAGTACCGCGCCATGAATCCAGACGGCAAGGCCATCATCAAAGCAGCCGAATATGTTGTTGCGCACGAAGTCCCGAGTGAAGAATATCCGTTCGCGTTGATCACCGGCCGCACCGTCTACCACTTTCACACCCGAACGAAGACCGGTCGTGCGCCCGAACTCAATGCGGCCGCGCCGGACGTATGGGTCGAATTGTCCAAGTCTGACGCGACGCGGCTGGGCGTCACCAACGGTGACATCGTCGCGGTGACCACGCCGCGTGGGTCGGTGACCGCCAAGGCGCGCGTCACCGCCATCCGCGCCGGGGTGTTGTTCTTGCCGTTTCACTACGGCTACTGGGATGTCGACGACGCCAAGCGCGACCACGAACGCGCGGCCAACGAGTTGACGCTGACCGACTGGGACCCGGTGTCCAAACAGCCGATATTCAAGACCGCGGCGGCGCGGGTGTCGATCGCGCGCGGCGCCGAAGCACGGATTCGAAGGTAGGTGCCATGAAACTCAGGCTGGCTTTGCAGGAGCTGCACCGGTCGGAACTGCGATTGGCTCGGGCACTGGACGCGATCGCCGCGCGTAACCACAACGACCATGGCATCCATCATGTCGCGCTGGATCTGACCCAATGGTCTCGCGAACACGTCGCGCTGATCGCCGGAACCGGGGAGCGGTACGGCGTTCGGTTGCGGGCGCATCCGCGCACCGCCGCAATCACCCGCCAGGGTCAACAGTGGATCAGCGACCGCCTGGGCCGGCGGCCGGAACCGTCCCTGCTCCTTCTGGCCGACCTGAGACGGCTACACCGACTGGCTGCAGGGGTCTCCCTCGACTGGGAGCTGCTGGCGCAGGGGGCCCAGGCCACCAAGGATGATCGCCTGCTCGAGCTGACCAAGCGCTGCCACCCGCAGGCGTTGCGGCAGATGCGGTGGGCCAACGCGATGCTCAAAGAGCTATCACCGCAGGCATTGGCGACCTGACGCTCCTCCTACCAGCATCGTTGACGAGCGGCGATCGGGTCAGCTCGCCAGCTGAACTACCCTGGACGGGGTGGACGCACCTGAGCTCGTAGCCCTGCTGAGGGGCCGGCGGGTTGCCGTGCTGACGGGCGCGGGGATGTCCACGGATTCCGGGATTCCCGACTACCGCGGACCCGATTCGCCGCCGAGCAACCCGATGACCATTCGGCAATTCACCTCCGACCCGAAGTTTCGGCAGCGGTACTGGGCCCGCAATCACGTCGGTTGGCGGCATATGCACGAGACGCTGCCCAATGCCGGGCATCGTGCGCTGGCGGCGCTGGAACACGCAGGCGTCGTATCCGGACTGATCACCCAGAACGTCGACCTCCTGCACACCAAGGCGGGCAGCAGCGCCGTCGTCAACCTGCACGGCACGTACGCAGGAGTGATCTGCCTGGACTGCGGGTTCACGATGCCGCGCGGCGCGCTTGCCGACCTTCTGGAATCCGCCAACCCGGGCTTTCTCGAGCGCGCGGAAGCGGTCGGCGGCATCGCCGTGGCCCCGGATGCCGATGCGGTCATCGACGACACCGCGACGTTCACGATCATCGACTGTCCGAGTTGTGGCGGCATGCTCAAGCCAGACATCGTCTACTTCGGCGAGAATGTGCCCAAAGAGCGTGTTCAGCAAGCATATTCACTCGTTGACGATGCGGATGCCCTGCTGGTGGCCGGCTCGTCGCTGACGGTGTATTCGGGTTTCCGATTCGTCCGGCACGCGGCCGCGCTGGGCATGCCGGTCGCGATCATCAACCGCGGACCCACCCGCGGCGACGAATTCGCGGCGGTCAAGATCGACACCGGATGCTCGGAGATGCTCGCGCTGCTGGCCGATGAACTCCCGGCGGTCGCAAGTTCGGCTTGAATGAATCGGTGACCACAGCCGAAGACGACGACGCCTCCTGGCTGCAGTCCGTCCTAGACAGCCATCGACCCGAGCCAGGACCCGCATCCGGCCGATGGGCTCTCGGTGTCGGTGACATGATCGCGAATCACTCGCTGACGCCACGCCCGCTGCGCGGATTGATCCGGAAGCTCAACTACTTCGGCGGCGTCGCGGTCAGTGAGGATGCGGTCGAATTCGACGGCGACGATGTCAAGTGGACCGATATCGAAGAGGTCCGCACCCGCAGCCTGATCGAGTACATGTTCACCGGCGGCGTGGATAGTCAGATCGACAAGCTGCCGGTGCCGTGGTTCCCGTTCCGCAGAAAGGTGATCGGGGCGATCTCCCGGGCGGCGCTGACGCTGCTGCTCGCCGCCGCGAAACAGCAGCTCGAGGGCGCCACGGACATCCGTATACCCGCCGAGGTGCACTACCGCGGCATGTTGCGCTCCCGCGAGCTGACGCCGGGCATGCTCGCGGCGGTGATCTTGGCCGACCCGGCTGTGCGCGCCTGCTTCGAGGCGACCGCGCAGGCCCACGGTGTCACCGTGACTCCCGCCGAGGACGACGTCATGGAGGACGCCGGCGAGCGTGCCGACCAGATCAAGTCGATGCTGGCCAAGCTCCAAGCCCGCCTCCACCAGTGATTTCGGTGGGTGCGCGGTCGCTGAGCGAACGTATGCGCACCGAAATCGCAAGCTAACCCGGATTTTTCGTGGAAACTTGGGTGTCGCGGGGTGTAGATAAGCGAAAGTGCCTGTCCTGCAAGGAATAATTGGACTTGTCAAGGGTTCAATCGTTCCAGCTGGAAGGCACCTCGCAAGTGAAGAATATCGCGGTCGCACCATGGGTGAAAGTCTCGGCCGACGGTCATGGTGTCGTGTCGCATGCCGGGATGGGCATGCTGCGCGAACTGGCGGACCGCACGGGCCTATCAGGGCAGGTCACCGCCGCGTTGGCCGACACCTACCGCGGCCCGTGGGTGTATGCCCCCGGGGAGGTGTTCGCCGATCTGGCGGCCGCAGTGGCCGACGGGGCGGACTGCATCGACGGGGTCGGGCAACTGTGCGGCGATCGTGAGCATGTGTTCGGCGCGAAGGCGTCGACGACCACGATGTGGCGGCTGGTCGATGAGCGGATCGACGCCGCACACCTGCCGGCGGTGCGGGCGGCACGTGCTGGGGCGCGGGCGGCAGCGTGGAGCGCCGGAGCCGCCCCCGCACCGGGTGTCTGGTTGCACATCGACATCGATGCCACGCTGGTCATCGATCACTCCGACAACAAGGCCGGCGCTACCCCGACCTGGAAGAAGACGTTCGGTCTTCATCCGCTGCTGGCGTTTTTGGATCGCCCGGAGATCGCCGGCGGGGAGGCCCTGGCCGGGATGCTGCGCACCGGCAACGCCGGCTCCAACACCGCCAGTGACCACATCATCGTCCTGGAACAGGCACTGGCCGCTCTGCCCGCGGCGTGGCGGCCCGACCCCGACCATCCCGGCGACCCCGACAAGGCCCCGGTGCTGGTGCGCTGCGACACCGCCGGAGCCACCCACAGATTCGCCGACGCCTGCCGCACCGCCGGGGTGGGGTTCTCCTTCGGCTACCCCGTCGATGCCCGCGTACAGGACGCCGTGGACACCCTCAACCTCGGCCAGTGCTGGTATCCGGCGATCGACACCCACGGCGGCATCCGCGACGGCGCCTGGGTCGCTGAGGCCACCGACCTGGTCAACCTGGCCTCCTGGCCCGCAGGAACCCGGCTGATCCTGCGCAAAGAACGCCCCCACCCCGGTGCGCAGCTGCGGTTCACCGACGCCGACGGGATGCGGGTCACCGCGTTCATCACCGACACCGGACCCGGTGTCGTGCCCGGCCAAGTCGCGGGCCTGGAACTACGCCACCGTCAGCACGCCCGCGTCGAAGACCGCATCCGCGAACTCAAAGCCACCGGACTGCGCAACCTGCCCTGTCACTCCTTCTGGGCCAACGCCGCCTGGCTCGAAATCGTCCTGACCGCCGCCGATCTGGTCACCTGGACCCGGCTCCTCGGATTCACCGGCCAGCCCACCCTGGCCCGCGCCGAGATCACCACCTTCCGCTACCGGGTCCTGCACGTCGCCGCCCGCATCACCCGCGGTGCCCGCCAAGTCCGGCTGCGTATCGACGCCACCTGGCGATGGGCATCAGCGATCGCAACCGCCTGGCAACACATCCGCACCGCCTTCGGATAGCACCCTCCCCACCTGACCGACCAACGATGAAAGACCCACGGCACTGGGAAAGCCCGCCCCACCCGGCGACACGGGACAACACCGCCACGCCATCACACGAAAACCACTACTCGGAAACATAATTCAGCGGCAGAACGACCCCGGATCAGTTCGATGCAAAATCGAGGCTAAACGGCGACCAGATCGTCGGCGTGTACTGCGGGACGACGCATCTCGGCCGGCAGGTCCGACGTCGACCGGCCCAGCATGGTGGCCAGCTCTGCGTGGTCGTAAGCCACCACGCCGCGCGCCACCATCGTCGCGTCCTGTGATCGCAACTCGACGACATCACCGCCGTAGAAGCGGCCAGACACTGCGGTGATTCCGGCGGGCAGAAGCGACCTGCGCTGCCCGACGACGGCCCGCACCGCGCCATCGTCGAGCGTGATCGCCCCGGATGCCTCAGCGGCGTAACGGACCCAGAACCTCCGCGCCGACATGCGTTCGGGCCGCGGCGCGAACACCGTGCCCACCGAGGCATCCACGAGCGCGGTGGCGGCGTCGGCCGCCGCAGCCAGCAGCACCGGCACGCCGGCATCGGCGGCCAACAGCGCCGATGACAATTTCGACGCCATGCCGCCGGTGCCCAGGTGACTGCCCCGCCCTGCGACGACCCCGTCGAGGTCGGCCGGCCCAGATACCTCGGAAATCAAGCGCGCGTTACCCTTTCGGGGGTCGGAGTCGTAGAGACCGTCGACATCCGACAGCAGCACCAGCGCGTCGGCCCCGACCAGATGGGCGACCAAAGCAGAAAGCCGGTCGTTGTCGCCGAAGCGGATCTCATTGGTCGCGACGGTGTCGTTCTCGTTGACGATCGCGACCGCATGGAGCACTCTCAGCCGGTCCAGTGTGCGTTGGGCGTTGGTGTGCTGCGCCCTCATCGAGATGTCATGCGCGGTCAGCAGCACCTGGCCGACGGTGCGTTCGTAGCGGGCGAACGCAGAATTCCACGCGTTGACCAGCGCCACCTGCCCGACGCTGGCCGCAGCCTGTTTGGTGGCCAGATCGGCCGGGCGCTTGGACAGCTTGAGCGGTTCGATGCCCGCGGCGATCGCGCCCGATGACACGATCACCACGTCCGAACCCGCCTTCATGCGGGCCTCGATCGCGTCGGCGAGCGTCGCCAGCCTGCCGACGTCGAACACGCCGGAAGGTGTGGTCAGCGCGGTGGTGCCCACCTTGACGACGATGCTGCGCGCGGTCCGGATGGCTTCCCGATGGGTCATGACTCGCCGCCGGGGCGACGTCGCTGGCGACGGGCGGCCTTTCGCTCGGGGGCTCTGGGCCGATCGGTCTGTTCGAGACGCACGTCGGTCCCGCGGCCGGACAGCGGCAGGTCGACGCCCGCCGGGGTCTGCGGTTCCCAGTCGAACGTCACGTCGCCGATGGTGACCGCGCAGCCGGGTTTGGCGCCAAGGCGCAGCAATTCGTCTTCGACACCGAGTCGCGCCAGCCGGTCACCGAGGTAGCCGACGGCCTCGTCGTTGGTGAAATCCGTTTGAGCGATCCAGCGTTCGGGGCGCGCGCCGCGCACGACGAAGCCGCCGTCGCCGTCTGATTCGACGGTGAATCCGCTTTCGTTCACCGGGACGGGCCGGATCACCGGCCTGCGGGGGACGACGGCCGGCTGCGCCTCGCGATACGCAGAAACCATGTCCCACAGCGCAAACGTCAACGGCCGCAGACCCTCTCGCGACACCGTCGACACCTCGAACACCGGCCAACCGAAGCGGCGGCTGACCTCCTCGCGGACGAAGTCGGCGAGCTCGCGCGCTTCCGGTACGTCGATCTTGTTGAGCACGACCGCCCGTGGCCGCGACTCCAGGTCGCCCAACGTCGTATCGCCCTGCAGCGTCGGGGTGTACGCGGCCAGCTCCGCCTCGAGCGCTTCGATATCGGACACCGGATCGCGGCCGGGTTCCAGCGTCGCGCAGTCGACGATGTGCACCAGCACCGCACACCGCTCGATATGTCTGAGGAATTCCAGTCCGAGGCCACGTCCTTCGGAGGCGCCCGGGATCAGACCGGGAACATCGGCGACGGTGAAGGTGTGCTCACCGGCTGACACGACGCCGAGATTGGGCGTCAACGTGGTGAACGGATAGTCGGCGATCTTGGGCTTCGCCGCAGAAATGGCGGAGACCAGCGAAGACTTGCCAGCGGACGGGAAGCCGACGAGGCCGATGTCGGCGACCGTCTTCAGCTCCAGGGTGAGGTCGCGAATCTGCCCCTTTTCGCCGAGTAGCGCGAACCCCGGCGCCCTACGTGCGCGTGACGCCAGCGCGGCATTGCCGAGCCCTCCGCGTCCGCCCGCGGCCGCGTCGAAGCGGGTACCCGCACCGACCAGGTCGGCGAGCAGTCGGCCCTTCTCGTCGAGGACGACGGTGCCGTCGGGCACCCGGACCTCCAGGTCGGCGCCTGCGGCCCCGTCACGGTTGCCACCCATGCCCTGCTTGCCCGATGGGGCGTCGACATGGGGATGAAAGTGGAAATCGAGGAGGGTGTGAACCTGCGGATCGACGACCAGCACGATACTTCCGCCGCGCCCGCCGTTGCCGCCGTCGGGTCCCCCGAGTGGTTTGAACTTTTCGCGGTGGACCGAGGCGCAGCCGTGACCGCCGTTACCCGCCTTCGCGTGGATCACCACGCGGTCGACGAACCGGGGCATTGAAAGTCCTTCCCGAGTGTGAAGCTGTTGCGAGATTTACCGAAGAACTCGCAGCAGCTTCACGTTCGCGGAAAGTCCTCGGGGAACTAGGCCTCCGAAGCCGACGGTCGCAGGACGCTGATGGTCTTGCGGCCGCGCTTGGTGCCGAACGTCACGGCGCCGGGAGCCGTCGCGAACAGCGTGTCGTCGCCGCCGCGCCCGACGTTGACGCCGGGGTGGAAGTGGGTGCCGCGCTGGCGGACGATGATCTCGCCGGCCTTGACGATCTGACCGCCGAAACGCTTGACGCCGAGCCGCTGAGCGTTCGAATCGCGACCGTTGCGTGAGCTGGAAGCGCCCTTCTTATGTGCCATGTGTCGCCTCCTACTACTTGATTCCGGTGACCTTGAGGACCGTCAGCTGCTGACGGTGACCCTGCCGCTTGTGATAGCCGGTCTTGTTCTTGAACTTGTGGATGCGGATCTTGGGACCCTTGGTGTGCTCGAGCACCTCGCCAGTGACAGCGACCTTCTCCAGGTCCTTGGCGGCACTGGTGACGTTTGCGCCGTCCACCACGAGGGCAACGGGCAGCGACACCTTCGCGCCGGCCTCGACCTCGAGCTTCTCGACCTTCACCACGTCACCAACCGCGACCTTGTACTGCTTGCCGCCGGTCTTGACGATTGCGTACGTGGCTTTCTCGGCTGCCATCGGGTCCTTCTTCTTGTCTCTGGGCGCGCGCTACTGGAAGCTGCGCATGTCTGGGTTTCCGGGTCTTCGTGTTCTTTCCAGGCCGCCGGCCTTCAAGCCTGGCGACAACTGCTCAAGATTACTTGAGTTGCGCCACGAGGGTCAAATCACCGCAGGTCACGCCACCAGCAGTTCGGCGCCTACCGGTCAGTCCTCGTTGATCGGCGGTCCAGCTGGCCTGGCGGCGGCACGCCGTCGATGCCGGCCGGCCGGATTGACCGCCTGAGCAGGTTCAAGTTCGTCGTCATCGTCGTCCTCGTCGGAGTCGTCGTCCTCGTCGGAGTCGTCGGAGTCGTCGTCATCGTCGTCATCGTCGGAGTCGTCGTCCTCGTCGGAGTCGTCGTCATCGTCGGAGTCGTCGTCATCATCGTCGGAGTCCTCGTCATCATCGTCGGAGTCCTCGTCAGAGCCGATGACCTCGATGTCGTCATCGTCCTCGTCGTCCTCGTCGTCTTCGTCCAGGTCGATGTCGTCCACATCGGACTCGTCTTCGTCCTCCGAGTCGTCGAAATCCTCGTCGGCGGTCTCAGCGACAGCTTCGCGAATGGTGTCCGTATCGACTTCGGCGACTTCCTGGGCGGGAGTGTCTGCCTCGTCCTCGTCGTCGTCATCCTCATGGCGGCCGTTCGCCGCCGCCATGGCCTTGAACATCGGATGCTCGCCGGCAGGATGCGGGGGCACCTTGGCGAGGGCGACGTCCTCGGACTCGGCCTCCTTGCCTCCACGCTTGCCGCGCTTGCCGCGACGGCCACCCGACTCAGACTTGCGTCCGGCGGTCGCCCCGGAGTCGACGGGATCACCGTGCAGAACTATTCCCCTGCCGCCGCAATCCGCACAGGTCGTCGAGAAGGCCTCGATCAGCCCGGTACCCAACTTCTTTCGCGTCAGCTGCACGAGCCCCAGCGAGGTCACCTCGGAGACCTGATGGCGGGTGCGGTCGCGCGCCAGCGATTCGGTCAGGCGACGCAGCACCAGATCTCGATTGGACTCGAGAACCATGTCGATGAAGTCGATGACGATGATGCCGCCGATATCGCGCAACCTCAGCTGGCGGACGATCTCCTCCGCGGCCTCAAGGTTGTTACGGGTGACCGTCTGCTCCAGGTTTCCACCCGAACCGGTGAACTTGCCGGTGTTCACGTCGACCACGGTCATTGCCTCGGTGCGATCGATGACCAACGTTCCACCGGACGGCAGCCAAACCTTGCGATCCATGGCTTTGGTCAGCTGCTCGTCGATGCGGTGCACCGCGAACACGTCAGGACTCTGCGCCGCGGCAGGCTCGTATCGAGTCATACGCGGAACAAGCTCGGGTGCAACTGAATTCACGTATTCGTTGATCGTGTTCCAGGCGTCGTCACCGGACACGATGAGACCGGTGAAGTCCTCGTTGAAGAGGTCTCGGATGACCTTCACCAGCACATCGGGCTCTTCGTAGAGCGCGATAGCGGCGCCGGCAGCCTTCTTTTTGGTCTCGACGGCCTTGGCTTCGATCTGAGTCCAGCGTTCCTGCAGCCGGTTGACGTCGGTGCGGATGTCTTCTTCCTTGACGCCCTCCGACGCGGTGCGGATGATCACGCCAGCCTCGGCAGGCACGACCTCACGGAGGATCTCCTTGAGCCGCTGCCGCTCGGTGTCGGGAAGCTTGCGGCTGATTCCGGTCGATGACGCGCCCGGCACGTAGACCAGGTACCGACCGGCCAGCGAGACCTGCGTGGTGAGCCGAGCGCCCTTGTGGCCGACGGGATCCTTGCTGACCTGGACGACGACGTAGTCGCCGGGCTTGAGGGCTTGTTCGATCTTGCGGGCCGCGCCGCCGAGACCGGCTGCCTCCCAGTTCACTTCGCCCGCGTACAGGACGCCGTTGCGGCCGCGGCCGATGTCCACGAAGGCCGCCTCCATCGATGGCAGCACGTTCTGCACGATTCCCAGATAGATGTTGCCGACCAGCGACGCCGACGCCGCCGATGTCACGAAATGCTCCACTACGACGCCGTCTTCGAGGACGGCGATCTGCGTGTAGCGCGCGCCCTCGTGTGGCGGCTCGGTGCGGACTTTGTCGCGCACCACCATCACCCGCTCGACGGCCTCGCGCCGGGCGAGGAACTCGGCCTCACTCAGGATCGGCGGACGGCGACGTCCGGCGTCACGGCCGTCACGGCGGCGCTGCCGTTTGGCCTCCAGCCGGGTCGATCCGCTGATGCCCTGGATTTCGCCGTCACCGGACTTGGACGATTTGTCGCCCCGCCCGGACTTACGCGGCTCGCGCTCGTGGACGACGGTGTTCGGCGGATCATCGGAGGATCCGTTCTCGCCGTCGTCGCCGGAACCCGACTTTCGGCGCCGCCGGCGCCGGCGGCGCCGCGTCGTGCCGTCACCGCCCGTACCGTCGTCGTCACCGTTGTCGTCGTCGGAGTCATCGGAATCGTCCGAATCGTCCGAATCGTCGGAATCGCTGTCGTCGGAGTCGTCGCCGTTCTGCTCGCCGCGACCTCGCCCACGTCCACGGCGTCCACGGCGCCGACGTCGGGCGGACGGCTTGTCGGGTTGCTCATCGTCGGAATCGGACCCGGCGTCATCGCTGTCGTCGTCATCATCATCGTCGTCGTCGTCATCGTCATCGTCGTGCGCGGCATACGCGACCCGAATCGGCTGAGGCGCCATGAACAGCGGCTGGTAGTCGGCACGCTCGGGGGTGTCCTGGGCGGCCTCGAGCATCAGCCGTGACTCGGGCTCATCGGCGTCGACATCAGGCGCCGAAGGCTCAGAAGTTCCTGCCTCGTCATCACCGGACACAGCCTGCGCGCCGATGCCGGGATCGGGATCGGGCTCATCGGGCTGCTCAGCCGACGCCTGGACGTTCAGCGTGTCGCGCTGACCGTCCTCCGCGGGCTGTGTCTCTTCTGATGGGGCTTCGGTTTGGGCTTGAGCATGGTCACTGTCGGCCACGTATTCTCCTTTAGCCCCCGGGCGCGTCTTGTTTGACGCGGCCACGCGAGGGCTTCCGCTATTGACCCGGGTCCACTTCTCCCGAGCTTGTTATGGTCTCGCGCCGAGTAATCCCGTGGTTGGGACCCCTCGGTGCCGGTCTGAATGATGGCCGGACGGTCTGCGCCGCACCGCGCGTGGCGATGGTCGCGCACGTCTAAGTCTTCATTCGGGCATCCGCCCCCTGGTTAAGGAGCCGGTTACCCGCGCCCAGTATCCCACATCACTCCGCCGCACCGGACCAAGCTGGCCGAGCTGGTCATTTGCGGGTAGCTACGAGCCGGGGAACCAGAGCTCGATCTCGCGGGCGGCGGACTCCGGCGAATCCGAGCCGTGCACCAGGTTGTCCTGGGTGATCAGCGCGAAATCACCGCGGATCGTGCCGGGCGCAGCCTTCTCCACAGGGTCGGTTCCGCCGGCGATCTGGCGAAACGCCGCGATGGCACGCGGGCCTTCAACGATGGCCGCGACGACGGGCCCGGAGGTGATGAACTCCAGCAGCGACCCGAAAAAGGGCTTGCCGTCGTGTTCCGCGTAGTGCTTGCGAGCCAGTTCGTCGCTGACGTCCTGCAATTGCAGCGCCGCGACGGTGAGGCCTTTGCGTTCGATCCGGCTGAGAATCTCGCCGATCAGGCGCCGCTGGACGCCGTCAGGCTTGATCAATACGAGGGTCCGCTCGGTCGGCTCAGTCACGCGGGTCAGCCTACTGGCTCGAATCCGGTGGGCCCTGCTGGCCGGGCAGGAGCCCACGCTTCTGGCGCCGCAGTACCTCGAACCGCAGATAGGCGATCAACAGCCATACCCCGAGGAAAACCACACCGATGAAACCGATGGCGCCGTGGATGACGACGCCGGCGATCACCACCACCTGCAGCGCGAGGTTGGCCCAGATGGCCCACGACCGTCCCTGAATTCCGGCGAACAGCACCAGCGCGAGGGCAAGCCCGATCAGATATCCGCCGCTGACCGCAGTCAGCCCGCCGCCGATCCGCGCCACCACCGGCAGCGCGAGCAGCACGACGATCGCCTCCAGGATCAGCGTGCCTGCCATCACGCCGCGAAAGCTCTTCCACGGGTCGGGTTGGCCCTGGGATTGTCCGGTCATTCGGGTTCTCTGCCGAACAGCGTCCGGGCCGCGCCTGCGGTGACGACCGAGCCGGTGATCACCATGCCCACCCCGCCAAAACCCCCGAGGCCCTCGCCTTCGGTTCCGGCTTCCTCGACGAGCGCGGTAGCGGTCTCGATCGCGTCGGGCAGCGTCTGCGCGGTGATCACCCGCTCCTGGCCGAAGCGCTCCTGCGCGCGAATGGCCAGCGCCTCGACATCCATCGCTCGAGGCGAACCGTTATGGGTCACCACGATCTGGTCGAAAACCGGTTCCAGCGCGGCGAGGATCCCTTCGATGTCCTTGTCGGCCATCATCGAGACGACACCGACCAGAAACCGGAAGTCGAATTCTTCTCCCAACGCTTGTGCCAATGCGGCAGCCCCGGCGGGATTGTGCGCGGCGTCAATGAAAACCGTTGGGGCACTGCGCAGCCGCTCAAGTCGGCCGGGAGTGGTGACAGCGGCGAAACCTGCCCGCACCGTTTCGATATCCAACTGCCGCTGCGAGCCCGCGCCGAAGAACGCCTCGACCGCGGCCAGCGCCACCACCGCGTTGTGCGCCTGATGCTCGCCGTGTAGAGGTAAGAAGATCTCGCTGTAGGTCCCGCCGAGGCCCTGCAATTCGAGCAGCTGTCCCCCGACGGCGGTCTGCCTGCCGAGCACGGCGAATTCCGAATCCTCGCGGGCTACGGCGGCGTCGGCGCGCACCGCCTGCGCCAGGATGACTTCCATCGCTTCTGGCACTTGACGGGCGATCACCGCAACGGTGCTCAGATCTGCGCCCGACGGCACGGGTTCGGGCGCCTGTTCCTTGATGACGCCGGCCTTCTCGCCGGCGATCTCGGCGATGGTGTCGCCCAGATAGTCGGTGTGGTCCACGCCGATCGGGGTGATGACAACGACTGGTGCGTCGACGACGTTGGTGGCGTCCCAGCGTCCGCCGAGACCGACCTCGACGACGGCCACATCGATCGGCGCGTCGGCGAACGCGGCGAACGCCATCCCGGTGACGACCTCGAACTTGCTCATCGCCGGACCGCCCGCTTCTTCGGACTGCTGGTCGACGAGGTGCACGAACGGTTCGATCTCGCGGTAGGTCTCCACGTACTTCGCCGGCGTGAGCGGCAGTCCGTCGATCGAGATGCGCTCGACCGCAGACTGCAGATGCGGGCTGGTGGTGCGGCCGGTGCGACGGCTGAATGCGGTCAGCAGCGCATCCACCATGCGGGCCACCGAGGTCTTGCCGTTCGTTCCCGCGATGTGGATCGACGGGTAACTCCGCTGCGGTGAGCCGAGCAGTTCCATCAGCGCGGAGATGCGGGTCGTGCTGGGTTCGAGCTTGGTTTCCGGCCAACGTTGATCGAGCAGATGCTCGACCTGGAGCAGCGACGCGATCTCGTCGGGGGTGGGTTCGGTCATGTCAACCCGGCAAGGCGGGCCGTGATCCGGTCAACCTCTTCGCGAGCCACCTGCTGGCGATTGCGGATCTTGTCGACCACGTCGGCGGGCGCCTTGGCCAGAAACGCATCGTTGCCGAGCTTGCCCTCGGTACCCGACAATTCCTTTTGCGCGGCGGCCAGATCCTTTTCCAGTCTGCGCCGTTCAGCAGCGACATCGACGGTGGACGACGTGTCCAACTCCACCACGACCGTGGCTTGTGACAACCTCACCTCGACCGCGGCCGACGGGGTGAAGCCGTCCTCCGCCGCCGTCAACCAGGCCAAGGCCGCGACGGCGGGAAGCTGCGCCTCCAGACCTGCCTTCGCCACGTCGGACAGCCGCGCGGGGACCCGCTGCCGGTCGTTCAGACCCTGATCGCTGCGGAAGCGGCGGATCTCGGTGATCAGCTTCTGCATATCGGTGATCCGCTGTGTCGCAACCGAATCGACCGCATATCCGGACGGCTGCGGCCAGTCGGCGATGACCAGCGACTCGCCGCCGGTCAACGTTTTCCACAGCACCTCGGTGACGAACGGCATGACCGGGTGCAGCAGCTTGAGCAGCGAGTCGAGCACCGAGGCGAGTACGGCGGTGGTGTGCTGGGATCCGGCAGCGAGCTGCACCTTTGCCAGCTCGACGTACCAGTCGCAGAACTCGTCCCAGGCGAAGTGGTACAGCGACTCGCACGCCCGGCTGAACTCGTAGCTGTCCAACGCCGAATCCACCTCGGCGCGAACCTCTTCCAGTCGCCCGAGAATCCACCGATCGGCGTCGGTCAGCTGGCCGATATCGGGCAATGCCGCGGGCGCGGCGCCGTTCATCAACGCGAAACGGGTGGCGTTGAACAGCTTGGTGGCGAAGTTGCGCGAGGCGCGAGCGTGGTCCTCACCGATGGACAGGTCGCCGCCGGGGCTCGCGCCGCGGGCCAGGGTGAACCGCAGCGCATCGGCACCGAACTTGTCCACCCAGTCGAGGGGATCGATGCCGTTGCCGCGCGACTTGCTCATCTTGCGGCCGAACTCGTCGCGGATCAGTCCGTGCAGGAAGACGTTCTCGAACGGCACCTGTGGCCCGCGCCGTCCCTCGCTCATGATGGCCGGGTCGTCGGCGACGAAGGTGCCGAACATCATCATCCGCGCCACCCAGAAGAACAGGATGTCGTAGCCGGTGACCAGAACTGTTGTGGGGTAGAACTTCTCCAGCTCTTGCGTGTGCTCGGGCCAGCCCATGGTGGAAAACGGCCACAACGCCGAGGAGAACCAGGTGTCCAGGACGTCGGGGTCCTGCTCCCAGCCGGCCGGCGGAGTTTCGTCGGGGCCGACGCACATCATGTCGCCGTCGGGTCCGTGCCATATCGGGATTCGATGGCCCCACCACAGCTGACGTGAGATGCACCAGTCGTGCATGTTGTCGACCCAGGCGAACCAGCGCGGCTCAAGGCTCGGCGGGTGAATCACGGTCCGGTGCTCGCGCACGGCGTCGCCCGCAGCCGCCGCCAACGATTCGACCTTGACCCACCACTGCAACGACAACCGCGGTTCGATGGGCTCGCCGCTGCGCTCGGAATGTCCGACGCTGTGCAGGTACGGCCGTTTCTCGGCGACGATGCGACCTTGTTCCGCCAGCGCTTCGCGTACCTTGACGCGCGCATCGAAGCGGTCCAAACCGTCGAATTCTGTTCCGGTGTCGGCGATCCGGCCCTTGGTGTCCATGATCGTCGGCATCGGCAACTGATGACGCATGCCGATCTCGAAGTCGTTCGGATCGTGGGCCGGGGTGACTTTGACTGCGCCCGTACCGAACTCGGGGTCGACGTGTGCATCGGCGACGATGATCATCTCGCGGTCGACGAACGGGTGCGGCAGGGTCTTGCCGACCAGATCACGATAGCGCTCGTCGTCGGGGTGCACCGCGATCGCCGTGTCGCCCAGCATCGTCTCGACCCGGGTGGTGGCCACCACAATGTGCGGCTCGTCGTCGCTCAGCGAGCCGTAGCGCAACGACACCAACTCACCTTCGACGTCGTCATACTTGACCTCCAGGTCCGACACCGCGGTCTGAAGGACGGGCGACCAGTTCACCAGCCGCTCAGCGCGGTAGATCAACCCGGCGTCGAACAGCCTCTTGAAGATGGTGCGTACCGCACGAGACAGGCCGTCGTCCATGGTGAACCGGTCGCGGCTCCAGTCGACGCCGTCGCCGAGCCGCCGCATCTGGCCCGCGATGGTGCCGCCGGAGTCATGCTTCCAGTCCCACACCTTGTCGATGAACAGTTCGCGACCGAAGTCTTCCTTGGTCTTGCCGTCGACGGCGAGCTGCTTTTCGACCACGCTCTGGGTGGCGATGCCGGCGTGGTCCATGCCAGGAAGCCACAACACCTCGAAGCCCTGCATGCGCTTGCGCCGCGTCAGCGCGTCCATCAACGTGTGATCGAGCGCGTGTCCCATGTGCAGACTGCCGGTCACATTCGGAGGCGGCAGCACGATCGAGTACGGGGGCTTCTCGCTGGAGGCGTCCGCCTTGAAGTAGCCGGCATTGACCCAGCCCTCGTAGAGGTCACTCTCGACCGCGCCGGGATCCCAGGATTTGGGCAGCGCGTCAAGGCCGGGGCGGGAGCTGTCGGTCACCGCGTCATTCTATGAAGTACAGCGTGGCGGCCGTTCAGGTGGATTGCCGGCTGCCCCGGGCGTCGGCTGAACAGCCCACCCGGCAGGAGGCTATTTCTTGCCTCCGAGCAGGCCGCCGAGGATCTCTCCGATCGGGTTGTTCTGGCCGCCGCCACTGCCACCGCCAAGGACGCTGCCCAGGATGCTGCCGAGCGGGTTGTCGCCACCGCCACCAGCACCAGCACCGCCACCGGCACCGCCCAAGATGCCGCCGAGGATGTCACCGAGGCCCCCGCCACCGCCCGGCGCCGCCGCAGGCTCGGCCGGCGCCGAGCCCTTGGTCAGTTGTTTGCCGATGTAGGCCAGCACGATGGGCGCCAGAATCGGCAGCAGTTGTTTGATCAGGTCGCCGCCGCCGGCGCCCTTGCCCGCCAGCGCTGAGGCAACCGCACCGCTGTCGTTGCCGCCGAAGATCTTCGCAACGAATTGGTCGCCTTGTTTCTCGTCCACCTGATCGACGCTGACGCCGCCGTCGAGCAGACCGCTCGCACCCTGCTGGGCAACGGCGGACTCGAGGTCGCTCGAGTCGATCTGGTCGGCCTGGACGTTCTCGGCCAGACCCCCGACCAACGCGGGCACCAGCGTCCGAATCGCGTTGTTCACTTCGCCTTCATCGGCACCGATCCTGGAGGCGATGTCCTGTACCGGTATTTGTGCGTAGAGATCGTCGAGACCAGCCATTACCTGCCCACCTTCATCGCTGGGTTATGCACTGTGGCGTAGACCTACCAAGTCCAAGCTAGCCCAAACGATCTTTGGCGCATAGGCGTTGCGCATCAGGCTAGTCGCGTTGTCTCCAATGACACTTCGGCGGCGGGCAGTCGGTCCAGCAACACATCGCCCATGGCCGCCGCGGGGGTGAGGACACCACGCAGATCCGAGAGCCGGTCACGGTCGAACGCCAGCGCCAGACCGCACTCGCCGAGCAACACCGACGTGGCCTTGTACCCGTAGTCGCCACGCTGGGACAGCCGTGCCCGGTAGCGGGCGCCCGTCGTGGTGGTGGTGAAAGTCTCGACCGTGTAGTGACCGTTGTCACGCATGCGCTCACTGGGGCCGGTGCCCGGCTTGGGCGCGATACGGTCGACGAGGCGGCGAGGAATGCGGTGGAAGAAACGGCTCCCCAGCGCCATCGTCGCGGTATTTGCGCCGGTGGCCAACGCCGCCGCTATCGGTGCCACCAAGGAGCGGCCCATGCTCGCCAACTCACCGTACTCAAGCCGCCTGCCGTATGCATAGCCCAGCAATGCATTGCTGCGCCTGACAATTCGTGAGTTCGGGCCCGCCATCACAAACGGCCCAAGCCAATATCCGTCGAGTGCCTCGGCAACGTCGCTGCCACGGCGCCACCGAATATCGGGCTGCCCGCCGAGTTCGGGCTCCCCTGCTCGGTCGGGCGTCAAGGTGTAGGGATCGTTCATCGCCCGCCTGGCCTCGGCATCGCGCGAGACAGTGCTGAAGACGTCGATACCCGACGCAATGGTGCCTCCCGAAAGTCCCCCGGACATCGCGCGTACGACCAGGTTGGTGTCGGTCAACTCACCCGCCTGATCCTCCTGAGCCCGCCGATATAGCGCAAACACGGTGAGATCCGAAGGGACCGAATCGAATCCGCAAGAGTGCACGATTCGGGCACCTGTATCCACGGCCTGCTCGTGGTACAGGTCGATGCTCTCGCGGATGAACAAGGTCTCCCCGGTCAGGTCCGCGTAGTCGGTGCCCGCGGCGGCGCAGGCCGCCACGAGAGGAAGACCGTATCGTGCATACGGCCCGACAGTGGTGACCACTACCTGCGTCCTGGCTGCCATCGCGTTGAGCGTCGGCGGGTCAGAGGCATCCGCGATGACGATCGGCCAGGACTGAGCCTCGACCCCGAGTGCCTCCCGGACCGTGATCAGCTTCTCCTGCGATCTGCCCGCCAGCGCGATGCGGGCATCACCGGCGTTTTTCGCCAGGTACGCGGCGGTCAGCTTCCCGACGAAGCCGCTTGCTCCGTACAGGACGATGTCGAACTCACGCTCGGTTGAATGTCGTCGGCCGGGCGGCTCCGGTGTGCTCATGGGCGCGACGCTACCCGAGCACCTCAGGCAGTTCGATGTCCTCACCGAGGACGTGGCGGCTCAGGAACGCGGTCACCACCTGGTACCAGACCTTGGCGTGCTGCGGGCTCAGAACCCAGTGGTTTTCCGACGGGAAGAAGAGGAACTGGTGCGGACTGGTGCCGTCGTTGGCGGCGGGCAATCGCGATTCGGTGAGCAGTTGGAACCAGAGGCGCAGGGCTTCCCCGATCGGCACGCGATAGTCCTTGTCCCCGTGGATGACCAGCATCGGGGTAGCTATCTCACCGACATGATTGTGAGGCGAGTTTGCCGCGGCCATTTCCGGTGTCATCTCCCGCATCCAGTAGTACGACGCATCGGTGGTGACGCCGAACTGGTCGAGCGCCCACAGGCTCGCGTGGGTGACGATGGCGTCGAACCGGTCCGTGTGTCCGGCAACCCAATTGGCCATGTAGCCGCCGAACGATCCGCCCATCGCCGCGGTCCGGTCGGCATCCACGCGGGGATGCGCGCACGCGGCGTCGGTGGCAGCCATCAGATCGTCATATGGGGCGCTGCCCCACGCTCCCCACCCCCGCTGGATGAACTCCTGTCCATAGCCGGTCGACAGACCGGGATCAGGAAGCAACAAAGCATATCCTCGTGCGGCCAGCAGCCACGGATTCCATCGCCACGACCAGACGTTCCAGCTGCCGAGTGGACCGCCGTGAATCCACAGCAGAAGCGGTGCAGGGGTGTCGCCGTCCGGCAACACGAGCCACGAGCGCACCCTGGTGCCGTCGGTGGCCGTTGCCTCGACCTCGGTGAGCGCGCCGGGCAGGAGTGGCGGATCCACGCAGGGCAACTCGGTGACTGCGCCATCAGGATCGATGCGCACCGG